>JAYRHW010000131.1:0-13256 GCA_041907145.1 Bdellovibrionota bacterium
GAAGTCGTCAGCCACTGGGATAAGCCGGTTTCGAAGTTGCTGGCCGACCTTCCCAAAATGGTTTCGACACCGGAAATCCGCGTCGACTGCCCTGATGATGTGAAGTTTAAGATTGCGCAGCACGCCCAGGGAGCCTTTGCAGGGCAAAAGGTCGAGACAATTGACGGTGTCAGAATCACGTTCCCCAATGGTTGGGGGCTAGTGCGGGCATCGAATACCCAGCCGGTGCTGGTTATGCGTTTTGAAGCCAAGACCCAGCAGGATTTGGAGGCTATTCAAACGACGGTCATGGGTAAGATTGAGGAAATCAAGGCCGGGCTGTAGGCTCCCCGCCTCTAGAATTTTCTACGAAATTTATTATACTCGGTAGCCTTTCTCCTTGAGGTACCATGCTCCGTCTTGCAAAGCATTCTGACATCTCCGGCATTCTGGCTCTCGTTCGTATGTATCCGGATAAGCTCCTGCCCCGCTCGGAGAAGGACTACCACGATCTCATTCCAACTACCTGGGTAGTGGAAGAAAAGGGGATGATTGTCGGCTGCGCTTCACTCGAAGTTTACAGTCCGAAGATTGCCGAGGTTCGTTCGGTGGCCGTACATCCAGAGTACAAAGGCAAAGGGTTCGGCGCTGCTCTCATCGGAGCTGCCGTCGAGGAAGCTCGCAAACAAAATATTCACGAGATCATGGTCGTTACCTCAAGCCCGGAATATTTTCGTTCGCTGGGGTTCGGCGCCTGCTTGAATGAAAAGTTTGCACTATTTCTGGGCGGGAAGTGAACGAACCGATCGGGGTGGTGATTCAAGGCGGAAGCGGTTTTGGAGCCGGCGAGCTGCTTCGATATTTCACTCATCATCCAGCCGTCCAAATCATCGGTGTCGTCTCTTCTTCGCAGGCCGGTGAGCCTGTTTCCTCAGTGCATCCGCATCTGCAGGGATTTTACCCTGGCCTACGTTTCGAGAAATCAGTTCCTTGGGAGCGCTTTGCTCAGTGCAAGCGCCGCGTTCTATTTCTAGCTCTTCCGCACGGCCACAGCGCCCCTGCTCTACGCGAGCTTCAGACTCAAGCTTACAAAGATACCAGGGTCATCGATCTATCTGCTGATTTTCGCCTTACCGACGAGACCGCCCACCGCCGCACCTATCCGGATGTGGCATTCGATGCCGAACTGCGCACCACTTTTACCTATGGTCTCACCGAACTGAATCGCGAGCAGATCCGTTCGGCCATGAGGATTGCGAACCCCGGGTGCCTGGCTACAGCCTGCATCCTTGCAGCCCAGCCACTCGTGAGTACATTTCAGAGTCAAATCTTGGGAAGTCTCATTTTCGATGCCAAAACAGGCACCTCCGGAGCCGGGCGTGCGCCGCAGGATTCCATGCACCACCCTCAACGCCACGGGAATTTCGAAGCGTATAAGGTACTGGCCCACAGACACGAACCGGAAATGCGTCAAGCACTGACTCTCCACGGCGCAGACGCCTTACCCACCATGTTTGTCCCCCATCTCCTGCCGATTTCACGCGGCATCTTTGCGACGATGTATGCTCAGCTGCGAACTACAATTAAGCTTGAGGAACTTCGCGCTCGGTACGAAAGTACGTATAAGACAAGTCGATTTATCCGATTCAGGCAAGGCAGCCCAAGACTGCACGATGTTGTCGGCACGAATTTCTGCGATATCTCCGTCGCCGTGCGCGACAACCAGGTAGTCGTCTTGGCCGCACTCGATAATCTCGGCAAGGGCATGGCCAGTCAGGCCATCCAAAATATGAACGTGATGTTTGGACTGGACGAGACAGCAGGACTGCTGCAGCCCGCGCTTGGAATTTCATAATCTGAGGACCGCATGCTACGTCCTGCTGACATAGACCCGTTTCTTCAAAACACTTACGCGCGGAACCAAGTTGTGCTCGATCACGGCGAGGGCTGCTGGGTATGGGACAACGAGGGCAAGCGATATTTGGATTTTGTTGCCGGAATCGCCACGTGCTCCCTGGGACATGCAAGCCCGGCAATTCGCGCCACGCTGGCTGAGCAGTCTGGGCGCCTAATGCACGTATCAAACCTCTACTACACGGCGCCGCAGGCCGAGCTGGCAGCCTGGCTGGTCAAAAATTCTTGCGCAGCGCGTGCTTTCTTTTGCAACTCCGGGGCAGAGGCTAATGAAGCTGCGATTAAGCTCACGCGCAAATACTCTAGGCTAAAGCGCCCGACGGATGAGCCTGTCATAATCACAGCCCTGCAGAGCTTTCATGGGCGCACTCTCGGAGCCCTGACTGCAACGGCGCAAGCAAAGTACCAGAACGGATTCGAACCACTAGTGCCGGGCTTTGAATATGTTCCGTTCAATGATAGCGCTGCCCTGGAGATCCTCGTAGCAAACATTCCTAAAGGAAAGCATCTTGCGGGCATTTTGCTGGAACCGCTGCAAGGTGAAGGGGGAGTAACTCCCGGTGATAGGGGTTTCTTTTCAAAGGCCCGTGAGCTTTGCGACAAACACGATGCCGCTCTCATCTACGATGAAGTGCAGTGCGGCATGGGACGCTCGGGAAAACTCTGGGGATATCAGGTGCTCGGAGTCGAGCCCGATATCTTTACCACTGCCAAAGGGCTGGGCGGCGGGTTTCCGATCGGTGCGATGCTCGCCAATGCGCGGCTGGCTATTTTCCAGCCCGGAGAGCACGCCACGACTTTCGGCGGAAATCCACTGGCTACTGCGGTTGCCTCCACCGTCAGCAAAATTATCGGAACACCGGAGTTCCTAGCGCAGGTCAGAGAGCGCGGAGAAGAGCTTCGCCTTGGGCTAACTCATCTCGTTGCCAAGTATCCAAAACATTTAGCACAGTCCCGCGGTTGGGGGCTTATCCAGGGCTTGGTGCTGCAAGAAAGCGCCGAGCTGACTTCGAGCGCGGTCTCTGCAAAGGCTCTCGAGCGTGGACTACTGCTTGTCGGAGCTGGTCCAAAAGTGGTGCGCCTGGTGCCTCCGCTGATCGTTTCGAGCAAGGAAATTCAGACGGCACTATCAATTCTTGGTGAGGTATTCTCGATATGACGAAGTCAAGCAAATCGCACGGCACCTTTACGGACCTTCCTGGCGTATTCGCGGGAGCTATCGGCTGTGGAATAAAGCCGGGCCGCGACGATCTCTCGTATATATATCTGCCTGCCTGTTTCAGCTCCGCCGGAGTCTTCACTCAAAACTCTACGGCTGCCCCCTGCGTGGAGTATACCAAGGCGGCGATGAAGAGCGGCAAGGCGAAGGGGGTGGTTATCAACGCTGGCTGCGCCAATGCCGCCACAGGAACTCTGGGATTTCGTAACGCCAAGACAACTTCGGCAATTGCCGCAAAGCTTCTGCGCTGCCGTGCGCAAGATATCGTGGTCTCCTCTACGGGAATTATCGGGAAACAACTCCCGATGGATAAGATCTCTTCGGGTCTTAAGAGCATGCTCTCGAAGCCACTGCAGCGAACGGGCAGCAAAGTCGCGAGAGCCATCATGACGACTGATACCTATCCTAAGGAAGTGTTCCTGCGCCGCCGCATAGGCAAGGAGACCGTGACGGTATCTGGTATTGCCAAGGGTGCTGGTATGATTGCCCCCAACATGGCAACGATGTTGGGATTTTTGGTGACTGATGCGCGCATCTCTGCTCCGAAGCTGCGCGCAGCATTACGCTCGGCGGTCAACGACTCTTTCAATATGACTTCGGTCGACACGGATACATCGACTAATGACATGGTCCTGCTCTTTAGCACCGGAACCAAAATGCTCAGGGACGGGAAGGAGCTTTTGGCCTTTCAAGGTTTGTTAACTGAGGCCTGCCAGGTCCTGGCAAAGGCGATTGCTCGTGACGGCGAGGGAGCCACGAAGCTCATCGAAGTGACCGTGCGAGGGGCCAAGACCCAGGCTCAAGCCAGAAAAATGGCTATGAATGTCGTCAACTCTCCACTCGTAAAGACTGCCATCGCTGGAGCGGATCCAAACTGGGGCCGAATAATCGCAGCCGCTGGCAAGGATCCTTCGTTGGCGCTGGACCTCAAAAAACTTGATGTTGCACTGGCCGGTTGCAAAGTATTGGGCGGGGGAAAGATTCAATCATTCAAGCGCGAATCATTGGCTAAATTATTGAGACAGGAAAATATCTCGATAGCCCTGGACCTAAAGCTTGGCAAGGGGAAGGCCAGAGCCTGGGGCTGCGACCTTACTGCCGGGTATGTCGAGATAAACACCGAGTACTCCTAATGCAAGATATCGTTGTCATCAAGTTTGGCGGCTCCGCGTTGGAGCTTCCGCAAGCCGCTGCTCATTTCGCGAGGGATGTCCTCGCGCTGCAGCGCGAGGGGCATAGGCCAATCATCGTACACGGCGGCGGCAAGTCGCTCTCCCGCTGGATGGAGAGGCTTCAGCTTACGCCAAAATTTGTCGAAGGATTGCGCTTCACCGACGAGTCAACTCTGGAACTTGCCCAAATGGTACTGTCAGGCAAGGCGAACAAAGATTTGGTCAGCTTGTTCACCCAGGCTGGCGGACATGCGGTTGGTCTGAGCGGCAGCGATGGGCCGATTTTTGTGCCGCACAAAGTCTCCTCCCCCGGAGGGGCTGATATCGGGTTCGTTGGAGAGATTAAGACCCTACATACGTCTCTAGTCGTAACCTTACTCGAGCAAAATTATATCCCGGTCATTTGCTCCGTTGCCCACGACGCCGACGGCCAGGCCTTTAACATTAACGCCGACCATGTCGCGGCGGAACTCGCACGAGAGTTGCGCGTCATGCGCCTGGTACTGCTCACTGATGTCGATGGAATTAAAATTGACGGTGTCCTGCAAAAGCGGTTGTCGAGTGCGCAAGCAAAGAATCTCCTCAGCCATCCGTCCGTCACCGGCGGTATGCGGCCGAAAATTGAATACGCACTCCGTGCGATTGGCGGCGGAGCGAAATATGCGCATGTGCTGAATGCGTCCGCCTCCGGCAGCATTCAGGGTATCCTCGACGGCACCGTAGAACTTGGTACGACGATTACTGGTTAAGTCCTTGGATAAGTCTCAAACAGCGGCTGGACTCGTGTCTTCCCTTCCCTTGCCGCCCGCTGCTCGGGCCTTCACCAACAGAGCGGAGGTAGTGACCACCAATGCGGCTCCCAAGATTTGCAGGGCCGAAAGATTCTGATCAAAGAACATCCACGCCACGGGCGCCGCCACCACAGGGCCCACTGCTCTAAGCGCCGAAACCAGCCAGGTCTCGAGATACTTGAGCGCTGCAAACCACATCGTCAAAGCAAATACATTGAACAGGACAACTAGAATGAGAAGGTCCGACCAGCCTATGGCCTGGTAACTCCAAATGGAATCGGGAGCCAATATCAAGGCGGCGGGCAAAGTGATAATGCCAGTCGCTAAACTCGTAATACCGTTTACTTGCGCTGCGCCGAACTCACGGGACAATCTACCCGCATGCAGGTACGTATACGAGGATAACGCCACCGCCATTACGAGCAGCAGGTCTCCCTGCTGACTCTCCGCCAAGGAGAAATTCCCTCCCGTACTGAGCAATATTGCCCCTGCAACATGCACGGCAAGCAGCCCCGCATGGGAGCGGCTGATGGTCTGCTTCGCCAACAGCCATCCCCAGAACAGCACTAGGTAGGGTTCAAGCTTGGTAAAGAACATCACCTTAATACTGCCGCTAAGGAGCAGCGCATAGCAGATCAATGTTCCGCCTATAACACCGCGCAAAAGAGTTAGTTCGATGAAATCTCGCCGGTGAGCGCGAAGTTCGCTCCAAGTCAGCCGGTGCTGTACCGAGCCGCAGCGAAGTAGATAGAGAGCTCCCACGAGGATCCCCTGCGCAGATACAACGGTCATGGGACCCAAAGCGTCTACGGCGCGGTCTTGAAATATCCAACCCAAGCTGGATAGGACCGATGAAGCTATGGCGATAAAAACGGCATGGGAGCGCAGCATGGGGAGTGAGCCTACGCTAAAGCACAGGCCCTGCCAAACCTCTCATAACACTCCCTGAGTAATGGCTCATTCTGCAAAGGTGTATAGATGTTGGTCCTGCACCCCGCCCGAAATAGATCTCAAGGTTCAGATCAGGGCGATTCAAGGAGTACTAACCTCGCGGACGGGCAATCGCCCCAGGAGCAGGATGCTTCGCCCGTGCGGGAACCGGTCGCAGTCAGTCTTGCGGACATACGCCACATTCCTCGCCTGACAGAAATCCCAAACGACGCTCAGGTAATTTTCTCTTTCGGAAAGGAGGCAGATTTCAGTGCGTTCGGCGCAAATTATCAAGGTTGTAAAACCATTTCAAAGGGCCGGATTCCCGGAACGGACATTCCCCTACCACCCGTGCATTTTCTGCGGAGCCAGGATCTGAACGATCTCTATCAGCGATTGGAAGGCCATGTCGACGCGTTTAGTGTCGGCGCAAGAGATTCCAGCATCGAGGTCGGCGCGCTTATGGATCGAGCCAACAACTTAATCGAAGTTGGCGTGCCGAACGTCGAAAGCGAAAAACTACCGGCAAAGCTCTCTATGACAGGGTGGCAGGCCAAGCTTATACTAGCAAAAATAGTACATGAGGCGGCACACGGTGCCGGGAAGGAGGAATTTGGAGCATTTAGAGCCGAAGCCGACTTCGCACATCGTATTGGCCTTATCCCAGAACCCCGAACGCATCTTGAAATAATGTTAGAGATCGCTGACCTCTACAGCGATGAGCATACAGCTGTGGCAAAGGCGCAGGATGAATTTGAGGCAGCTTGTAAAAAGGATAGGCAACAGGATCAGATCCCAATCTATTGGGCGCAGGAGGCCGAGCGGATGGAAAGATTAGAGGCGGCTGAGGCTCGACAGGCCGAAAGTGCCATGGAATTTCCCGACGACTGGGATTCCGAAGAAGCTGCTTAGAGACTTTCACCCTACTCCATTCTCATGAGCAAATAGTTCCTCTCGGGTTCAGGCCGTGCGATAAACGCAGCATGGCCGACCAGAGTTCCCAGCCCCCAGACCCAGTTTCGCCTGCCGCACCGGAGCGCAAGTTCCCCTGCCCCAGCTGTCATGCTCCATTGGCTTTTTCACCGCAGCAAGGAGTCATCAGCTGCCCATACTGCGGATGGAAGGACAGGCTCCCCGACTCGGCGGCAGAGATCGTCGAGAATTCGTTCGAGCAGTACCTGACCGCTAACCCCGAGGAATTCAAGCCGCTGGGTAAGTCTGCGCTCGAGGTGGCCTGCAGTGGTTGCGGCTCACTCGTCACGTTCGTTCCGCCCGACGTTGCCGGGACTTGTTCATTTTGCGGAGCGGCAATTGTAGCCGAGCCGCATCAGGCCGATCCGGTGCTCGCCCCCCAAGCGGTTTTGCCCTTTTCAATCACCGATCAACAGGCGTTGACCGTTACCAAGACGTGGATTGCCAAGCGTTGGTTTGCCCCGAATGAACTGAAACGATTCGCCATTGCCAAGGTAATCCAAGGCACGTACTTACCCTTTTGGACCTATGATTCTTACAGCGACAGCCACTATACCGGCGAACGTGGCGATCACTACTACGTTACGGAGACTTACCAGGAGCGGACAGCTCAAGGCGGCTGGCAAACGAGAACGCGGCAGGTGCGTCGAACCCGCTGGAGTTTCGCCCAGGGACGAGTGTCGCTTTGGTTTGATGATGTACTCATCGCCGGATCAAGCTCCATTCCCCGCAACTACCTCGACGCCCTAGAACCGTGGGATTTGAAGTCATTGCAGCCCTACGAGGAGAAACTCTTGGCCGGTTTCCGGGCACAGCGGGCCCAAATTGATTTCCGGGAAGGCTTTGGACTAGCCAAGACCGTCATGGAAGAAAGAATTCGCCGGGCGGTGCAGCAAGATATCGGCGGTGACGAACAACGCATCAGCAGCTTGAACACGGCCTACTCTGCGATCACCTTTAAGCATATCCTGCTCCCAGTCTATGTAGGTGCATTCACTTTCCAGAATAAAGTCTACCAGGTGCTGGTTAATGCTCGAACAGGAGAGGTTCAGGGCAGTAGGCCCTATTCCTGGGTAAAAATTACGCTGGCGGCACTAGCGGTTCTTGGAACTATCCTACTTTTGCTACTCATCCAGGGCCCCCGTCACTAATACAAGAGAAAATCAGCCATTCTAACTAGCCCTGCAGCAAGGCTGGGCGGGCGAAATAGAAGCAAGAAATTGAAGAACTCGAGTCTTGGCGCTATAGTTCCTAATGCCATTCGTTGAGAGGCTTTATGAATCTAATCAAGCTAACTACAGCTTTACTATTCTCATTGTTTGCCTTCGCTGCTCCGGCAATCGCGGGGCCATTTGATACCTGTGATTACACAATCCCGCTCCATGACGGGCGGTATGGCTTCGTCTGGAAGCCGACCGGTGCGCATCGACCTGAAGCAGTCCTTGTTCTCCCAGGCCGCTTCAAAGGGTTCGTCGGTAACTCAAATACACTGACCGTGCGATCCGTTACGCTCTACCGCGCCGAAAACCTTCAAAAGATTGGAACGATGCCCATGAAATCCAATGGTATCTGCCTTCCCGGCAGTGAGTGCCTAGACCGACCGACATTTGCGCATCAGAGACTTTCGGGAAGGTCACTATCCAGGCGATACGGAGAGCTCCGCATTCGCGTCATGACCAACGTGCAGCATCATGTGCATTGTACTCAAGCCTTCGATCCAGCCACTCGCCAAGACTAAGTACACGACGCCAAAGGGCTTCGCGCTGGCAGATCCCTCGTCTCGAAACGGCGGGGAGTCGAAACTATTTATTTTCGGGTAGTTCTTCTTTCTCGGTAAGGGGAGTCACCGGGACCGGGAAGCTGTCGGCTTTGACAGCTGCTTCACTTGCTTTCACGAAAACAATAGGCAAGCAGCTTGACTCTACGAGAAAATATTGAGGGTTGTTCTCTTGGAAATTTGAAACGAGCCAGGAAAGATCTGAATCGGAGAGTTCGTAGGTGTAAACTGGCCGTCCCATAATATTCCTCCTGAGCTAACCTTTGTTGCGCCTTCCCTAACTGCTCTGGCTGAAGGGTCAAACCGTGATACTGAGAAGAATCGGACAGGCCAGATTTTTACTTAAGTAAGCGAATTTAGTATTTTGGTACGAATTATCCGTAGCGGGCATTTTGACAGTGCTTCCCCCAGCTCCGTAATTGCCGGACGAGGCGCCTAAACATGGGGATAACCTCATGAGATGATTAGTAAGCCTGCTAATTAAGCGCATCCGCTTGAAAGGACTCCGAATTTTAGCGTATGTTCGGGTTCGTTAAAGGCCTACTTTTAAGCGCGTTGTGACCTCCAAAGATTCCGAATCCAGACCTGAACCTCTGAAGCGCCCAGCCCAGCGCCCCGAAGTTTACTCTCGCGACGAACATCCGATCTCTCGGCGCAGCATTGATCCCGACGCTCTGAAGATCATGTATCGCCTCATGCGACACGGTCACAAAGCCTATCTCGTCGGCGGCGGCGTGCGAGATCTTTTGCTCAACCGCACTCCGAAGGATTTCGATATCGCCACGGATGCCACCCCCCGCAAAGTCAAAGAACTTTTTCGTAATAGCCGCATCATCGGTCGGCGCTTCAAGCTGATCCATGTCTTCTTCCGGGGCAATAAGATTATCGAAGTATCTACCTTCCGGGATGCGACGGAAGTGCCGGAGGCGGAAGAGGGAGAGGGCTCGAGCGAAGCACAAAATGCTCAACTGATTACCAGAGACAATACCTACGGCACCGAGGTAACCGATGCCATGCGTAGAGACATCACCATAAACGCCCTGTTCTACGATGCGGGCTCATTTTCGATCATCGATTACGTCGGCGGTATGCGGGATATTCGGGCACGCATTGTGCGCATTATCGGCGACCCGGATGTGCGCTTTGCCGAGGATCCGGTGCGACTCATGCGTGTTTGCCGGCATGCCGCCAAGAGCGGATTTTCCATCGAGGGAAAATGCCAGGAATCACTCAAGCGCAACGCGGAGTTGATAAAGAGCAGCGCTCCTATGCGCGTTTTCGAGGAGCTGAAGAAGGACTTTGCTTCCAGCTTTCTTCTTAAGACTCTGCGTCTCTTGGCGGAAAATGCCCTGCTTCCCTTCTTAATTCCTGAACTCGCCGCTAACAACGCTGCTTTACTTGATGAAGAGTCCGACTTCGCAAAGGCATTATCCCTCTCGGACGATGCCGTTGCCGATGGGGCTCAGCGCTCCTCTACCCTCGTCTTGGCATTAATCTCGATTTTCTCCCGTTCACCGGTGCTCGATGGCCTGGCGGAGCAATTCAAGGATGCCGAAGACGTGCGTGAGCATCTCGCTCAAAGTTTCAAGGGGCTTGCTGTTCCTCGAAAGGAGCGAGAAAAAATCGAAGCGTTACTGGTGGCATGGCATATGCTCCTTACCCGCGGCGACAGCCGAAATGAGATTCGCGATGCTGCTCGAAAGGATCTGAGCGAGGATTTACGAAAAATGATCGAGCTGCTGTATGGCCGTGGCCCCGAGCTGGAACTGTTGCAAGAACTCGAATCCGGCCCGCAGTCCCGCGAACACTCAGACGACGGCGAGCGATTCTTCCAGCAACGGGAGCCCCGCTCCGGGGGACGGCGGCGCCGGCGCGGAGGACGTGGCCGTATGAGGCATCGCCAGCCCTCAGCTGGATAGGAGTTCTGATGACATCCGTTAGGCAATTTGGGCTCGCTACTCTCGAAATGTACCGAGACTCCGCTGTGCAGGCCTCGCGCGATCTCGCTCGAAATTGGCCGATTCTGGTTGGCTCGATTGCTCTATACATTGTCTACTCACTGAGTTTGCGGATCCTTCAGGATCTCGGGGGCGGCTTAGGATTCGCCGCGGGGATGATCGCCGGGATGATACAGATTGCCCTCCTGACACTCTACTATTCTTGGATCTCTCAGAGCATCGATCGTGAGCGCCTGCGTTTGGAGGCGCTGGTACAGTTCGATTATGGCCTCTTCTTCAATATTATAAGCGTTGCGTTTGTACTCTTTATAGCTCAATTCCTCCTGGGCCAGCTTACCGCTGGATTGGATGCTTCCTCATTCTTACTCTGCGTTCAGCTGGGTATCGTGCTCGTTTTTAACGCAATACCGGAAGTAATTCACCTGAACCGGATCGAGAGCACATTCGCGCTTGCGGAGGCTGCCAAATTCACGCGAGATAACTGGATTGAGTGGTACCTTCCTTTGCTACTCGTCATTTCTCCTTGGCTGTTTTACAACGCCTATTCGGTGCTCCTCGTGCTTGCCCAGTCTGACCCTCTCCTGCCTCCCTTCGTCATAGTGCAGGGCGCCAGCATTGTGGCCCTGTATTCCAATTCGCTTACCCAGTGGGCATTGCCCGTAATTGCCCTAGTCGTAGCTAACTGGTTCATGCTCTTTAGGGCCCATCTATTCAAGTCATTGCAATCAGGTAGCCGAAGACAAAGAATTTTCCGGTCCAGGGGCAGCTAGGCCGCGCGAAACTAATGCATTACTCTTCGAAATCGGTTAGCATTAGCTGACCACTCTGACCCTAACTATTTTCTGTAACTATCTGTAATTCCTAGACGGAGCCTATGGGGCCTCGATCAACAAAATTTATATTTGTCACGGGCGGTGTAGTTTCCTCAATCGGCAAGGGTCTCTCCTGCGCCTGCATTGGGGCATTGCTCGAAGCCCGAGGCCTCAAGGTCACCGCTCTAAAGCTCGACCCCTATATCAACGTCGATCCGGGCACCATGAGCCCTTTTCAGCACGGCGAAGTGTTCGTCACCGATGACGGAGCCGAAACCGATCTCGATCTCGGCCATTATGAGCGCTTTCTCGAAACCAAGATGGCAAAGGTCAATAACTTTACCACTGGGCAAGTATACGAGACCGTCATTGGAAATGAGCGCCGCGGGGACTACCTCGGGGGCACGGTCCAGGTTATTCCCCATATTACCGACGAGATTAAGCGCCGCATTTTCCTTGCGTCACGTGGATTTGATATTTGCATCGTGGAAATCGGCGGTACCGTCGGCGATATCGAGAGCTTGCCGTTCCTCGAAGCTATCCGTCAAATGCGCGCTGACTTAGGCCCGGAAAACGTGCTCTACGTCCATGTCACCTTGGTTCCCTACATTCGCGCCGCCAACGAGATGAAAACCAAGCCGACTCAGCACTCCGTCAAGGAGCTGACTGGGTTTGGAATTATCCCCGGCATCATTATTTGCCGGTCCGAGCAGCCGCTCGACCAAAAGCTCAAAAACAAAATCAGCCTGTTCTGCAACGTCAAAGAAGACTGCGTGGTCAACTCCTACGACGTGGGGTCGATTTACGAACTTCCTTTGATCCTCCACCGCGAGGGGCTCGATCAGCGCATCGTCGAACAGCTCAATATCTGGACCGGGGCTCCGAACCTCAAGCCTTGGGAAAAAATTCTCAGCACGATTCAGGCTCCGTCCCAAGGTAATGTCACAATCGCCATGGTCGGCAAGTACGTCGACTTGACTGAAAGCTACAAGAGTCTGAGCGAAGCGCTGCACCATAGCGGCTTTGCTAATGATTGCAACGTCGATATCGCATTCGTCGACAGCGAGCAGATAGAGAAGGAAGGCGTGGAGGCCGCCATTGAAAGGGCAACGAACGGCAAAGGCATCGACGCCATTCTTATCCCTGGCGGATTTGGTGCGCGTGGAAGCGAGGGGAAAATTGAAGCGGCTCGCTACGCGCGTGAAAGCAAGATTCCGTTCTTCGGTATTTGCCTTGGTCTGCAAATGGCTGCCATTGAATATGCTCGGAACGTGGCCGGCATCGCTGGCGCTACCAGTTCGGAATTTGATGCGAAGGCCGAACATGCCGTTATCGATCTCATGGAAAGCCAGAAGCAGGTTAACCGCATGGGTGGATCCATGCGGTTAGGGGCCTACCCCTGCAACCTGCTCAAGGGCAGCCTTACCGCAAAGGTATATGGCGAGAAGGAGATTTCCGAACGTCATCGCCATCGCTTTGAGTTCAACAATAAGTACCGTGAGACCTTAACCAAGGCCGGCCTCGTGCTGTCTGGGGTCTCGCCCGACAATCACCTCGTCGAGATAATCGAATTGAGCAATCATCCTTGGTTTATCGGAGTGCAGTTTCATCCGGAATTCAAATCAACCCCGCGGAAGGCTCACCCTCTCTTCAAAGCTTTGGTCGGCGCGGCCCTGGACCACCGCAATGCCCGCCTTAAGGGAACGCGCAAGACAAACGGCAAGGGGCTCAA
>JAYRHW010000132.1:0-64907 GCA_041907145.1 Bdellovibrionota bacterium
ATCGGCGCGCGGCGGTGCTGACGGTACGCTGAGGAGCTCTCTTGGGCCCGATCTGGTAGACGTCCCTGCCCTGCTTTCCTTGAAGCCGGACGTTGTCCTGACGTCGATCGATGACGAAATAGGTGAGGCGACAAACTATAATCGAGCCCGGACACTATTCGCTGAAAAGGCCGGTCCCGAGGCAAAGTTGTTTTCCTTCAATCCACACTCGCTGGACTCTGTATTCGCCATGTTCGAGGAGCTTGGCAAGGCGCTTAAGGCTCCCGCTGCCGGGCGAGATTTGAGTCAGCGCCTAAAGTCTCAACTGATGGATTGGGGTGACAATTTCTACGATCGCATGAAGAACAAGCGAGTGAGCTTCATTTCACGTATCGAGCCCTTCGTGCTCGCTGGCCGTTGGATTCCCGACATGGTGCAGCTGTGTTCCGCTCAGTCTCAGTCGAGGACCGGAGGTGAGGATGCAATAGTCGTTTCTTGGGAAGATATTGTAAAATACCGTCCGGACGTAATCGTAGTCGCCCTCGAAGGTCAGGATGTGCAGTCAGTCTCGAAGTCGTTTTTGCGCTTGGAGAAGTTGCCCCACTGGGAAGATATTCCTGCCGTAAAGCGCGGCGAAGTCATCTTTACCGACGGGAAGGCGCATTTCTACAGACCTGGACCCAGACTTCGTGACTCGATGGCGATTCTTATTTCAGCGATAGCGGGCCTCGAGAGCGGTTATATCACTCCGCGCGATAGCTTCTTCCGCCTGCGCTGGCTCGAAATGCAGCGTCATAAGCTTGGAAAGTGAGCCACTACATTAGACGCCTCGGATAGCGTTTTTTTCAACATTTTGCTAGGGTCGAGGCATGAATCAGTCGACTTCGGAATCTTGGATTAGCGTGTGCGGAGAGGCGGCCCCTTTGTTGGCCGCTGATACCCATGCTCGCATTCAAGATCGCCTTGCGAAACGGCAGTTTCGGCAGGATGAGATTGATTACGTGAAGAGCGCTTCCTGTGCTCCGATTCAGGGCGAATTGCGAGTTAGCGAGTCCGAGCTGAACATCCTACGCAGGCTCTGCCAGGCTTGGGATATCGAGCTCCGTCCCGCCAAGATTACATCCCATCGTCCCTTGATCGGTCCGGTTATTGTTGGGGTGAAGCGGCTCCTGTTTCCTTTGGTTCAGGTCTTCCTCAAGGACTTAGTCCGCCAGCAGCGTGATTTTAACTCCTCTGCTATTGCTCTTATGGGCACATTGCTTTCTGAGCGCGACAAGCCAAAAAAATAGTCCATCGAGTAGGCAACTTTTCTCGCCCAATGCCGAATAATGCGCATCCCTCAGGAGATGCAGCTATGTTGGCAATGCGAGCCCCCATTCTTACGAACATTCCTCAGCCGCTTCCAGCGCAGTTGGCTGCCCCGGAGAAAGCTCAGGCACTGTCGTTTGCTGATGTTCTGGCTGAGAAGCTTTCAGGTTTAGAGTCCATGGTCGGGCTGCGCTCCTATGCCGATCTGGCCGCGCTGCGGCGGAAAGTCCTTACAGCAAAGTCGGTATCGCCTGGGGACCTCATTCTCTATCAGGTCAAGGCTTCCGAGTTTGGTCTCGGCGTGGAGCTCGTATCGAAGGTTGCAGAGTCGATGGCCACGACCGTGCGTAAATTTCAAAGCAATCAAGGGTAGGCTGCGATGGAAGTAAACGTGCTCTCCGCTCAGCGCCGCATAGAACTCAAGGGTATTGAAACTCAAACAAAGCTCGAAAGGGATGCGGGTGCGCTGCGAGAGTGTGATGGAAGAGTCAGAACTGCCATGGAAGCGGTACGCACGTCCGGCAGAAATTTTGAGCAAATCAAGCAACGCATTGCCGCAAAGCTTGAACTTGGCTCGAGTGCCCGAGAGCTCGCCGGTAACTTTGCCTTAGGATTGCGAGCTCTGCAAGATCAGCGATCGCAGATCTTAGAATCCCGGAGGGCCTTGGTCATAGCTAATGCCGGTAAGATTCAGCAGGAACAGATCGTGCGGGCGCGACGTCACGCGCTTGATTGCCTTGAACGCTGCGCTGAGAGTCTCGTTAAGAACCGAGAACGAATTCGCCGAGCGGCCGAGGATGCGGACTGCCTCAGTGCCGGTATCTCACGGCACTATTCTACGGTCGAGCTGCCAATCACTGCGAGACTGGTCGGCGCGGTCTCCCCGGCCTCCACAAATGAAAGTCCAAAGATCGGTACCACAGCCGCCTCGGTGACAAAGCCGGGTCCCAGTCATGTATATGAGGTTTCAACTGTCGATAATGCTGAACAATCGAAGATTAGTTTTACCGTTGGGGACGAACGACAAAGTGAAATTGCGGTGCGAATCGTTCGTCGAGGTGAGCGATCCCTGGATGTTCAGATTATGTCGCAGGGATATGGAGACCAACGCAGGCTCTGGCAAGATCAAGCGGAGCTGCGAGCAGAGCTAGAGCGTGCCGGATACCGGATTGAACGACTCAGAATAGGAAATGCCGACAGGAGATTATCATGACTGGGCTCAATCCTACGTGGCTCATTGTCGTGAGTTTCGGATTGGCATTGATTCCACTCCTGGTCTGCGCAGGTACTTCCTATATAAAAATCAGCGTCGTGCTGGGACTGTTGCGAGGGGGGTTCGGCACTCAAGGAGTTCCGGGAGCGATGATTATATCCTCCATGGCGATGGCGCTGAGTTTGTACATCATGGGGCCAACCCTGGAAGCAAGTATTGGAGCGGCTGAGGCGATACCATTTGGATCGTTTGCTGCCGATCCGTCGGTTCGAAGGTTGGCGCAGCTGAGGCCGCTTGTCGAGCCCTGGCGGACGTTTATGCTGGCGCATGCAGGCAAGCGGGAACTGCTTGCGGTGTCCGAGCTAGAGCGCCGAGAGGATATCGCTACGGCGGGGGCAACGGCAGTTGCGACTCCGGATGATGGGACGTGTTGGCGTGCTGCTCTGCTTGCCTTCGTGCTCACCGAGCTGCGGCAGGCGTTCTCGATGGGATTCGTGCTTCTGCTGCCCTTTCTTGTTATCGACATAGCCGTGGCCAACATCCTGGCCGGACTGGGGATGTTCATGCTGAGTCCCACATTGATTTCATTGCCGCTCAAATTACTACTCTTTGTAGCTTGTGATGGATGGATGATTCTGAGCCGCAGCCTGATTTTCTCCTATCAGTGAGGGCATATGTTTCAGTTGACGATCCAGCAAGCCTGCCTTCTCGTTCTTATACTCTCAACGGTGCCTTTGGCGCTTAGCTCTGGTCTTGGCCTGCTAGTCGCTGTATTACAGGCAGCTACTCAAATTCAGGAGCAGTCGATTGTCTTCACGGCAAAGATTCTCGCTTTTAGCGCGTTGGCCTATTTCGGCGGAAGCCTCGGTGCCAATGCAGTGCAGGAATTCTTTCTTGCCAACATGGATCTCGTCATCGCTTTGGGGCGGGGCTAGCATGTATGGAAAGTATTGCTGCGTGTTTTCTGCGTTCGATCGCGGCCATGGCCGTGCTGCCCCTGGGCGGCGATCTGCTCTCGCTCGGGCTGAAGCTCTATCTGGCAGCTCTGTGCGCTTTCTGTCTTGTGCCTACGGTTGATAACTTCTCGTTGTCCGTGACCGTCTTCGTGCTATTTGAGAATCTCGTCTTGGGAATGATACTGGGACTGCCGCTGGTGTTGGCAGTACAGGCTGCCGAGTGGGTAGGGGAGCTCTTTGACAGTGCACGGGGGCAGACCATGGGGGCGATTTTGGATCCTGCTCAGGGCGCCCCTTCGATGGTATCTCTATCAGCCGCCTCGGTTGCGCGCGCGACTCTGCTCGGTGCTGGTGTGCTCCCCAGCTTCGTGCTTCGACTGCATGAGAGTCTGGTCGCGTTTCCACTGCTCAACCCTTTCTCCGAATCCATACAATTCGTTGGGGAGAAATTGGCCGTGTTTCTTGCAGTATACTGTAGCGAGGTGCTTCGCAGTGGTGTTCCCCTTGCTCTACTGTTTCTCGCGATCGAATGTGTCTTTGCTGTAGCGGCAAAGCTGCTCCCGGGGATTTCTCTGTCCACGGAGAGCTTTGCGCTCAAACTTGGCCTCGGCTTTCTCATCCTTCGAGCACTGGCCGGGAGCACTCTGTCAGAAGCTGCGCTTGGACTTGCGACAGCTAATCCTCAGCAGCTGTTACAACCCTAGGAGCTAGGATGGCTGAGTTCAAGGGCCACCCCGCCACGCCCAAACGTCTGGAGAAAGCCAGGCGCGATGGGCAGAGGCTCAAATCACCATTAATAACTCAATTATTTTGCCTGGTTAGCCTCATATGCTCAGCCCATCTGACTAGCCGGTCAACTTGGGTAAAGAATAGAATGTTGTTACAATATTGCTGGTCAGATGGTTACCGCGAGCCGGCTGTATGTGCCGTCGGGCTGGGGCAGCAGTTGTTTGCAATAGTTGTCTTCAGTTTGATCTTTGGATCACTTGTTTCGATAATCGCAGAATCCCTGCAAGTTGGAATTCGTTTCAACGTGACATTGATCGCGCCGCGAATCTCTCGCCTCCATGTGGGGAACGGTCTAAAGAGGATTGCCCAGGGGCTGAAGGGTTCTTGGCAACTTGCGCTGCGCCTATGGTTGTTCTCGCTCGTTTTGTTCTGGTTTTCCCCTGACATAGTACGCCTCGGTGTCTCGGTATGGAACATCGAGAGTGAATGGCGGCTTTGGTATATCGCCAGAAGTCTCGCGAGCTTGCTGATGGTCACCGCCAGCGTCGCGAGTATCTGTGCGGTTATTGATTACACGGCTCGGCGCCATGAGTATTTCCGCGAGTTAAGCATGTCCACGACCGAGATACGCCAGGAACATCGCGATGACGAAGGCGACCCCCAGATCAGGGCACAGCGGCAGGCGCTTTTTCGATCGATGTCCTATGCTGAGATTGTAAAACGTGCACGAGAGTCGAAGGTAATAATCGTGGAAAGAGCTGAGCAACGAGAGTAGCGAAATGGCAGCCCGAAACTGCAAGGACGTCATCGATGACTTGCGCAGATCCTTATCTGCTGTCGAAGCTCCGCAGCAACTCGCCGATACGCTGGCTGAGCAGCTTTCCGATTCATTTGGTAAAGCCATCATACATGTCGTTTTGTCGATGTCCTCTGATCGCATTGAGGCCTGGCACGGAATTCCGCCGAATGTGACCGCGCAGCATTCATTGCGAGTTGATGGCGATCAGGCCAGGCTCGGAGCGCTAGCCGTGCCGTTCCCAGTTTTTGTCAGTGATCCGCGCCGCGCACGCTTGGATCCCGAGCTAGCCCGCTATATCGATCGTATCGGCGCCCGGTCCTACGCCGCCGTAGCGCTCTATCGAAGCGGCAGGCTGAGCGGCTGGATCGAATGCTGGTATCAGCTCGAGCACCGCACTTGGACGCGCGAGGATAGCGCCCTTCTTCAGCAGTGCGCCGACGTAGCGGGTCTTGCCCTCGAGGGGAGAATTGCTCCCGAACTCCCTGCTGCCGAATCTCCGAATCCTCAATTAGTTGCGGAAATCGACGATCTCAAGGCTCGCTATGAGCGCATCATCGCGTACGGTAATCTAATCATGGTGCGAACCAATCCCGAGTTTGAGCTTGTGGACGTGCGCGGTGACACGATGAGCGTTCTGGGCGTCAGCGCGGAGACGCTTCTCAACGACAGAACGGTGTGGAGCCGGTTCGTGCACTCACCTGACTTTCGGGCGCTCAATCGAAAAGTCCGCCGCATGCGCGATCGGCCGGAAGAACTAAACGAAGAGATTCGCGTGCTCAATCAGCAAAGCCAGCAGGTACGATGGCTGTTGCTGCGCTCGGTACCGCTCTTTAATGCCGGAGGCGAATTCCTCGGTTGGGAGGGCTTTGGGCTCGATATCACCGATCGCCGTGAAGCTCGAGAGGAGCTTTTGGGTCAAAGTAAGCGCGTAGAGGCCCTCTATGAAGTAGCGCGCGCTTTGCAGGTCAATTTGGACCCAGCTTTGGTAACGCTGCGGGGGTTGCGCGCGCTGATCACCGCGACGAGTTCGGACTGCGGGTTTACATGCTTCTATGATCCGGAACAAAAAGCCCTGGAGCTCGTGTCCTCCGAAGGCCTGTCCCCTCATTATGTCGAGGACTTCTCCAGGTTGCTGGGCGGACCGACGCTGGTGCGATTGGCGGTAGATCGAAAGGAGGGGCTGCTCAGCAACAATATCCAGCGCGATCCCCGTGCCGCGGTAGACATTGCCCGACGAGAAGGATTGAAATCCACGATCATAATGCCGCTCATGCTCAAGGACGAGGTGCAGGGCGCGATCGTGCTCTTTTGCAGAAAGGCCAACCGCTATTCCGAGGCGGATTTTGATTTAGTCTCGGCTGCGGCGAGCCAGATTTGTCTAGCCGTGCGGCAGGCGGAGTCTTACCTGGCGGAAAAGCGTCAGGTTAGCGCACTGGGAGTGCTGTACCGACTCAGTCACGAGCTGTCAAAACAGATGACGCCGCGGGAGATAGCGGAGCACGCGTTTCCAATCATTCAGAGTGAGCTCTCTTGCAAGCGCATGTGGCTAGGAGTTTTGAACGAGCAGGGTACTTTGTTACTTGGACAGGCTGGCACGGGTCCGGGAGTGCGCCGCCCGCTCATCGACCTGCAAATTGAGATCGGAGAACAAAACGATTTTCTCAGCCAAGCATTGTCGCGCAAGCAGCCGGTGATCGTACGACCTGCGCAGCAGCAGGAATGCGAGCGTTTACAGCGGCTCACTCAGCGTCTGAACCTTGGTATGTTCGTTATCGTGCCGCTTGTCTCGCTCGGACAGACCGTCGGTATATTGCTGGTGGAGCCGACGCTACCATCGGGATTCATGATTCAGCGCAAGCTGTCCCTGCTTTCAAGCATGGGCGCTGAAATTGCGACGGTGATTCTCGCCCGCCGGTTCGAATCCAAGCTGGCTGACGCCGAGAAAATGAGAATGGCAGGATTGTTGGCCTCCGGCGTCGCGCACAATTTCAATAACATGCTGCAGGCGGTCATGGGACAAGCGTCGCTCATCGAGATGCAGCTCGGCAAGGACTCTCCATTGGTTGGTTCTGCGCGCATGATCATCGAGGCGGCCGGCAAGGGCGCGGGGCTTATTAAACAGCTTCTGAGCTTCGCCCTGCCGGGTGCCGAGTCTCGAACGGTGATATCACCGCAGGAACTATTTGCCGAGTCTGGGGAGCTTTACCGCTCCATACTAGGTTCCTCGATTGTGCTTGATGTCAGAATAGATGATGGGTTGCCCGAAGTGCACGCAGATTACTCGAAGATGCAACAGGTCATCACGAACCTTCTGATGAATGCGAAGGAAGCGATTGGCGATCGGCGAGACGGCTTGGTCAAGCTTACGGCGAGGGCCGTCAGGCTAGCCTCGGGCGAAGTCGATCCCGAGCTCGCTCCCGGAAGCTATTTACGAATCGACGTATCGGACAACGGGGCGGGCATGGATGCGGAGCGGCAGTCTCGGTGCTTCGAGCCGTTCTTCACTACAAAAAATGTCGATGTAAGAACCGGCCTGGGTTTCGAGGGTTCGGGTCTGGGGCTCTCTTCGGCGTACTCGATTATCAAAGGGCATGAGGGCTCCATCACCGTGAGCAGCACGCTGGGCGAGGGTACGAACTTCAGTATTTACTTGCCAGCCTATCAAGCGTCTGCGACCAAAGATGCGGAAGTACCTGCAGCGACTGCCGCCGGCGGAATTCTCGCCCGGCAGGCCTTCGTATTCGGTGATGCGCTGCAAAGAAATTTTGCGCTGATCTCGACGCTCGAGTCCTTTGGGATTCGAGTGGTCCCCTGTTCCAGTAGTGAGAGCTTCTTCCAGCAAGCTGCTAGAGACTCTTGGACCATGCTGGTACTCGAAGATCAGTTTGGGGCTGAGTCTTCTGCGCCCCTCGTGCATGAGGTCCGTGCAAAATTTCCTGATGTTCGAGTTCTTGTCATTACAACGAAGCCGCAGGATGCCGCGGCAGCATTTTCCGACCTTCAGGAGGTGGCAATCGTTGGCGAGCCGGTGAGTCTATGGTCCGTGCAGGCTGCCATCAAGCGCCTCGTTCATGGGAAGCAGGCTGGTTCCGGATTGGTCCGCAGTGTTCAGGTCGAGGGAAGAGGAAGCGACGCGCGCAAGGAGCTTGCGCCGGTGCGAGACCCATCCCGGAATCGAGAGACGCTATGAGGAGCCTTCGACAGACAATGTCCGGCGGGACAATTCCCGGCCGATGCGCGCCGGATCGGAATTCAGCAAACGTCTTCAAGTCGGCCGTGGGATTGGCATATTCTCCGGACGGCGGGCAATCCCCGCATGTGGCTATCAAGGGATCCCTGATGGGGGCTGATGAAATTGTGCGCCTTGCTCGTCGCTTTGGCGTGCCCATTGTCGAGCAGCGGGGCCTCTGCACGGCACTTGCTCGTCTTGAGCTCGATGCGCATATTCCTCCCAGCCTCTTCGAGGCTGTAGCGATTATTCTCGCGCGCCTTCAGCGGAAAGGTAGCTAGCTGAAGCTGAATAAAACACTTCTGTACGCCCACTGTGCACCCTTGCTCGCAGTCAGTTTGTATGGGATTTTAGTAACGCAAGGGCGCCGACGAATTAGCAGTACCTCTCTCGCTATGGAACTAAAACGTCGATCGAGCGGCTCATTTTTTCGATGATTCGATGGCTAAATTCCTGCGCATAGATCTTACCAAGCCCGACGGCGCGGTGCCGATCGGAAAGATTGAGTCCGGTGAAGCCTTCATTGGCAGAGAGCCAGGTACTGCCACCGGCATCACCGTCGATAATACTGCGATATCTCGTCAGCACGGGTTGTTCGTACGAGGGCGGAATTGCTGGGTCTTTCGCGATCTGGGATCGACGAACGGTTCTTGGCTCAATGGCAAGCCGCTCAAGGCCGGTCAGTGGAAGATTGTCAGATCGGGCGATGTCTTGCAGCTTGCCGATTCGGCGCTGAATCTGGTCGAGGAGCGCGGACCGGGATTTGCCGCCCCCGGTAGTACTTCCAATGTCGGAGGGCGCGCGCTCATCGTCTTTTCAGGTGGAAATTTTCAAGACGAGTATCCCATTCCAGAGTATGGCAGGGCATTGGTCGTTGGCGGATCGCGCAGCGATTTGCCCTTAGATGGAGACCTCGCGGAGCTTCCGACGTTGGTAGTTGAGCGGCGAGGGGAGGGTATTTGCGCGTTTGGGCTTGCAAAGGATCAAAAGGTTTACATTAACGAGAATGAGATGAATGACGTGGTCCCGCTTAAGGACGGCGACGACATTCAGGTGGGGCAGTACTCGATTTTGTACAGCGACCCCACTGGACAGCGAGCAGGAGCTGCGCAGCAGCCCCCGCTGTTCGCCGGAGAGCGACCGTCAGCTGGCGCCTCAGTGGGGCCGGTGGAGCAGACCACTCGTCTTTCGGGCGTCCGCGGGTGGGCTAACACTGAAGGTGCTGCCCCAAGCGACGGCATGCTCACAGGAGCAAAGACTCAGCCGCGATTGAATTTTGGCCAGCAGGATTATGCGGACCCCAATGCTGAGGAGACGATTGCGATCGATCCCAACGACAGTCGCCTTAGGGGATTGGGTTATGATCGTCATCCCTCGACTCGATACGTTGAGGAGGGCAGGCAGGGGGTCTCGCTCGAGGCGGTGGAGGATAAAGTCATCCTCATTATCGGCTTCGTGCTTCTCCTGGCCCTCCTGGGGCTCGTTCTCTGGTGGGTATTTGCCTAGCAGCGAGGCCCTGATTCAGCGGGAGTTGCTTCCGGTTATCCCGCGAGGGGCAGATAGACACTAGCGCGCATCTCGATATCAGAAATACGCTTAAACTCAACTTTGCTCCCATAGCGCGCGGCAAGACTTTGCGCCGCAGCGAGGCCTTTATTGCTGTTCTCGCCATCGGCGCCGGTCGCGTTTGAAAGGCTGCCTTCGATTATCAGGGACACCAAGTCGTCATGCAAATATCGCATGCGGGTCGCGGCATATGAGGTAACGATGAATTCGATGTATTGGGCGCTGCGATTTACTTCCGAGTCCAATACGATTTCACCGCCCAGGGTAACATTCTCGGCTGCCAACAAGGTTAGGTGACCAAGAATCTGGAACAAGTCACAGGGGCGAACCGAGACAAGGTAGTCATGCTTGACCTTTACCTTAACTTCTACTCCCGCCGGAATTACCTGATCCAAAATCTCAAGCAGAAAAGTGACCATAGCTCCAAGCGAGGCGCCGACTGCATCCTCATCCATCATATGCTGCACCATCTGCAGCGGAGCCTGCAGGGATCCGGCGTTGGAACCTAGCAGACGCAGGCAGCCAGCAGAGGTAAGAAGCGAGAGGGTGCGGATCCTCTGAGCTTGCCGCAGGAGCTGAGATAGCTGCAGTACGCCACTAAGGTCGGAGAAGGCGAGCGAGTATCCGACGGACTGGCCGTGCTTCCCCAGTAGAGTGGCAACCCGTGCTTCTGCTTTGAAGCTGCGGTTATCCAGGCGATTGATCAACATCGAAAAGCTGGAGATGTCGTGCGTCGCAGACGTTTCCTGGATCGCTTGCAGCATCAGCTCTTCGTGTTTTGTGAGCAGCGGAAGAAACTGCTTTACCGAGGCTTCGATGTTGTCCATCGAATGCGATTTCTTGACGCCCAGCAGGGTCGCGCCCGGGCTATTGATGAAGCTCACGGTACTGTCGCGATCGAATATGATAAGACCTTCGCGGATTGAGTTAAAGGCGCTGATTGATGAGTGGCGCATGCCGCTATCTTCGTAATGGTGCTGCACCAACTCGTCATAGGCGCGTTTATTGCGGCTCAATGAGCCTATTTGTAGAAATACTTGATCAGGGTCAAAGGGAGCGATCATCGCCACATCAACGCCGGCACCATACAGAGACTGCAGTGCAGCACGATCCTTTGTCGTCACCAGGGCAAGGACAGGAATTGCGGCCAGTGCTTCATTGGTCTTGAGTTGCAGACAAAGATTGACTCCGCCTGCGCCGCCTTCAATACGCGGAGGAATCACGACGCAGTCGAATGGCGCATCCTCCTCGACGATGAGTTGGTTTATCTCCTGCACATTTGCCACGTTTCGAATGCTGTACTCGTGACGCTGAAAGACGGCTGCGATCGAAGGCGCCTCTTCCTCGGTGGGTTTGAACACCGCTATGCGTGGAATCTTAAGCATTCTCGTTTGCTCGATGTAGCGCTTCCTGAGCCCGTATCCTCGGCAATTTTGAGTACTTACGGTACAGATCCTCTGTCGGCATTGGCAGAGGGGAAGTTTATCCCTGTCTTACCGGAGCCGGTAGCGGATGTTTTCTTAATGATTGCGATATGATATACACTCGAACGGCTCTGTAGCCATGAGTAGGCTGCTCCTGCCACCATCGGCTAAGGCAGTGAATCTGCATTGCTATTGATCGGTGCTCACCCGGCGATTACGAACGGGAAATCAGGGCGCGCCGGAAGCGAAGGAAATCTATGTTGTGTTTGGTTACCGGGGTCGCAGGCTTTGTTGGCTCGTCGCTTTGTGATCGATTACTTGCTGACGGGCATTCGGTCCGCGGCATCGATTGCTTCGTAGACTATTATCCCCGTGGGGTAAAGGAATCGAATCTTGCGGGCGCGAGAAAATCCGCTCGATTCTCGTTTCGTGAGGACAATCTCCTGACCACCGACATGGCCTCTCTCCTTGAGGGCGTCGATGTAGTGTTTCATCAAGCGGCGCAAGCCGGCGTGCGCGCGAGCTGGGGGAGCTATTTCTCCAGTTACTGCGATAATAATATTTTGGCGACTCAGAAGTTGCTGGAGGCAGCCAAGGGGCGAAGTCATATCCAAAAGATTGTCTACGCATCAAGCTCATCGGTTTATGGCAACGCCGAAAGTTTTCCGACGCCCGAAACCGTCATGCCTCAGCCGGTAAGTCCGTACGGCGTCACCAAGCTCGCTGCCGAGCATTTAATGAGTCTGTATGCCACTGAATTCGGCGTGCCGACCGTTTCACTGAGGTATTTTACCGTCTATGGTCCGCGGCAGCGCCCAGATATGGCGTTCAATCGATTTTCCAAGGCTGCTCTGGGTGGGGAGGAATTGAGTCTCTATGGTGATGGCGAGCAGTCCCGAGACTTCACTTTTATCAGCGATATCGTAGAAGCTAATTTGCTTGCCGCGCTGCATGGCAAGCCTGGCCGCGTCTTCAATATTGGCGGCGGGACTCAAGCAACGGTTAATGTGGTCTTGGATATCATTCGTTCCCGTGTCGGGAATCTGAAGGTTAAGCGCTGCGAGCGACAAGTGGGGGATGCTCGCCATACCAGTGCCGATACCAGCCGGGCACGAGCGGAGCTCGGATACCAGCCGAAAGTATCGCTTGAGCAGGGAATTGCTATGGAAATTGACTGGATGGCTGAGCAGCTTCGAGGATGAGAGTCCTGCTCGTACAAACTAGTTTCTTGGGCGATACGGTGCTCTCGACGCCGGTCATAGCCGGACTTAAAATGCTCTATCCCGATGCCGAGCTTTGGATGCTTACGACTCCTGCCGGGCGTCAGCTCGTCGAGCGTGATCCGCTATTGAAGGGGGTAATTACATTCGATAAGCGCCGCACCGAGTCGGGAGTGCTTGGGCTCTGGCGCAAGGCCCGTGCTCTGCGACGTTTTGGCTTCTCCAAGGCATATTCATTGCATCGTTCGGCCCGCACCTCGGTGTTGCTTGCCTGGGCCGGCATCCCCGAGCGCGTGGGCTTTAAGGAGGCCAGGTTCAGTTCGCTCTATACGCGACGTCTGCCGCGCAGTAAATCGGATCATGATGTGCAGCGCAATTTGTCGATACTCGCTGACTTTGCGCAGAGCGAAAAGATTGAGCAGGAGATGCGACTATTCGCTCCGCCCCTGGATGCTCTCAGCGAACCCGTGCGTCAGGTGGCAGCCCAGCCAGGATATGTGCTCCTCTCTCCCGGAAGTACCTGGTATACGAAGATGTGGTCATGGCAGCGATACCGAGAGGTCGCTGTGCACTATCTGAAAATGGGGCAACGGGTGGTGGTTTCGGGCGCTCCCGAGGAAGAGTCTGTGGCTGACAAGGTGTGCGAAGGGATTTCCGCGATCAACCTTGCCGGAGCGACTAGTCTTGCGGAGCAGCTTGCCTTGGTGGAGCACGCGGGCTTGGTGATCTGTAATGATAGTTTAATTCTTCACGTTGCTTCGGCATTCAAGCGGCCCACCGTGGCGATTTTTTGTGCGACCTCGCCAACCTTCGGGTTCGGTCCTTGGCGATCTCCAGCTCGAGTGGTGGAGATGGAAGGATTATCCTGCAAGCCATGTCGCCGACATGGTGGGAAATTCTGTCCGACTGGAACGGAAGCCTGTATGAATGACTTGAGCAGCCAAAAGGTGCTTGCCGCTGCTCGCGAGGTATTTCCCGTATGAATGCAGGCGTGGTTCACCAAAAAATCGGTCGTTATCAGCTTGGCCTGGTGCGCTCGCTGACGCCGACGCAAGGGGCAGCCTTGCTCAAATTGATAGAGTCACCCGCGACTCCACAGTCAAGTGATGTGCTTTCGGGGCGTGGCACGGTTACGCACGGTGAAATCCCAGGGCTAGGACGCGTGGTCGTGAAGCGGTACCACCGTGGCGGCCTGCTTGGCAAAGTCAATCGTGCTACCCACATCCGCAGCGGACGAGTACGTTCGCGCGCTGAGTTTGAACGTCTCATGTATGTGCGCGCTTTAGGTGTCGCGGCGCCTGAGCCGATTGGTTATGTCTTCACGGGATTTCTCCTCTATAACGCGTGGCTCATCATGCGCGAGATTGAGAACTATCAAAGCCTCGCCCGTATGAGCACGCAGGAGGAGGATCGAGCACGGCACTATACGGAGCTGCTAGCGGCGGACATTTCCAAGCTCGTAGAGGCGCGCATGTACCATGTGGATTTGCATCCCGGTAATGTGCTCATCGATGGCACTGGGCAGCGCCACATTATTGATTTTGACAAAGCAGTTGACTTCTATGGCTCACGCAACGATCTGCGCGACCGGTATTTGGTGCGCTGGCGTCGGGCGGTGATCAAACACTCGCTGCCGGAGTTCCTCAGTGAGATTCTTAGTGCAGCGCTGCGAAAGCACTTCGAGGCTTGAGATGGAACAGGGCCTATCGCCGTCAATCCTCGTCATTTTAATGGGCTCAATCGGCGACGTGGCGCGTGGGCTCTGTATAGCGTCTCAATTGAAACGCGCATATCCCCAATGTCGCCTCAGCTGGTTGGTCGAGCCGAAGTGCGAGGGGCTTGTACGCAGCAATCGATGGATTGACGAAGTTTTCGTGTTTGCTCGCAATAGTCCGGTTCGCGGCTTCTTCGAGCTGCGTCGGGTGCTCTCTGAGCGGAGATTTGATATCTGCCTCGATATGCAGCGGCACTTCAAAAGCGGACTGTTTGCCAGACTTTCCGGTGCGGCGCGTCGAGTTGGCTTTCATCCTAAGAACGCCAAAGAAGGGAACGCGCTATTTCAAACCGAGTACATTCCCTATCGCAGTGATGACACTTCGAAGCTGGACCACTATCTCTTGTTTGTCTCCCAGCTTGGTATCGAGGCTCAGCGACCATTTGATTTTGGGTTAGCAACTGATGCAGAGCCGGAAGTAGTGCGGACATTGCGGCAGCGCTCTGCGAAGGGCTATTGCGCGATTATCCTCGGCTCTACCTGGAAGTCGAAGGACTGGATGCCGGAGGGCTATCAGAAGCTGATAGAAATTCTATTGAGACGCACCGAGCTACATGTCGTGCTCTGTGGTGATCGAACACAAGAGGCGTTGGCCCAGCATTTATCGAGTAAGTTCAGGGACCCGCGTCTGGTGGACACGGTGGGGCGCACTTCGCTCGTGGAGCTATCCTATTTGTTGAAGGGCGCGCGGGGCTGCGTCGGCCCCGATTCGGGGCCAGCGCATATTGCCGCCGCTGTCGGAACCAAGCATGTAACACTCTTTGGTCCGACGTCCGCGCAGCGCGTGGCGCCATTTGGAAGTGAACATCTGAGTGTGCATTCCTCTGTCGGGTGCTCCCCGTGCTATCGGCGAGAGTGTCCTGGTCTCAATACGGTATGTATGCGCCTTATAAGCGCCGATAGCGTATGGCAAAAGCTCCAGCAGGTGCTTGGAGAGAAAAATCAGGTGCCTATCCAAGTCTAGAGTGTATTTGCTATGCTCCCGACGTAGAGATTTCGTGAGGTTAGAGTGATCTCCCAGCGACAAGAACTTTTAGACACCATTCAGAAGATTCATGGTCTGCCCATGCTGGTTGTGGGGGATATAATTCTCGATCGTTATGTCTGGGGTGCCGTGGCCCGTATTTCGCCAGAAGCTCCGGTGCCAGTGGTCGACGTTCGCAGAGTCGAGGATCGTCTTGGTGGCGCAGCCAATGTAGTGCGTAATCTTACAAATTTGGGCGTGCAGGTCAGTTTGTGCGGTTTCATTGGAGACGATGACGAAGGGAAAACCGTGCTGGGACTGCTGTCCAAAGATAGGGTCGGAAAGGAAGGGGTTATTATAGACCGAGACCGACCTACGTCGCTCAAGACCCGAGTTGTTGCTCAGAAGCAGCAGATGCTTCGTATCGATCGAGAAGCGACGGAGGATAGGCCGGTTCCTCTGCGAGAGGCTTTCGCGGCAGTCGTCGAAGCCCAGCTCGACAAGGCTAAGTCGGTGATTGTCTCGGATTACGGAAAGGGTGCGGTCTCCGATTCTTTGTTCCGCAAGTTAACCGAGGCTCATAAGGCTAGACGCCTGGGGCTCGCCAGTCGTGCGCTGGTGCTGGATCCTCATCCAGCTAATTATGCTCTATACCAGAATGTGACGGTCGCCAAGCCGAACAGGCGCGAGGCCGAGCTGGCCTCCGGTATCACTATTACAGACAAGAAGTCCGTGGTAGCAGCGGCTAAGAGACTTATCGAGAAGTGGAACTGTGAAATGCTCGTGATCACTCTCGGAGAAGATGGTCTCGCGATCATATCTTCCTCTGGGGCGGAGCCGATCTTCCTCGACACCGTGGCTCTGGAGGTGTTCGACGTCAGCGGCGCCGGGGACACGGTAACCGCGGTCTTCGCTGCCGCGTTAGCCACAGGCGCTGCTCCAAGCGTCGCCGGCGACCTAGCCAATATCGCGGCTGGCGTAGTGGTATCGGAGGTGGGAACCGTTGCGATAACGGAGGCCAAGTTAATCAAGGAAATAGAGCGTCTCGCCGCACGAAAGGCGTAGGTTTTAATCATGAGTAAGCGCCAAAAGACTAAGGGAAAACCAAGGCCGAAGACTGAGCCCGCAGTCGTCAGCATGACGGGATTCGGTCGTGCGACCGGCGCGCGCGGAGGCGTTACGGTTGAGGTTGAAATCAAATCTGTCAACAGTCGCTTCCTTGACTGCGCCTTCCGTCTTGCCCGCGAATATTCCTCACTCGAACCATCTCTTCGTGATTTGTTGAGTGAGCGCATGCATCGCGGTCGTGTTGAATTCAGCATCTCTCGGAATGCGTCCCGATCTGGAGCCGCACATGTTCGTTATGACAAAGGTCTTTTTGTCGAATATTTGAAATCCTATCGGCAGGCAATCAAGGACGCCGGATCGAAATCTCCGATTGATGCTCGTATGCTGGCAGATATCCTGGCCCGCCGCGAAGTGTTGGATGTCGCATCGGCTGCGCCGAGTGCCGCCGATGAGGAGGAGTTGGTGCTGCGGCTCGCAAAGGATGCCATCACGGATTTCGTCGCCATGCGGGCGCGGGAAGGGGGTAAGCTCGCGCATGATCTCACCTCGCGTCTTCGCATGTTGCATCGCTTGCGTGAGCAAATCGCGGGGAAAACGCGCACCGCTCCCGAGGAGCAGAAGCGACGTCTCCAGGAGAGACTCGAAAAGTTGCTCAGTGGCAGCGGAATCGACGAAACGAGGTTGTGCACGGAAGCAGCATATCTAGCTGATCGACTTGACGTGAGCGAGGAGCTTGTACGTCTCGAAAGCCACCTTCAACAATTTGAGCAAACATTGGGTGAGAGTCCCAATGGCCGCAAGCTGGAGTTTCTGCTGCAGGAGTTCGGTCGTGAGTTTAATACCATTTCTTCGAAGGCTCAGGATGCCGCCGTGCAGCAGCTGGTTGTCGAGGCCAAGACGGAGATCGAAAAGATTCGTGAGCAGGTTCAGAACGTAGAGTAGGGTAGCAGTAGAGTAGGGTGGCAATGGTAGGTCGTGTTGGAATGGTGCTGTGTTTGGTCGGGCCTGCTGGTGGAGGCAAGACTACCTTTTGTCATCGATTGCTTCAGGAGTTTCCTAACGACATGCGGCTTTCCATTTCGGCTACTACTCGTCCTCCACGACCGGGCGAGCGCGATGGGGTCAGTTATTACTATCTTACGGAGCAGGAATTCAAGAGTCGGGTGGAGGCCGGAAAGTTTTTCGAGTGGGAGGAGATTCACGGACGGCGTTACGGCACACTGCAGGAGACCGTGGACTCAGCCATACAGACGGGCAAGGATTTACTTCTCGATATCGATATTAAGGGGGCTTTGAACTTCAAGCGGCGCTTGCCCGAGCATACGGTGCTGACCTTCTTGGTGCCGCCAAGTCCGGAAGTTCTGAAGTCTCGCGTGCTCGGACGAGGGGGAGTCTCTCCTAGCGAGCTCGATGTTCGCCTTCGGACCGCGGCGCAGGAGTACTCGCAGTTATTGTCCCTCGCTGACAAGCCTGGGGCCGTGGACTACTTTATTGTCAACGATGTGGCGGATGCGACGTATGAGACTCTGAGATCGGTCGTGCTTGCCGAACGCACTAGACTCATTCGCCTCAAGAAAGCGGACGTACAGGCAGTTTGTCGATTGAATTAGGAGCCAAATATGCGCATGGTTAGCTTCGTGCTGGCGAGTATCTGTTTATTGACTGCGTGCACACGCCAACCGAGCAATCAGATACCGCTGTCCGCCTCCGAGCGAGTCGAACACGGGCAGTTGAAGAACATCAATCTTGTCGTGTCTCGAACTGCTCTCTTCAAGGCGCTCGAGCTTGGCGCCCCGATTAATAATATTCGGCTCGTCCCTGTTTTTCGAGGCTCCGGGGGGAGCTCATCGACCGAGGATCCCGCGCCGGAATACAGGTTTTTCGATGTGAATCCGAAGAGTGGGTACTATTTGTTGGGCATTAGAACGAATGATGTACTCGTCTCGGTCGAGGATCATATTCTGTATAAGCCTCAAAATTTCCCTGAGTACGTGCGGAGGCTCCTGGATGTACAGCGCGGTTGGATCGAAATTCGGCGCGGGGGCGAGGCCATGCTACTATCCTATACGATGCAGTAGTCGCGCTAAGCTCCTGAAATCTCTTGGGGAGTTGCTCGAGCGGGTGGCCCCCCGCTCGCCCTAAGCTTTTTTCTGAATCAGGACGATTACCTATGCTGGAGGGGCACTCAAGCCCTAGGGGAACAGCGTACGGGTATGGAGCCGCCAACAGAACAGGGCGCAAACACAGCCATTCTTCGAAGCAAGCCGGCGCTAGCCGATCGCTTTGAGGTTATTGAGGTGCTCGGAGAGGGCGCATCGGGTGCTGTGTATCGCGTGAGCGATCGGCAGCAGGGTGGCCGTGAGGTGGCGCTTAAGATCCTCCTGAATAACTCTGCCTTTGACGAAAATACGTTGAGCCGCTTCATTGCTGAACTTCGCATTTTGCAGAAAGTGCAGCATCCGAATCTAGTCGAGGCATATGATCTCATCGAGCTCGGCGAGACGATAGCATTTACCATGGAATACGTTCCGGGATCCGATCTCGGACATGTGTTTAGAAATCGCAAGCTGAGCAATGACGAGCTTGATAGCATCTTCTACCAGGTGCTCTCGGCGTTGGATGAGCTGCACAAACACGGCATCGTGCATCGCGACATAAAACTCGAAAACGTTCTCGTTACGAAGGATGGACGCGTCAAGCTGAGCGATCTCGGGCTCATGAAATGCGGCGATTTCGACAATATGACCAGAACGGGGATTTTGCTTGGCACTGCCCAATACATGCCGCCGGAGTACGTGCGCGGAAGCATGTATGATCATCGCGGGGACATTTATGCCGTAGGACTCATGTTGTATGAGCTGCTGACCAGCAAGCGTAGACTTTCAGACAAAAACGGGAATGAAGCGCTCGAATATCTTATCAAGACTAAATTCCAAATTCCGAGAATTACCCTAACCGGACTTCCTCGACGTTACCTCGATATCATAGACCGCGCGCTTGATCCGGATCCCAATAATCGTTTTCAATCGGCGGCTGAGATGCGCAGTTCCTTCGTGAATATCGAGGGTTGGGAGACAGCCCCCGAGGAACCGCACCCCTCGTTAGATAAGCCCGTCGAAGTCCGCAGATTCTGCGAAATCAGCGCGATGTCGGAAGCTTTGGTGCGTGGCGAGAAAAAGCGGCGCTTCCTCGGGCGACGCGCCTTGGTGGCGATTGGAATCTTGTGTTCCCTGGTCAGCTTCCCCATTTTGTGGGACATGGTGAGCAAGGACGTCGTTTTGGAGAGCGGCGTTTACGAGGGGACGCTCAATGTAAACGGAACCCTTACTAAGATGGTGCTCGACGTGAGGGCCGAATCTCTCATTCTGAGCAGCAGTATCCCCGAATGCGCGTCCGGTCCAGTCGACCTGCAAACCGGTGGAATATTGTGCGAGCGCGGCGGGCTACAGCTTCGAATCGAAGGCACGGACACGCAACAGGTGCGCGGCTCGATCATTGACGTGAAGTTGAGAGAGCGCTACCGATTCAGTGTCGAAAAGCAGCAATCTCAGAAGTCGGCTTCCGGGGCCAAGGCCAGCACGAAGTAGGCGCTATTCAACCGAACAAAAGTACGAGAGAAGTTTAGAGGATGTGCTTGGTGATGACGAAGGTCCAAGGGATGACAGCTGCGCCGACGTAAATGAAGATGACTGCCTTCATCGCTAAAGGAAGCCATTGCACCTTTCGCGAGAGGACGCAGATGCTGACGATCACGCCGAGGGCGATAGTTTTGATCAGAATGAGTGCCGGAATGTAGCCGAGGTGCTCCATCATCACGCGCAGGAGGGTGTTTCCTTCGATTTCAGTTCCGAGGTGAGCGACGCCGATGGCGGTCAACACCCCGTCCAGAATCTGAAGAGCGGCGAGAATGATGCCAAGCGTTAGCACTTCGCTAGAAATGCCGGTTTGTCGCGCGTTCTTAACAGCAGCCTTAGCGCTTTGGATGCGGCTATATGCGGGTGCTGAGATGCTTAAAATGACTCTATCCATACTCCGGCCTTACGTGCTGAACGGGACTCTCAATACACGTATCAGGCGGAAGAGGCAAATTGCTTCTGATTTTTGGGTAACTAGTTGGAAATGCTGACTTTTAGTGGAAGCTCTGGCGTTCCTTGGCCTTTTTGTCTTTTTCCTCTAGTTCTCGAACCAGCGAGCAAACTTTTTCGCGCAGGTCATCAGCAAGCACGCAAATAAGGGTTCCAGTCTGGGAAATGGCGTTATCAGTATGGACAGTCTCTTTGGTGATCCACTCGGCGGCCGTCTCGAGATGTTCAAGGCGGCTAGAAATATCCATTAGTTTTCCAAGCGTATCCATGCTGTAACCTCTGTAAAACCCGTCTCTAAGTTTGGCCTTTGGAATATCAGGCCCTAAAATAGAGATGAGGGAACAGCGAGGGCTGATGCTAAAAAGCAGCAAACGGCGTTCTGCCGTTTGCTGCTTCGAGTGATATCAGCAATCTACTTCGTCGCCGTGGGGGCGTCGTAGCGAGATTCCATCCTAAGGAGAGTATCCTTATAGGAGAAGGATGCTGACACCGCTCCGGCCTTACGCAGATCGTCCATCGCTTGATCTGGCAAAGCAGCCTGGCCACCGGTGAACATGGCCATGCTTCCCTGCATGGATTTGAGCATATCCGCCGTGCGTTCAAAGTTCATGTACATGTACAGAAAACTCGCTCCATCTCCCAGCAGTCCGGAGGCTCCGTACACAGGCGCACCGCGCAGACTCTTGCTATGATCTTTACCGGCGGCAATCGCATCGGTCAAAGCTGCTTCCGAAGAGGCAACCAGCACCGCGCCGCCGCTTTGCGCTGCAAATGCCCCAACGCCGAGCGGACTCATCAAAAAGTTCATGGTAGTGCCCTGAACTTCCTTCGACTGCCAATCGCCGAGCTGCATGCCGAATCCGGCAAGCGCGCCGTCAATGAGACCCTTCATGTTCGCATAGGTCTTTGCTCCATCGGATCCTCCGGCTGCCAAGAGAACCTCCGGAAATGGCGAGGTCTGGCTTGCTCCGCGAACGGAAAGGGTGATGGTGTTCAAGGAATCGAGCGCTGCAAGCTGCTCCTGGTAGGGGGCCAATCCCTGGCCTAGACCTTCCTTGGTCGCCGTATCACGCAAACGCGAGAGAGCCGACGCGTCGAGGCTAAGAGCAAAGAGTGAATCAGCCGGAACCTGATTCAAAGTTTCATGCTTGGTTCCGCCGTTGAATGCGGCAAGCCAGAGCTTCTGCTGCTCATCCTGCGGCACGACGTGGACGAGGGTTGTATCCCGCACCCCATTCACGAATCGATGTGACCAAGCTAGGCTTTGTACGGGAACCGAGTTCACCACAGCCTGCACTTCCGCCATGCCTGCGGCAGGAACGATGGTGCTCAGGCTCTTCAACGTTGCCTGAACGTCAAGGTATGCGGCTGATAGCTGTTCCGCTCCGGGAAGGGTTCCCATCGTTGCCTTGTACTGCTCCGACGCGGTCAGTGCCTGCATGCCGTCATCCGAGGGGTCGCCGAAGAGGCGAGCGATGTTACCCTCATCGGTAACCACGGCCAATTTGTCCGCGCTGGCGACAAAATGAATGCTACCAAGTGCCGGAGCTTCCGGCGCCGGAGGCTTAATCGGTATCGAGAAGCCTTCAGGGTTGCCGCTTCGCTTGACGGGGCTGTATCCCTCGGCCGCGAACGTCTCTTCGAACACTTTGAGCTTGGTCTTTAGGTCCTGGCCTGGGGCCCCCAGAATGAAGAGTCCGGCTCCAGGTTTATGAGCGGCACCGCCGGTCGGATCAAGAAAGCCCACTCCAGCTTGAACAACCGCCGGCTGTCCGGGCTCGGTGGTGATAATGCCGGTCTTGGTCAGCGCATCAAGAAAAGGCTTTATAGGGGCAGCCTCAGGGGTGGAATCAATTTTCTTCAGAGCTTCAAGGATGCTCGAGCTGCTGACGTGGCTCCATGCGCTTTCCCGGAAGTTCTTGGCGGCTGCGGTGGTCGAGTCCCATACTATGAAGCCAGTGCTGCTGGGGGGTATGCGTTTCGCAAGGGCGGAATCAGTGAGTCCGCCGCCGGCTACTTCCGTAGTCTCGGACTTCTTGGAGCAGCCGACGAAGGCAACCGCAACGAGGGCGGTGCCGATAGCTGCAGCATATATGGAACGGTACATCAGATGGGACGGTTTCATGTGGATAATCCCCTACAAAAGGTACTCAAAATGCTCTGGAGAGAACTGTTGCGGGGGCATCGCGTCGATTGTCATCGCAGCCCTGGGGCGCGAACGAAGTGCAATCAAAGAGCCGACAATTACCTACAGAGCGCAGCCTATTCATTACTGCCTAAGCCCGTGAAAGTCCACCACGAAAGGGGATTTCTACAGATTTAGAAGGTACTTATAGGCAAATTCTTCAGAAGGAAAATGCGTATTCAAGAATAGGGCGCTTCGCGGCGTAGTCATAGCGAAAACGCATGCGGTGACCAATTCGCAGCTGGGGGTCAACCACCTGGCGAAAGTTGAATTCAACCCCCAACTCGAAGAGCTTCTTGCCGCGCGCGCGCCTGTCAAAGCGGATAGAGGACCCGGTCGAGCGTACGGTAAATCTCAGTGCATCCTGCAGTCCAAGAAGGCTGGAAACCACGTCTCGATAGGTGTCCTTGAGTTCAGAGCTGCGCAGGGCCTTTGCCATGTCATGTCCGGCTTGGATGCTGAAGACACGTTCGGCCATGTGCCGACTAAGCTCTGGGTTTATTCCCGCTGGATCCCACTGTGGATTGGCCTCCGACTGCATCCGCCTAAGGGTCGCCAGAGTGAATCCATCATAGGCGCTGTCAGTCTCCTTCAGGATGCGATCGAAGGTGGAGCGGATGCTGTTGAAGTCCTCGGAGGAGCTTGGGGCGCTAGCGCCTCGCAGTGACCGCAGGGCTGACTGCTTGACTTGCGACTGTGCGTGGACTGCAGGCCCGCTTGCGACGAGCACAATGAACAGCAACCACGTCAGGAACTGGAATCTTTGGACGTCGGGATGCGCCATCTCCATTCTGATGCCAGGTATTCATGGTTTGTATCGGTAAGACTGGAATTCTTTTGAATGAGCTCAGTAGCGATATTGCCAGCGGGTCACGGCGTCGTTCACCTCGCGCAAGAATGACTCTTCATTACGAAGGTCCTTGAGTACGACGATTTCCCGGCCTTGCCCAGTTTCTTGGACGCCAATAAAACGGCGCTGCTGCAGAAATTCTAATGCCGAAATCAGAGCGGCTTGAGAGGAGGCTTCGGTGCGGGTCACAAGACCGAGGTACCCGGCACTCTTGAAGTCTTGAACGAGGCTATTGAGCAAAGCATCGTACGAGAAGGAGTAATCTTCCGTCCCGGCCTCGACTACCGGTCCCGGCTGGACCGGGATTCGGCGCACATTTTGTACAGTCCACAGCAGGGCCTGGATAGAGCCTACCAGAAGACCTGGACAAAACGCCCCCGACTCGCGGGACGCAAACTTCGGGTTGGATCCCGCAGTGAGGAACGCCGCCTTCTGCATGCCCTCTATCACGGCAGTCATTCTAGCGCGGAATTCCGGTAGCGGGGCTAGCAAATGCTCCTGCTCGAAGTAGGAATGAAATACGCAAGCTTCATCGGCATTGAGCGGACGGCCTAACAGCTCGAGAATCGATAGAATGCTCATTTCAAAGAAAACGTGGATGGTGGCGTTCTTGTAAAAGTCGGCGGTAAATCGCTTGGTGCCACGCACGATAAAGACATCCTCCCCCAGACAGCTTCCGCGGCTGATGGTTCCTCCGCGCGGCAGATCGTGCAGCAGCTCGTGCGCGCCGACCATGAAATCGCTGAGGGCCGGAGAAAATCGCGGCTCGAGTCCGTCAATTTTCGAGATGACAGCACTAGCCCCGGCGAGTTCCCGAATATGCCGCACCAGTTCCGTGCGTGGCAGGGCGTATCGCGGCGCCATAAGAAGCGCGGTGTAGGCAAGGCTCGACAGGCTGATAGTGCTTTGGTCTCGAATCGCCCGCGTGAGGGCGTTGCCTAGAGCAAGCACTTTTCCTTTCGCCTCGTTTTCAGATCGTGTGGGATGGCTCTTGAGAAACTGCTGCAACGACACTGCAGTTCCAAAGTGCACGCTGACGTCGCCATACTGCTTGCGAAAGATCGAGCGAGCCTGGAGCAAAGAGCGAAAATTCTCCTTGGTCTTCGCTTGGCCGGTATTCTCGAAGCCGAAGGCAGAGTCCTCTATGACGTTTTCATACGAAATCGACACGGGAATTAGTAGAATATCCCGGCGCAAGCCCTTGAGATAGGCCTCAACGATGATGCTAAGGATACCGACCTTGGGTGGACGCATCTTCCCGCTGCGGCTTCGTCCGCCCTCGATGAAGAATTCTTGGGAGTGCCCGCGCTTGACGAGGTAGGTTACGTACCGCCGAAGGACGAGCGCGTGGATGCGGTCATTGCGAGCGTTGCGCTTGACAAAGTACCCGCCGAGGCTGCGAATGAAAAACCCTGCCGGCCAAAAACGCAGATTTACACCAGCGGCGACAACTGGGGGATTGATACGAGACTGATAAAGCGTCGAACCCAAGATAATATAGTCTAAATGGCTGCGGTGCATGGGAACCACTACAACCGTATGTTCTCGTACTGCAGCTTCGAAAGATTCCAGACCGCTCAGCAGTACTCGGGAGAAGAGTCTCCGAACGATGAAGTCTGCCATCGGCGCGATTAGCCAGAATATAATCGCCCGGGGATGGGCTGCCATCTCGAAGAATTCCTTGCGAGCCTTGCGGCGAGTTGCTGCCGGGTCCTCCTTCGAGCGCTGGGCGACAATAGAAATCTCTCGCTCAAACTCCGCTCCGCCGAGCACTGCCCGAGCCTGAGCGTCGATTGACTGGAAGGGGGTGCCTCGCACGACTTTTAGGTTTTTGTAGAAATCCAGCTTCAAAAATCGGGCTAGGGTCATGGGACGGCGGGCAGTAGTCGGTGGAGTAATCGGATCGCCAAAGATGATTACGAGAAAGCGCGACAAAAATAACAAAGCTAAAGAGCGGGCCAGTCCCAACCGGTAAGCTGGAAAACTCGTGGTCGGTCCGCGTCCGTATACGATATTGCAGGTGCTCAGAAGCGGAGCTTCTTTGGTCGCAAGGAAATCCAGCGTTGCGGAATCGTGGACATTTATCCAATAGAGGGCCGCCGGTGTCGGTTCTTGCCCTGTCCAGCGCTCCACAGAAGTTATTCCGATTCGGAGGGCAAATGAATTGAGCAGTGCTTGTACGATAATCGAATCGCTATTAGTCACTATGATGGGCCGCGCCGGTGCGCTGACCACGCTTTGGAAAGATTCGGGGACTGGGGTAAGCGAGAAGTATCTGGTCAGTAAATTGAGGAGCCAGCCAGTTCCCATCGTCTGCTACCCCTGGATTCGCAAGTCACGAAATGCATTATCGAGGGCACCGTCGAGTGCTCGCGCAAGGCAGAGCGATAACTCCTGCTCAAAGGCAAACGCACCAAAGTGAATGAATGAACCGCTGCTCGCCACCGTTTGGGCGATGCCGGAGCGAGAGAGCTCCGTCTTGAGTTCCAATGAACAGCTCAACCGCCTGGTGACTAGAAAATCGAGCGCCGATGCCGATGCCTGCTCGACGCTGATGTTCAGCGCTGGAGGAGCGGCGATCCACTGAGGAGAAAGCATCGCCGAACCTATCGGAGGGCGGCGCTCATCGCCGACCACCGGAGTAAATCCTTGAAGAGCAAGCTTTTGATAGGCTGCACGCTGCGCCATCAACGCCAGGTCACTGGCCTCGACTTGGCCAAAGGGAAGGGCGATTAGAAGATACTGGTGTCCCAGGCTAGCGTCGGCGGGGGCACTTACTACCAATTTAATGGGGTTTCGGTTTAGGGCGGCAAGTTCGAAAACCTTGGGTTTGATGGGCTGCGAGCCGATTTTTGTCGACATGCAGCCGGCCAGACTCAGTAGGAGACCAAGCAATAACCAGTTCGAATGATTGGAATTCTTTGCGGGGGGCATGGAATTCAATGCAACTACCTAAATCGACATCAAAATTTTAAAGGCACCAAGTACGTCAAATGTTCTCTTCGGGGACGCCTAGAGCATAACAAACATGTAAAATAGTGGAATCATCTATACCGTAAAGTCACGGTTAGGTTTTTGGCCAAGGAATCGGCCGAAATTCCAGCCTCTTGGCTCCGGCCGAGGTGTGGCGCTTGCTCATTGGAATGTCTCTGGAAGCTGAGCGAGCGAGATTATGAAAGGTTTATGAAGCGCGCCCGTTCATCACATCAGAAGTCCAAGCCGCAAGGTCGACTTGATCTCGGGTTGAGCTCCCTTCTTTCATCATTCGAAGCCATACCGGCTCCGCCGTCCCAGCCCATTTCTCCAGTAACTAACGAGATCTCCCGCGAGCCGAATTTTATTCTCGTCGGACATCCCGCCGCCCTGAACGGATCTGCAACTGCCCAAGCAGTCAAGCCTGCAGAGCCGAGCAAGGAAGCGGAGCTTACACCCTATGAGAGTTTGGCGCGAGAATCTCGCTGGGAGGATTTGAGCGCTCTTTGTGAAGAGCGGTTAGCAAAAAAGGATCGCAATTCTTCCGAAGTGCTGGAGGGCTATGAAGCACGTCTGTGGTGGGTGCGTAGTCAACTCGCATGCGGAGGAGTTCCCTCGAGTATACTGGCAGCGCCCCTCGATTCGGTGTCGGAGGGTATGGTCAAGCTCCATACGTCGAGCGGCGGAGCGCTGAAGGAGCGCGCCCCACTGCTAGGATTTGCAGCCGAGCTTTTGCAGGAAGTTGCGGAACTGCTGATCAAAAACAAAGATCACGGTCTGGGCATCAGCTTTTTGGAGCGTGCTTATCGGCTTGGAGCGAATAATGCTTCGACGCTCTTGCGAGAAATCGAGGCTGATTTACAGCGAATTTCCGATGATCCTCGCAAGAATCGGCTGACAAAGAATCAGGAGCGGGTCGCCAAGCTCGGGGCACTGAAGAAGGAATTGAGGACAGCGCGGGTCAAAGTCGAAAAGCCTGAATTTGAACCGGGGACGAACCCGTCCGCTGAATCGACCGAGCTAGCGAGCAAGCGAGCGTCGGCTAGTCTGACTTGGGCAGCTGTGCTCCTTGCCCCTCGAGGATCGAGGAGGTCTTTCCTTGCACTCGGTACGGCTGGACTCCTGGGAGCGTTGGCTGTTCTTTACCTGCCTACGGCCGGCTCGGCGATTCTTTCGAGCCGCGAAGCTGTCGTAGCGAATTCTCCTTTCGAGTCGGATCGTCATCCAGAGATAATGCTGCCTGAAGTACAGCGTGTGGCCAGCCTAAGTAGTCTTGACGCACTCTTCTACGACATCGATGCTTCACGCGCTCGGGTTGATGCTCAGCGCGTGGCTGCTCCCGGGGGCACGGCGCTCCCGGCATCCGGCACCTCCAAGGTGGAGGTCGTCCCTAATGCGGGACCCGCGACGATACGTCAGGTCGTGAACACCTCCGGCCCTCTTGAGGGTCCTGAGTTCGCCCAAATTCAGGCAGGGGAAGACGACCGTACGGTACGGCGCAGCGATGAGTTGTTTGGTCCGGTCCGCTCTGCCATCCCGAGTAAGGTTGAAGGGATGGAGGTAGACAAATATGAAGCCGATAAGCTGTTTATCGTCATCACTAAGACCAATGTAATGGCGCGTCCATCATTTCAAACGGCAGCCCTTGCCGAGCTTCAGTCTGGTGACAAGGTGCTGGTTGAGGCAAAAGTGGGGCCCTGGCTCAAGTTGCGCTCGAAGCAGGGCCAGGCAGGTTATATTCTCGCTCAGGACGCCGAGCTCTCAAAGAGCGGGAAATAGGTTCTTAGAGCCGTTTGAGGGTGGGATGTACTGCTCTTGATAGTTAACCCGAATACTTGTAGCATAATAGCTCGCATTTATTGAAATTTGCGCTTCACCGCAAAGCCCTAGAAGACTGCGCTTGCGCCGGGTTCCGGGGATACTTTTTGTTGGATCATTAACGTCATGGCAAGAATTACCGTCGAAGACTGTCTCACCAAAGAGCGCAACCGATTTGCCCTCGTGCAGCTGGCATCCAAGCGAGCTAAGCAGTTGCTGCACGGATCGAAGCCCTCGGTTCTCGACAGCCGCGGCAATAAGTCGGTCGTTATGGCACTAAGAGAGATCGCCGCTGGACAGGTACGCTTCATGACCGAAGAGGAGAAGCGTATTGCGCGAGAGCAAGCTCAGCGTGAGCGTGAGGCACGAGCGGCCGAGCAGGCTGCAGCCGCTGCTGCGGCCCCGGCGGAAGTTTTGCGCGGCCCTGATAGTATAATGAAGAGTCCGAGTGAGCTTGCTGAAGTAGCGGAACCGAACGGCCTTAACGGCGAGAACCTCTAATTCTGCACGGACTCGTCGATCAGCGGTCATCCAAGTAGTGCGGTATGCATTTTGAACGGATCGCGAGTGCCATCCAGAAGTACTACCCCAATCCAGACCTTGAATCGGTCAAGCGTGCGTACGACTTCGCCGCATTGCATCACCGCAGTCAGGTACGTGCCTCCGGCGAACCATACATAATTCATTTGGTCGAAACCGCTCTGCTGGTTTGCGAGTTGAAGCTCGACCTGCCATCCGTCACCGCTGCGCTTTTGCACGATACGATAGAGGACTGCGTCGTTACACGGGAGGATCTCGCCAAGCAATTCGGCGATGAGGTGGCCGATATAGTCGAGGGTGTGACCAAGCTGACCCGAATCGAATTCGAGTCACGAGAAGAAAAGCAGGCCGAGAGCTTCCGTAAAATGCTGATCGCCATGGCCAAGGACATCCGAGTTGTCTTGGTAAAGCTCTGCGACCGACTGCATAACATGCGAACCCTCAACCATATTTCAGAGGAGAAGCAGCGTCGCATCGCGATGGAGACTCAGGAAATATACGCTCCGCTGGCCAATCGTCTCGGTATTCATTGGATGAAATCGGAGCTTGAGGACGCATCATTGCTGTATTTGCGCCCGGAAATTTACAAGCTTATCCAGGATAACTTCATCAAGACGGCTGCCGAGCGCGACAAGTACATCGAAGATACCCAGAAGGAAATCCTAAAAGTGCTTGAGTCCAGCGGTGTGTCGGCATCGGTGAGCGGGCGCGTAAAGCATTTTTACTCCATTTGGCAGAAGATGGAGCGTAACAACTTATCCTTCGACGAAGTGCACGATCTGATTGGATTTCGAGTACTGGTACCGACCGTGCGTGCCTGCTACGAATCTATGGGCATTATCCACTCCACCTGGAAGCCTGTTCCGGGGCGATTCAAGGACTATATCGCGATGCCCAAGCCCAACATGTATCAGTCCCTGCATACCACGGTTATTGGGCCAGGCGGGCAGCGCGTTGAGGTGCAGTTCCGAACTCCCGAGATGCATAAGATTGCCAATGAGGGCATCGCTGCGCATTGGCGCTACAAGGAAGGATCGCGCGATGCCTCGGCTACCGTGCCGGGCTTTGATTTGCACTGGGTGCGAGAGCTTGTCGAAACCCAGCAGTACCTTAAAAACCCCGATGAGTTCATCCAGTCGGTTAAGGGAGAGCTGTTCCCCGAGGAAGTGTTTGTCTTCACTCCCAAGGGCGATTTGATACGTCTCACGTTTGGCTGCACGCCCGTGGATTTTGCCTACGCCGTTCACACCGACGTCGGACATCATACGACCGGAGCGCGGGTTAATGGGCTCATTGTTCCCCTGGATTATCGCTTGCGCAATGGTGACACGATCGAGGTGATCACGCAGAAAAATCATGTGCCGAGTAAGGACTGGCTGCGCTTCGTGAATTCCTCCAAGGCCAAGCAGCGAATCCGCGCCTTCTTGAAATCGGAGGAGCACGCCCGGTCGTTGGCGATTGGGCTGGAGATTCTCACCAAGGATTTACGAAAAGTTAAATTAGCCATCAAGAAGCTGGAAAAGGAGGGCAAGATCCTCGAAGTGGCTCAGGCCATGGGCCTCAAGACGGAAGGGGATCTGTATGCCGAGATCGGCTATGGCAAGGTAAGTTCATCAAAGGTGCTCGCCAAACTCTTGCCAGAGGGAGTGGATGTCGAGGAGAAGCTTCGAAAGGAGGAAAGTCCTCTCGAACGCATTTTCCAGCGCGCCGCTCGGGCATCGCGTCAGAAGGTGGGAGTCTCGGTGAGTGGATTCGACGATATCCTTGTGCGATTTGCCAAGTGTTGCGAACCTCTTCCGGGCGATCGAATCGTTGGTTTTATTACCAGAGGACGCGGCGTGACCGTGCATTACGCGGACTGCGCCCAGGCACTTCAAAGCGATCCGTTACGCCGAGTCCAGGTTTCGTGGGATGGAGCCGTCAAGGCTCCGCGCCGAGTGCGCCTGACCGTGCACTCGCAGGACCAAATGGGACTGCTGGCAAATGTCAGCCGTGCCATTACCGACATGGGAGCTAATATAAATAGCGCGCAGATTAAGACCACGGAGTTGGGCAAAGCGGTCAATTCTTTCGAGTTGACCGTTGAAGATGCTCGTCAACTCGAGCGCGTGAAGCGGCAAATTGAGATGGTACCGGGAGTAATCAAAGTCGAGCGCGTCAAACATCTCTCGACTTCGGTGGCCGTTGATGGAGTGGAGGGCGGAGATGAATAGAGCCATGCCGGGTGTGCGGATTACGATTTTAGCTGGGGCGATCATCGCAGCGTCATACTGGGGTTTCGGCTCCGGCGAGCAGCAGACGGCAACTGCTGGTACGGTGGATGCAGATCAGGCTCCGCGCTCTGAGGAGGACAAGGAGAACATTGCCGTCTATAAAGCGACGAACGAGGCAGTGGTTTTCATCACGACTATTACGCTTACGGTCGATCCGAATGATATCTTCATGGAGGTGCAGCCTCGAGAAGGTACGGGTTCGGGCATTATCGTTGATGCCGAGCGCGGCACGATCCTCACGAATCTGCATGTCATTCAGGATGCCCACCGCATCGAGATATCCTTGGCAAATGGGCAGAGCTATAAGGCCAAGCTGTTGGGCTTTGATGAGGAATCAGACTTGGCTGTTCTGCAGCTGCATGAACCACCCAAGGGGCTTGCCAGCGTGAAGTTCGCCGACTCTTCCAAATTGGAAGTCGGGCAGAGAGTTCTGGCGATTGGTAACCCGTTTGGCCTGAATCGTACCCTTACGACTGGAATTATATCCAGTTTGGACCGCGTTGTGCGGAGTCCTAAGGGACATATGATGCGTGGGTTGATTCAGACGGACGCCTCGATTAACCCCGGAAATTCCGGGGGACCGCTGCTCGACATGGCGGGACGATTAATTGGGATCAATTCCGCAATTCTTAGTCAGTCGGGAGATTCCGCCGGCATTGGTTTTGCCGTCCCGATTAATCAGATTAAACGTGTCCTGCCCGAGTTGATCGCGACCGGCAAGGTTTTGCGACCAAAGCTCGGATGGCTGCTGGCTGATACCACCCAAGGTCCCATGGTGCGTAGGGTGCAGCAGGGTGGGCCGGCCGATCAGGCGGGTGTCCAGCCATTTGAGCGCCGAGTAGATGACGTATTCCTTCAAGGATATGTGCGTGATTTAGATCGCGCTGACTTGGTATATAAGGTAAATGGTATTCGCGTAACTAGTAAGGATGAAGTCGAAGATTTGATTTCGCGTGCATCCCAGGGCGCGGATCTTGTGGTGGTGCTGCGGCGCGGCGGAATTGATGGAAGGGAGCGCGAGGTGCGAATCAAGCCCGTGCTCCAGTGACAAAGCCGACCCGCGTCGTTCGAGGGAGCAGCCCAGCTATTGAGAGAGAGGCATGAAGGTTCGTGTACTAGCTGATGACGTAATCAATAAGATTGCTGCGGGCGAGGTGGTAGATCGTCCGGCATCCGTCGTGCGTGAATTGGTGGATAACGCGCTCGACGCTGGGGCTACCGACATTCACGTGACGCTTGAAGAGGGCGGGCAGCGTCTCATAAGAGTCGTTGATAACGGTTGTGGTATGGAGCGCGACGATGCCCTTCTTGCTCTCGAGCGTCATGCTACTTCGAAGCTCTCCTCAGCGGATGACCTGCTCTCGATTGCTACACTTGGTTTTCGTGGAGAGGCTCTGCCATCAATCGCGGCGGTTTCCAGGTTGGATCTCCGTACTCGACCATCAGAGCAGAATCATGGAACCGAAATTTTAATCGAGGGTGGAGTAATCAAATCGGTACACGAAGGGGCCTGTCCTCCGGGAACTCAGATTGAAGTTCGACAGCTCTTTTATAATACTCCCGCGCGGCGCAAATTTTTAAAGAGCCCTAGGACCGAGGAGATGCGCATCCGGGCTTGGTTGGTCAGCGCATCGCTCTCGCGGCCGGAGGTGCGTTTCCGTCTGGTGAGCGACGGCAAGGATTTGCTTTCACTTCCTCGAGCCGAGTCGGTCTCCGCGCGAGCCAAATTATTGTTTCGCGGTGCCACTCAGGACTGTGCGTTACAAAGGGGAGGCATAGAGGTCGCCGGTCTTGTCATGCATCCGGGACAGGCTCAGCACGATGCTGGCGCTTTCGTTATCCTCGTCAATGGCCGTGTGGTAAGCGACAAGCTTATCCTGCGTGCGCTGCGCGAGGGATTCGACTCGACTCTCAAGGATCGCGAGTTTCCGCTGGGGTTTTTGAGCCTCAGGGTCGACCCTGCCGATGTTGATGTGAATGTACATCCGCAAAAGAGCGAAGTTCGCTTCCGGGGTCCCCAAGCAGTGTTCGACGCTGTTCGCACCGCGGTGCAAAATGCCGTGCGTAATTTTGTAGTTCCGGTGTCTGCAGACGACTTCGATCGTCCGTTGGCTGGAAGTTCAGCGATTCCATCGCTGGCATTTCAGCCGCAAAGTATGCCGTTTTCTGCGGCTCCGACCCGTAGTGCTGCCTTTCAGGGCGAAATCCCGTCGATTCCTCTGCAGGTTGCGAGGGGGCCGAGCCCGGCTATACGGCAAGAGCCTTTTCGCTTCTCCGAATTGCGATATATAGGGCAAATTCTTGAGTGCTATCTGGTGTGTGAGTGGCAGAGTTCTCTCTATGTCGTCGACATGCACGCGGCCCATGAGCGCATCAATTACAACCGCATTCGCATGGCCCTGTCGCAGCGCGGAGCGGCGGCGCAGCAATTGCTGGTCCCGGTGCCGGTACGGTTGACGTTGCAGGGCCTTTCCCGCTGCATGGAGTACCAGCACTTGTTTGCCGATTTGGGCTTTGAATGGGATGCGCTCGGCGAGGACACCTTGGTCGTCCGTGCCATACCCGGATTTTTGTCCGAGGCACGATTGGTTCCGATGATCAAGGAACTGGCGGCGATTACCGAAGACATGGATCCTCGTACTGCTCTGAGCGGACAGCTCGATTCGATTGCCGCCCGACTCGCCTGCCACGCCAGCGTTCGCTCTGGGAAGCCGATGGAACGTGAAGAGGTATACGCGTTGTTCAATGATCTCGATGATGCCCAGTTTTCAGCAGCCTGCCCGCACGGACGTCCCATCAGCGTTTCCTTTTCTGCCACCGCTATAGAGTCCTGGTTTGGCCGCGATCGCTAAGTTGCAAGCAGAACTGCCGCTGATTGTTGTCGCCGGCCCAACGGCGAGCGGTAAATCCGAACTCTCACTTCATTTGGCCAGTGCGCTGCGCGGAGAGGTGCTCTCGATAGATTCTGTGCAGGTATTTCGGGGATTGGACATTGGGTCGGCGAAGATCGAGCGAGCGGCTCGAGAGAGAGTCCCGCATCATGGACTCGATATACTCGATCCCAATGAAAGTTTTAATGTAGCCGACTTTCTTAAGTTTGCTGAAGCCACGCTTGCGGAGCTGGCCCAGCGAAAGGTGCCGGTCATTGCCTGTGCAGGAACGACGCTTTACTTGACCGCTCTGCTGCATGGCTTGGTGGAAGCGCCGAAGGCCGATCCGGCGCTGCGCGCTGAGCTGGCTAAACTTTCCGAGCGGACATTGTACGAGCGCCTGGTCGAAGTGGATCCGGCAGCTGCGCAGCGTCTGCATCCTCACGATAGGTTGCGAGTATCAAGAGCACTCGAGGCTGCGTTAAACGGCCGCATACCTTTGTCGAGTCTGCACGCCGCACATGGGCTCCGCGCTATCCGTCACCGCGCTCTTGTTATCGTGCTCTGCTGGTCTCGAGACGTGCTCTACGCGCGAATTAATCAGCGTTCCAAGCACATGCTTGATGCAGGATTGGTTGAGGAAGTGCGCTCAATTCGCCAGCGATTTCCGCAGGCGGAGCACGCGTTGCGTACGCTTGGCTATGCGCAAGCGGCGGCCTTTTTGGAGGGGAAGCTTCCGGAGTCCACGCTTGAATCTCAGATAGCGATGGAGACCAGGCGCTACGCCAAGCGACAGACGACTTACTGGAAAAACGAGCCGCGTAAGCGTGGGTGGACTATCACTAGGGGGGCGCAGTGCGAGAACGAGCAATCTCAACCACCGAAGCCGAGGGTAGTCCAGGACCTAAGGGGTGCCGACATGAACTGGAACGATCTTCTCCACGGAGTGCAGCAAGTCTTGGAATCCCCTCAATTTAACATCGAGCTTTGGTATGTGGACGCAGCGCAACTCTTCGAGTCATTGCCCCCTTTGTCTTTAGGAGTCTAAACGGGTATAGTCCAGCAGCACAGAATCTGGTTAAACAGTAACAATTTCTATGACTTCCGTTGCTCATCCCTTAGATTTCGAACGGCCGCTGGTCGAGCTCGAAGCGCAGCTTGAGGCTCTTAAGGACGAAATCGCTAGCGGCAACCTCTCGCGTCGCGATGAGTACGCCAAGCTTGAAGCTAAGGTTGCCAAGCTGCGCAGCGAAATCTACGGTAAACTCTCTGCCTATCAGCGCGTCCAGCTTTCACGCCATTTCGATCGTCCTTTTACTCTGGACTACCTCAAGTACATCGTCACTGATTTCGTCGAGTTGTTCGGTGATCGTTTGTTTCGAGACGATCCGGCTATTGTGGGCGGAACCGCAAAATTGGGAGACCTTCCCGTAATGGTTGTCGGTCATCAGCGAGGAAGGACGACGCAAGAGCGCTTGAAGCGAAATTTCGGGATGCCGCAGCCGGAGGGCTACCGTAAGGCTCTGCGCCTCTTCCGTTTGGCAGAGAAATTTGCCTTACCGCTTATTTGTTTTATCGATACCCAGGGCGCCGATCCCGGTCTCGAGGCCGAGGAGCGCGGACAAGCAGAGGCGATTGCTCGAAACCTGGAAGAACTTTCAGAGCTGCCTATCCCGTCCTTGAGCGTCGTTATTGGGGAGGGGGGGAGCGGCGGAGCATGAGCGCTTGGGGTGACCGATCGCATCTTGATGATGGAGAATGCTTGCTACTCGGTTATGACTCCTGAAGGATGCGCTTCAATTCTTTGGCATCATGATAGAAATGAACCGCCTCAGGCCCAGGCGGCCGTGGCCGCCGAGGCACTGCAGCTAACGGCGCAGGACCTCAAGCGATTGGGGGTCATAGATGAGATTGTCCCTGAGCCCCCGGGCGGCGCGCATAGCAACCATAAGGAAGCTGCCGAGATTCTTCGGGCGGCACTGGTGCGTAACCTCGAGGAGCTCGCAAAGTTAAGCGTGGGAGAGCTCTTGGAGCAGCGCTATAAGAAGTTCCGAGGCATGGGCGTCTTTACAGGCGATACTTAACAGGATAATAGTCTCCCACACGTTTAAAGCAGTATAGGCTATGGGCAAAGACGCAATTGAGATGAACGGAGTTATCAAGGAGTGTTTTCCTAACACTACCTTCCGTGTTGTCTGTGACAATGGACACGAACTTCTGGCGTATTTGGCCGGGAAGATGCGTCGATATTATATACGCGTGCTGCCGGGAGATCATGTCGTCGTCGAAATTTCTCCCTATGATCTGAGTAAGGGAAGAATTGTCCGCCGTATCAGTGAGGGAGCCGCTCGAAATCCTGGTGACGCCGCCACTGCGGTGGACCCTACCAAGAGCAAGTAAGCTCCGCCTACTTCAGTGCTCTCAAGTATTCGAATGTGTAAATCCCGGTATTGTGGCCGTCTTGCCATTCCATGCCAATGGCGTAGTTCCCCACTCCCCAGATTTGCTTAAGTGAGGTCTGTTCCTCACTGCTGGCATCTATGACCTGCAGAAGCGACTTTTTAGGGGTAAGCGGCTGAGCGTGACTACTATCGCCGCGGGCCTCGCGACACCCAGCACACGGGCAATTGCGACGGAGCGTCTCCGAACCAATAAATTGTGATTGTCCGTCGGCCCATTGCAGGGTAACGCCGGCATCGGCGCGCTTGATCTCCCGCAGTTGAAGTTTTGCTGACATAAGTAATGCGTAAAAATGAACGAGTGCGGCGAATCTATCAAAGCAAGACTGAGGCGGCAAATGAGCGCCTGCAGCGCGGCGGCAGGTACAAAATTCTTGGACTACGGCGCTGAAAATTCCGAGGAGTGGACCGGTAATATTCCTAGCTTCTGTTGTAGGTAGGATCGCGGCGGTAACGCGCTTAAAACACTGTGATTTTATGATAGCAAAAGGGGGAACGTTTAGTCCTCATCCGGCTGCATAGTAGGGGCATGGAATGTGCTAAAGTGTTGTATGGGCCCGGGCTGTATTGCGAATCAGTCCAAAAATGAACGAGGGCCGGTTTTTTTGGGGATGCGATAGTCGCGGAAGTGTGGGGGAATAGAAGAGGCTACGATCCCCCTCGAGGACATCGGGAGTCCCGAATAGAGGGTTAATTCTAGTCGACGATGCAAGAACAAGAGTCAGGCCTTAGAACAATCGGTAAATATCAGATTTTGGGTCCACTCGGGCGCGGCTCGATGGGCCTGGTCTACAAAGCGCGTGATCCGGAGATCGGACGCATCGTCGCGATCAAGACTCTACGGAAGATTCTCTCTTCTGATGCCGGCGATGTCGAAGCTGCCATCCGCCGCTTCAAGTTCGAAGCTCGTTCAGCCGGAAATTTGCGCCACCCTAACATCATAACCATCTTCGAAGTCAACCACGACGGGGATACCCCCTACATTGTCATGGACTACGTCGAAGGTGAAAGTCTCGACGCGGTTATCGAGGCCAGCGGGAAGATGAATCCTGCGCTCATGGTGCGCTATCTTTCGCAGGCAGCAGCCGGATTGGACTACGCCCATTCTCGGGGCGTTGTGCATCGGGATATTAAGCCGAGCAACCTTCTAGTGGATAAATCCGGAAATGTTTTTATTTTAGATTTCGGTATTGCCAGTATCAATGAGAGTTTTCCAGATGCGGAAAATTCCAACATGATGAACCCAATCATGGGTACTCCCGGGTACATGTCTCCTGAGCAAGTGCTCAATGAGAAGCTCGACCAGCGCACGGACCTTTTCAGTTTGGCCGTGGTCGCCTTCGAATGTCTGACTGGGCAGCGGCCATTTCCGGGCGATAACTTTACCTCCGTCATTGGAAATATTCTCAATTCTAAGCCCCTGTCGTTGACCGCCCTCGTCCCTGAGCTGCCGTTGGCGCTCGAGGCCGAGTTCGAGCGGGCGCTGGCGAAGAAAAAAGAGGATCGTTTCGAATCCGCGGATCACATGGTCACTTCGTTCGCGCGAGCTGCCGGCGTGCAGGCAGGATCAAGTGCCGTCGCGAGGACTAGTGCTCAGCAGGGACGGCAAAGAAAGTTGTCGGCCTGGAGGACGGTCAAAAAGGCTTGGGGGTCGGCCGAGGCGGAGGCCTCAAGCTCAAGCTCTGCTACCCGCAATGTCGAAACGCCCTTATCCCGTCCGAGCGCCTCCGTGACGTCAACCCAGGCGATTCCGGGCGGAGCTGGTCAGGCATTCGGCTCTCCCTGGGCAAACGACAAGGGAAAGGATTGGGAGGGCAGCTTGTTCGGTGGACCGGGGCCCCAAGCTCAGAGTGGGCCGCTCCCCGGTGATATGTTCTCTCATGTCGACAGCAGTATTCGCGGGGAAGAGTTCGTGCGGATGCGCAACCCGCTGATTCGCATCGCGACGCTTGTCCTGCTGGCCTTTTGTGTGGGAACCGCGGGATTTCTGTTCTATCTGTCTGGGGAAGGTAAGACGGCCCGTGATGCCAAGGAACGGGATCGCATATTGTCGCAGAATGCCCCTTCGCCCAAGTACGTTGCCAGCTCCCCTCAAGTCAACGATGTCCTTTCCATGCCGGCCGTGGATCCCGTGCCGCAAGGAAAGAGTATTCACGAGATGACCGATCGTGAGGTGCTTGGGGTTCTGGTCAAGGGCGGAGTGAGTGAGGAGCTGACACTTGACGCTCTTCGCGAAGCTCAGCGCAGAGCGCTGCCCTCGCTGGTCGATGCAAGCGTAGTCCCGCTTCAGAATGACTCTTTTATTATTCGCAGCGAGACGATCAAAGTACTCGGCACCGCCCGGGATCGGAGAATTGTTCCGCAGCTCATGCTAGCCCTGGATGATCATGATCCGGTCGTTCGGCGTGAGGCCGTGCGGGCTTTGGGAAAATTGGGGGATCGGCGTGCGCTGGCCTATCTATCCTCTCGCTTATTGAAAGAGGAATCGGAGGATTTGAAGGCCGAAATCAAGACAGCAATCGAGTCGATTAATGGCTTCCCGATGCGCTGAGCGCCTTCTGTACTACGGCCATAAATTCCTTGGGCTCTAGAAATCCAGTCACCCGAGTCTCGGGGATTTCGCTGCCATCGGGTTTGAGAAAAAGCACGCAGGGAAGGCCGAGGACGGAAAAACGCTCCGTAAGCGCGTCATTGGCGGCGCTTTCAACCGAAAAATTTACTCGGGCAAGGGAGACACGTTTAAGCTGATCTTGAACCTGAGGGTTTGAAAAGGTTTTCGCCTCGAGCTCCTTGCAGGCAGCGCACCAGTCGGCAAAGATATCGACCATGGCGATACTGCCGTTCGCCGCGGCCTTTGCCAAACCGGCATCGAGCGAGCCTTCCCATTCCAACGAATGGTCGGCGGCGGAGCTGGCCGCGGGTGCCGGGACCACTACATAAAAAATCGGCGCAGCTACCGCAAACGCGGCAAGCACTCTAAGTGTTACGACGGACTTGCGATAACTCGTCCACGCTGCCAGGAAGCCGGCAGCAGTAAGCATCGACAGCAGCGGCCAGTTGCCGCGAAGTGCTGCCGCAAGCAGCTTCTCATGATAGGGCTGCGCGATGAAAAAGATGACCAATATCAGCAGCACCGCCATGACAAATTTTACGACATGGAGCCAGTTTCCCGAGCGCGGAAGCTTCTTGAGCAACCCGGGGAACAGTCCCAGCAGCAAGAAGAGCATGCCCATGCCAACTGAGTAAGTGAAAAGCAATACCGCCCCCCATACGGTGTTCTGCTGAGCAGCAGCGATACTCAGGATCACGACGAGCATAGGGCCCGCGCAGGGCGCTGCGACGAAGCCGCTCACGGTTCCCATCAGGAATGCCCCGCGAAAGCCCTTGCCGCCGATGCTGCTTGCTAAATTCTGTACCTTGGAGATGGAGCCGAATTTGAGAGCGTCGAGGCTAAAAAGGGCCAGGGCAAGCAAAAAGCAGGTTAATCCCAGCACGACCTCAGGTTTGGATAGAAAACTGCCAAAAATGCTGCCGGTCTTGGCGGAGAGCATGCCCAAGCAGGTATAGGTAACTGCGATGCCGCCCACATAGCTGGCCGCGAGCAGAAAGGAGCGCATGCGCGAGCTCGACTCCTGCGCGCCGAAGATCGCGAGGGTAATAGGGATCAGGGGATAGATGCAAGGCGTGAAGCTCGTCAACAGTCCAGCATTAAACGCCGCAAGAATTTGGGTGAGCGCGGAGCCTGACGAAAAATCAACAGGCATGGATCAAAACCGCGCAGGAATGGGATTCGACGGATGTCTGCCGATCACAGTCAGTCTTCCGAGATCATCGAGCGATTCTAGCTGACGCTCTAAGTCCCTCAATTCCTCCTCATCAGCAGGGGCGATTTTTTCAGCCTTCCAACAGCGCGCGATAACTGCTCGATACTGATCGAGTGCCTCGCTCATGCGCGCCTTTAAGTGCGCCGACTGGACTTCGTTTTCGATAAAGTGCAGCCAAGTTTTAACTCGCTGCTGCTTTGCCGCTAAGGCTGAGAGTTCCATGTGTTTGCTCTTTCTGTTGCAGAATACTAAAGAAGCGGAATATCGTTCCTTCTGTACGTTGCCCTGTCTCCCTATGGCAAGGGGATGGAGCACTTCTCAGTATACAGCATTTCGCCCTGAGGCACGAGGGTCAGAAAATTGTCGAGTCTGACGGGCTCAATTATTCAGTCGGAGATGGCATGTCGAAACTTACAGCACTGTTCCCGGGCTCATTCGACCCTTTCACGAACGGCCATGTAGATGTACTTGAACGCTCGCTTAAAATATTCGATCGAGTGGTCATTGGCGTGCTGAACAATCCGACAAAATCCTGCCTGTTCGCCGTAGACGAACGAGTGTCGCTCATTGAGTCTGTGGTAAAGGCATATAGGGCCCGCGTTGTCGTGCGCCCATTCTCAGGACTACTCGTAGACTTCGCGCGCAGGATGCGATCGCGAGTTATCGTGCGTGGACTGCGGGCAATCAGTGACTATGATTATGAGACTCAGATGGCGCTGATGAACCGTCATCTGGACTCCTCGCTGGAGACCATTTTCTTGGTCACGAGCGAGGAGAATTCTTATGTTAGTTCCAGTCTCGTTAAACAAATTGGGACGCTGGGAGGGGATATTTCCAGTCTGGTTCCGCCCCTGGTGGCTAAGGCCTTGACACGGAAGCTATCCCGCCGCCGCTGACTTGAGTTAGCTGCCGTATTCTAGTACCCTGACGGGACCCCTAAAGCGGGGTTAAATGCGCAATATTTTTGCGAAAATATGGTCCGCTCGCGAGGTTTAATCCACCGCGAGCTTCTCGGCGTGCGCCGGTGCGCACGCAATCGTAACAGGAGTCTAGGTATTGTATGGCAATTGAAAGAACGCTTTCCATCATTAAACCCGATGCCGTGAAGAAAAACGTAATCGGAAAGATTTTGTCGCGCTTCGAAGATGCGGGTCTGAAGCTTATAGCCGTCAAAATGGCGAAGTTGACGAGCCAGCAGGCAGGAGAGTTCTACGCGGTTCACAAAGCGCGTCCTTTTTATGGCGAGCTTGTGGATTACATGATGTCGGGACCGGTCGTCATTTCAGTCCTTGAAGGACCTGATGCCGTGGCGACAAATCGGCGACTGATGGGAGCCACGGACCCCAAGAAGGCGGACAAGGGAACTATTCGCGCTGATTTTGCGGACAGTATCAATGCGAATGCAGTCCATGGATCGGATAGTGTCGAGAATGCAAAAGTCGAAGTTAATTTCTTTTTCCCCGAATTAAATCGCTAGGAGACGGGCTGCGCTCATGGCTCTGACCGTTCTGGATACTCCCGATCAGGGGGCTCGGTCTGTCGGGCAGGAGGGGCAACTCGACTTCTTCTCCTATAGCCGCAAAGAGCTGGAGGAGGTTCTGCGCGAGCAGTTCGCCCAATCTGCATATCGAGCGGCGCAGCTTTTTCAGTGGGTTTACCGTCGAGGAGTCAGAGATTTCTCCTGCATGACGGACTTGGGGCGCGAGCTGCGGGAAACCTTAGCCGGACGCTTCACTTTTCCTGAGGCCCCCATCAATAGCCGCCAGATCAGCTCTGACGGCACGCGTAAATACCTGTTCGAGCTTGATCACGGCAGTCATATTGAATCCGTCATGATCAAGCAGCCGAAGCGCATGACGCTTTGCGTGTCATCGCAGGTCGGGTGCGGGATGGCCTGCGCCTTCTGTCGAACTGGCACGATGGGCTTTCATAGGCACTTGGCAACCTCCGAAATTATCCGGCAGGTGCTCGGTGTCATTCAAGACGCGACCCATTTTAACGATATGTTCCAGAATATCGTATTCATGGGAATGGGCGAACCTCTGCACAATTTTGACGGCGTCACTCGAGCCGTTTCGATTCTCACCGATCCGATGGGCTTAGCGATTCCACCTAGAAAAATTACCGTCTCAAGCGTTGGATTGGTGCCGGCTATTAAGAAGTTCGCGGAATCAGGAGTCGACGCAAATCTCGCAATTTCACTCAATGCAACCACCGATGAGATTCGCGAATCGATCATGCCGATTAATAAGGCCTACCCTCTGGAGGCCTTGCTCTCGACCTTGCGTGAGATTCCCGCCAAGCGCCGTAAGAAGATCACGATAGAGTACGTAATGCTTTCGGGAGTAAATGATAGCGATGCCGATTTGCGCAGGCTCCCTCGCTTGATTCAGGGCATTCCTGCCAAGGTTAATCTGATCCCGTATAATGAGAACGCCGGACTTGGTTTCAAGACTCCCTCGAAGGAAAAGATTCACGCCTGGCAGGACTACCTGACAGGCAAGGGGCTCAACACAACAGTCCGTTGGTCAAAAGGTCGGGACATTGATGCGGCTTGCGGACAGTTGGCAGTTAATGCCGTTGGCACGAAGCCTCGACGTGCGCCCGCATCCCAAGCTGCCGCTTAACAGCGGTCAGGCTCGATGCTCTACCCGAGACAGGCCCATCCGAGACTGGCCCACGGCTGCGGCGGATGAAGATTTGATGAGTTCTGAGAATGCAGGAATGCTTGTGGCGCGCTCAGAACCGAATCGGCGGCTAAGCGCAGCCAGTGGAGGGAACTACTTGAGGCTAGGCTCGGGAAGAGGTTTCCGACAAAGCAGTATCGCTCATTGCGTCAGTGGAAGCAGAGGAGTCGACCACTTCGGCCGGAATTTCCTCAGCACCCGCATCCGTCTTAGCAGAGCGTTGCACGCGTAGAGCATGGAGCCCTTTGGGGCCTTCCTTGATCTCGTATGACACTTCTTCACCATCCTTGAGCGTCTTGAAACCATCGGCTTCAATCGCGGAATAATGAACGAATACATCCTTGCCGCTCGGGTGCTCGATGAAGCCAAATCCTTTGGCGTCATTGAACCACTTCACCACTCCTTTCAACGTCTCGGACATACACCCACTCCTTTTTGTGCAACCAAGTTTCGGGATCAAAAACTCGGTCGTAAAACCAGTTCCTTACATTAGACCGCTCGATTACAATACAATCATCAGTGAGTTGCTCATGATGATAGGACCGTAACGAACCAATTTAACGAGCGCCGCTCGAGCCACCCATAGACCCACGCCCGGCGGGCAACAGGCCGCTTATGGAACAGCCCCTTAAGCGCCAAAGGTTGAGATTCACTCAAGACCTCCGAGGATCCAGGATTTAACGGGGCAGACTCACAAGCGCCTAACTAACAGGAGATTTGACGCTGCAAGCACTGCTAGGGCTGCCAGACTTAAGGCTCAAAAGTCGCCTAAAAATGAGCGATCAAGGCTGGCCAAAATCCTGAAACCACTGGTATGTCTGACTATGTAGCCCTGTAAAATTGCAAAGTCCAGAAAAATGTGCGGGGGCAAGGGCTTATTCGATAGGTAATTGTTTAGAGTCAAGTAACGGTGTTGGGTTTAGGCGCTAAGATGGCGCCCTTTTTGTAGAATGCCGTTTGCCCCAAGTTCGAAATGTGAGCATCTCAATCCTTATATGCCGACCCCTAATGTACTTCAGGAGGCGCTCGACAATCTTCGAGAGCCGCTTTTCATAGTAGATAGCCAGCGTCGTTGTCTCTTCGCCAATAGGGCTCTGTTTTCCTTTCTCGGTTTGCCCGTGCACAAAGAGTCGGCGCTGCCGCTCGAGCAATTTTGGCGCGAGTGTCCATTAGGGGTTTCCCAAGGTGACGAGGTTGCCTCGGAGTTCGTGCTGGACAGTGGTGCGACGTTTCCCGTGCGTCTCTCAATTCTACCCTTGGCGAACCATTCCTGGCTTGTGCGAGTGCTCGCGGGAATCTCTGGAGCTGACGAGTCACATACCTTCCATGCGCACCGGCTGGAGACTTTGGGAATGCTGGCTGGGGGAGTGGCGCACGACTTCAATAATTTGCTTGCCGGAATCCTCGGCCATATCACATATCTCAAGACGATTCTGCCGGGCCGGGGCGAGCATACCGAATCGCTTGCTGCTATTGAGGATGGAGCAAAGAGGGCTTCCGGTCTCACGCAGCAGATTTTGAGTTTTTCGCGTTTGGAGTCGGGAGAGCAAGTCGCTGACGTGAATGTCTGTGAATTGGCAAAGGGCACCTGCAAATTGCTACGTGGGGCGATGTCGCCTGATCATTCCCTCGAGTGCGAGCTGCCTAAGTCGCCGTTAATCGTGCTCGGAGCCGAGGGGAAGTTGGCGCAGGTAGTGGTCAACCTGGTCATGAACGCGCGAGACGCACTTACGGGCGAGGGATTCATTCGTTTGAGCGTTGCATCTGTCGAATCTCAGACTGAGCTGTCCAAGGCCTTCGCGGGCGCGGATTTGTCTTCGAAGCGATATGCCCGAATCAGCGTGACCGATAACGGTCACGGCATGAGCTCGGATGTGATTAAGAGGATCTTCGAGCCCTATTTTTCGACTAAGAAAAATAAAGGCACCGGACTGGGATTGGCCATGGTACGCCAGATCGTGCAGCTCTTTGGGGGCGCTATTACGGTTCAGTCGGAGGTTGGGCTTGGCACCACCGTCAGCGTTTACCTGCCGATTGTCGCAGAGGAGGCTGCGCCGGCGGGTAAAGGAAAGAAGTCTGCCAAGTCTGATGCCTTGGAGCACGGAACGGAGCGAGTGCTTGTCGTTGACGATGAATACCCGGTGCGCAATGTCCTTTGCGTCAGTCTGGAACATCTAGGATACAAGGTGGAGACGGCCAATTCTGGGAAGGAGGCGCTGGAGAAATACGAAGCCGGCGGAGGGTATGACCTGGTGCTTCTCGATATGATTATGCCTCAGTTGTCCGGCGATCAGGTGTTCATTGAACTAAAGAAGATCGATCCTCAGGTGCAGGTCTTGGTCATAAGCGGATTTTCCTCCGAGAAGGCCGTGAAGTCGATCCTCAATAATGGTGGGCTTGGCTTTCTGCAGAAGCCCTTCACTATCGAAGAGCTTTCGCGATGCGTGCGCTCCTGTCTCGATCGCTAACTTGTCGCGTGAATTCCGAATCCAGTCGGCGTCCCGTTGCCCATGCTCGCTTCAAGGGAAGGGTACAGAGAGCGGCGTTTGGCCAGGATCCGCATTCGTGGTACCATAGCTCCGCGCTATGAAAATCGGCTACCAGATCAGAAACATACATATTACGCCAGGTCTGGTGCTCTCACCCATGAGCGGAGTTACCTGTTCGGCATTTCGTCGCCTTATCAAAGAGCTCAATCCGGGCTCAGTTGGTTTAGTGATCTCAGAGTTTATCTCGGTCGAAGGACTGACCCGGCAATCACAGCGTAGTCTGGACATGATGCGCTTCCACCAGTCCGAGCGACCCTACGGAATTCAGATATTTGGATTCGACCCTGAGCGCATGCGCGATGCTGCGGTCATGGCACAAGAAGCGGGGGCCGATCTCGTGGACATCAATTGCGGCTGTCCGGCCCCGAAAGTTGTTAAGCGCGGGGGCGGCTGCGAGTTAATGCGCCAGCCGGAACATTTGCGGAATTTGTTTCGAGAGGTGCGCCGAGCGGTTACTATTCCCCTCACCATGAAGATGCGCTCTGGTTGGGATGAAGGCAGCCGCAATGCGGTCGAGATAGCTCGTATTGCCGAAGCCGAAGGCCTCGAAGGAATTACCGTGCACGGGCGCACACGCGCGCAGCTTTATCGCGGCGAGGCAGATTGGAGCGTCGTTAGAGCCGTAGCAGAGGCAGTATCTATACCGGTTTGCGGTAGCGGCGACGTGGTGGACTACAAGAGCGCCTCTGAACGCCTCGAGGGAGCGGTGGCCGGGCTTTATATAGGCCGGGCGGCGCTTTGGAACCCTTTGGTCTTTTCGGAGATCTCGACCGGGGCTGCGCGTTCTCTGCGCCATGACGAAGGGCTGGTATTGGACATTCTGGATCGCTATCTGGCGCTTTTACGAGAAGAATTCCATGATCGTGTGGTGGTAGGACGATTTAAGCAGCTTGTCTCTCAAATGTGCCGCGGGTATGAATGGCGTAAGGATTTGTGCCGGGCCAATAAGCTCCCTGAGCAGATAGACATTCTGGCGCGGGCGCGGTCGGGGATGCGCGCCGTCCCCACGAACAAGTCGGGCGAATCCTGCGGCGATGTTATCGCTGCCTGAACTGCTCCAAATGGCGTAATCGATTCCATGCTAAGAGTGTGTGATGTGCATCAATCCTTCGGGGCCCGACGTGTCCTCGACGGCGTCACGTTCACGCTTCCCGACGAGTCTCTGGCCGGCATGATCGGACCCAGCGGCGGAGGAAAGAGCGTCTTGCTCAAAATCATCGGCCGAGTGCAGGCGGCTCAGCGTGGGGAGGTGTGCCATGAGGGCATCTGCAGCGAAAGTCTCAGTCTGATGTTTCAGGAGGGAGCGCTTTTCGACTCCTTGTCGGTTTTCGATAATATAGCTTTTCCCTTAGTCGGAGGCCGAGTGCCCACCCATACTCTCGATGCTGATACTCAGGAGCAAGTGAGGCTGGCGGTGAGCGAAATTCTTGCCCGCGTCGGCTTGACTAAGGCGGCCCATAAGGTGCCTGCGCAGCTGAGCGGTGGTATGCGCCGTAGAGTCGCTCTGGCGCGCGCCCTTGTTTCAAGGCCGAAACTACTGTTGCTCGATGATCCCACCGCCGGTCTCGATCCGGTCGCGAGTAGCGTAATCATGAACTTGATCGTGGAATTGCATAAGGAGTATCGTCCGACCACGATAATCGTCAGTCATGATTTGCGACGACTATTTCCAGCTGTCGATAGGGTGCTCGGCTTGTTTGATGGCCGGATTGCCTTCGATGGCAATCTCGGTGAGTTGGAAGCCTTTCGTCACCCCCTTATCAACCGATTTGTAACAGCGCGCTTTGATTTTGTATGAGTAGAGGCGGACACTTTCTTGACGAGGCACGCAAGCGTTTTCTCCAGGGTATCGGGGTTCCGGAGCCCAAGCCATTCGTTGCTGACGAATTTCAAAAGGAAGCGATTTCCTCGGTCGTCGAGGGAAATGATACGCTGGTAGTCGCTCCGACGGGAGCGGGCAAGACCTACATCGCAATGGAGGCAATTAGCGCCACGCTTAATTTAGGGCTGAAGGCGGTTTACACGACTCCGCTAAAGGCGCTATCCAATACTAAGTTCACTGAGCTTAAGGCTAAGTTCCAGCCTAATCATAAAGTCGGGCTCCTTACGGGAGACAGAAAGATCGAGGGAGATGCCGATGTTGTGGTGGCTACGACGGAGATTTACCGCAACGAGCTTTATCGCTCTCATGAGCGCTATTCCCTCGTGATCCTCGATGAAGTGCACTTCATATCCGACCCGCAGCGGGGACCGGTTTGGGAAGAGAGTATCATTCTTACGCCCTCTTCGACCACGTTGTTGATGCTTTCGGCATCGATTTCGAACTCCGAGGAGATTGCCGAATGGCTGTCGAGTGTTCGCGGCAAGGCCTGCCGGGTGGTGAGCAAGAAGGATCGTCCCGTTGAGTTGAGGTACGGATTCCTTCATCCTGATTTCGGAGCTATTCCCCTGAGCGATGCCCATGGTCATATTCTGAGAGAAGTAAGCCAGTTTTATGGCTCGCTCGAACTCGATGCCAGCGGCATGCGGCTGCGCGGAGGCAGGTTCGATCGCAATCGCCCAGGTAAGGATCGCCACTATCGGGGAAAGAGGCGAGGGAGACGCTAGTGTTGCATTCTGATTTTCCGGTAACGAAAGTGGTTTCATCGCTGCGTAGGGATAATCTGTTGCCGGCGATCCTCTTTCGTACCGCCCGTAAGCAGTGCGACGCCGACATCGACCGAATTTCTCAGGCGCATGGTTTTGAATTGTCGGCAGAAGAGTCCGGCACGCTGCAGAGCGAAGTTCTGCGCCTTGCAGAAAAATACGGAGTCGATATCTCGGTTTTGACCGAATATCCGCATTATCCGGCCTTGGTCCGCACGGGAGTAGGGGCGCATCATGCGGGGCAGCTACTGGTTTGGCGTTTGGTCCTCGAAGAGTTGATGAGCAAGGGGCTGCTTAGGCTCTTGATTGCGACGGGCACCGTAGCAGCCGGTGTGGACTTTCCGGCCCGCACCGTGATTATAACGGCGCACAGCAAGCGGGGTTCCGACGGATTCGGTGTACTGACATCATCGGAATTTCAGCAGATGTCGGGCAGAGCCGGACGCCGCGGCAAGGATGCAGTCGGTATTTGCCTGGTCGCGCCGGGTCCTTACTCCGACGCGCGGGTCATCAATGAAATTGTAAAGCGCCCGCCCGAGCCGTTGCGTTCTGCGTATTTCGCTGCACCGTCAACGGTGTTGAATCTCCTCAAGTTTCGCAATGTGGACGATCTGCGCTATACGGTATCAAAGAGCTTGGCAGCATTCCTTGATTGGAAAGCTGCCGAAGTGCTTCGTGAGAGTGCGGAAGGGGAGCAAGTCGATCTCGATAGAAATCACAATTTGACGGGCGAGGCACGAAAGAAATCTCAAAAGCGCGTTCGCCGTAAGAGCAAAGAGGCCGATCTAATCGAGCAAAAGCAGGGGATGGCGCTCGAGCAGTCGCTGCGAGCGTTGGAATCTCTGGGTTATATCGAGAAAGACCGCGGCGTGCTCACTGAGAAGGGGTACTGGGCCGCCAATCTCTGCACAAGTCTGGTGTTGGAGTTGTCTGAGGCAATAGCCGGGCACGTATTTGCTGACTTGTCGCAGTGGGAGGTCGTTGGACTGGTGGCATCGATAGCTGGGGATCCTCACCGGCCATATCTTTCCATCAAGAAGAATCCGATGCGTAAGGAGCTACTCAAGAGCATGGAGGCCATCGTCGAGCGCATCAAGAATACGTATCGAGTGCCGGGCGCCTCTGATATCGCCGTGCTTCCCGATGCGGCGGTAACGGTTATCACGTGGATGGAGGCTGAGAGCTGGCAGGAATTTGCCGGGCTGATCCGCCTTAACGGGATTGCCGAAGGCGACGTTGCGCGGTTGGTGACCCAGACGGCCGATCATTTGAGCCAGATATCGAGACTTGAGGAAACGCATCCGCAGTTGGCCCGATTGGCATATGAGGGCCGTAAACGAATCTTGCGTCCTCCGCTGAGCGATGCAATCGAAATGTCCTGGGAGGAGTATACAGCTCCCGTCTAAGCACTCTTTACCGGCTAAATTCCGCCTCTTTTCTTTGTCTTCCCGCGTAGCGCAGCTCCACTGTCCCGCTTCCTAGCACGTACAGGGGTACTTGAAGGCTGCCGTTGGCGGACATGAAGGGACCGTCTTCCTGAACGGAAAGTTTGGCGCAATGTTTTCCATTGCAGTCCCAGCGGACCGCCGGATAGTGAGCCTGGATTTCATTGAATCCAAAATGCTGCGCTGCAGTCCTAAAATTATATTGCACGCCGCCTTGGGAGCCCGGGCCGAAGCCCGCGAATTCGGCGCGGCACGAAACCCCCGTTTGCTGACATTCAACAGGCGGATTTTGCTCTGGGAAGGGGCCGCCAGAAATCAACTGCTGGCCCTCCGGATCTCCCCACACTATTTCGGGCGAAGGATCGACGCAAAGGTCGGGCTCGCTGCTGCTCCTTGCCTTGCGGCCGGTAGCCAGGGGCGGCTCGGCAGCAAAGTAAGCTTGTGCAGGAATTAGTTCGTGTTTGATGCCATCCTGGTGCAGAACTTCCTGCCAATTGCAGCCGGGTTTGAGATGCTCGCCAAAAAAGAGCGAGCTCTGGTTCAATGTCGTGCGAGTCATCGGGGTAACGTCGACGGACTGCTCATGCAGAGGGAACTCCGAGCAACTATACTCACCGGTGGGATTCCGTTTGATCTGGGCCGGATCGTTGGATCCGGTGTAATGGGGAACGTAGTCTTGTAAGTCACGGGAATATGCCAGGTGTGGATAGCTTCCAAGTTGGGAGCCGCTGGGCCAACTCGGCGCCTGGGAACAGGTCTCCTTTAGTTGGATAAGTGTTCCATCGCTCCCTGGGGCGATTTCTTCATTCGGCACTACCGCATTAACGACGCTCCAGCGCGGCGATTGTGCAGGACCGGCCGCCGAGTCCTCGGGCGGGGGGCACGAAGACAGAGCTTCGGGCGAGCCGCGCAGTTTGCCGTCGGCGGATGGAGACTGCGGGACGCCGCGATTTGATGGCCCGATTGCCGCGCAGCTTCTTGACTCTACCACCGCAGCACAGGAGGCAGTGTCGGCTTGAACCTCGTACGCCCGAGCGCAGAGTGCTATTCCTTGCGCAGTAAGTAGGTCATCAATTGTCCCGTGCCCGGGTGAGCAGGATGCGAGGAGGAGGGATGCTCCAAGCGTAGGCGATTCGGATTCATGAATATTTACCGTGGCATCGAGAATCTCGGCGGGGAGATTCTCGCCCAACTGACAGCTTGAAGGAGCCGAGCAAGGGGAAAGGGGATTGAGGCAGGCAATAACCTTGGACTGATTAACTAGGTCGTCGGGATAGAAGATTCGCACCTGATGAGCCTGCCAGCCAACGGCCCCGGCAGTTCTTACGAGCGCAAAATGGATGCGATAACTCTGGCCGTACCTAAGGATGATGGGGGAGTAATCGTGGAGCTCTGAATAGTCCGTTACTGAGTCCTGGTCGATGAATTCTATTGGCAGGCCCCGGATCACAAAGTTAGCAGAAGAGGACTCACCGGGCTGGCGACCAAGCTGCTGGGCTCCAAGCGAGCGCACGAGAACCCATTCCCCGTTGCTATTGCGGCGCTGAAGGTCTATCGATACGCCCCCAAGCGAGCCAACCGTGGTGTCTCCCTTGTCGCCTGTAATATGGACTGCCACTTGCACTTCGGAGGAAGAGGCGAAATTGGCATTAAAATTCGGAGTATGATTGGCGCCAATGGGATATTCCAGCAGTGAGGAGGTCAGGACTCTTTCGGATGGGGCAGGAATAGCGGAAAAGTAAAAATCGTCAGCCACGTCGTCAACTCCTCCTCCAGGCCCATCGCTCTGGAGCCGTACGCTTGTAGCGGAGTAAACATGCGGGGCGTAACTCCCCTGCGGAACCGCCACTTGGTTGATCGACGCGCCGCGGTAGCGCAATGTAGGGTTCCTGGCGGAGTTTAGAATATAGGGGAAGGTCGCGGTTCGCAGCGTAAAGCGAGCAGTGCGATCAGCCGGATAGTATTTTTGGCGGATTCTCAGATTTGCCGTTGGCTGGTCGTATTCAACATTCCCGAGGACCGTGGCGGTAAAATTGCTGTAGCGATAGCGCGGCTGATCTATCCAACTCGTTACACCGCGAAAGTCGAATAGGTCGGTTAGGTACTCTGCGCTTCTATTAACGCGGTAGTAATTGAAGAGTCGAGGCCGAAGGTCAGGTTGGGTTGCGACGCATTTCCCATCACTGGTATATACGCAGCGAAGTGACGCAGTCACTCCCTCCTGCAGCGCTGAGTATCCTTGGAGCAGAGTATTTATATCGAATGCTCCTGCAACGATGAGGAGGAGCACTGGCAGCACCATGGCTTGTTCAAGAACTGAGAATCCGCGCTGAGATGTCTTGATCATATAAGCTCCATGGAGAGAACTGACTCCGGAGAATCTAATCGATACATTTTCCAAAAAGTTTCTTTGCTACAGGGGCGTAAATTCGGAGGGACTGCAGGGTAACGGAGCAGACCGAGGTGTTCAAAGCAAAACTCCGACAAGTGCTTGAGTTTCCTTGAGTAATGACTGAAACAGACCTTTAGCGACTGTTTGAAGCCAATAGAAACTTTGGGGAATTATTGATTGCGCGGGGCAAGACAGCCTACTAAACTTTCAACGATTCTTAGCTCTATCAGGCAGTTACATGAAAATTTTCGTTCCCATCAAGAAAGTCCCCGACTACCAAGCCAAGATTAAGGTGAAGGCTGACGGCTCGGGAATTGAGACTGACGGAATCAAGTGGATAGTGAACCCCTTCGACGAAATTGCCGTCGAGGAGGCGTTGCGCATCAAAGAGGCCGGAAAGGCGACCGAGGTGGTCGTCATTGGTGTGGGCGACGAGGACTTTACGACGCAGCTTCGATACGGCATGGCCATGGGTGCCGATAGAGGTATTCTCGTACGGCATGATGGTCCAATTGATTCTGATTTGGCTTCTCGTGCGCTAGCGGAAGTTTATAAGCGCGACCAGTACGGACTGATTGTCATGGGAAAGCAGTCTATCGATTCTGATGCGAACCAAACCGCGCAGCTGCTGGCAGCCCGTCTTGCGCTGCCGCAGGCATGTTTTGCCTCCAAGGTCGTGCTGGAAGATGGCAAAGCTTTGGTCACCCGAGAGGTAGATGGCGGCTTGGAGACCATTCGAGTGGCGACCCCCTGCGTTGTTTCCACTGATTTGCGGCTTAATGAGCCGCGTTACGCATCGCTTCCCGGAATTATGAAGGCCAAGAAGAAGCCGCTCGACACGATTGCCCTCGCTGATTTAGGCGTCGATGCTTCGGTAAAGGTCAAGGTACTTCGTCTCGCCCCGCCGGCTCAGCGAAAGGGTGGGAGAAAGGTCGCTGACGTGTCAGCGCTGGTATCTGCGCTGCAAACTGAGGCTAAAGTTCTCTAAAGGGTTCACCCATGATTCTCGTATATCTTCAGCATAGCTCCCAAGGTATTCCTAAGGCTGCACTGAGCGCGGTTGCCGCTGCTCGAGAGCTGCAGTCCGCCTGGAAGAAGGCGGGGATAAACGCCGTGTGCTTGGGCCCGGGGTCTGCGACCGCGGCTGAGCAGGCGCGGGCATTTGGATTCACCAAGGTGTTTTTTAGCGAGGCACCGATCCTCGATAAGTATCTGGCCGTTCCTTATGCGCTAGCCCTGTCTGCGGCCCTTAAGGCCAGTGGAGCTGATACGTTAGTGATGGCGGCTACGAGTACCGGAAAGGATGTAGCGCCTCGCGTAGCGGCTTCAATGGATGCTGCTCAAGCCTCCGATATCGTGGGAGTAAATGCCGACGGATCGCTGCGCCGACCAATGTACGCCGGGAACGTTTTTGCGGACGTGGAGTTGGTATCCGCAAATCGCATCGTAACTGTACGTACGACTGCTTTCGCCCCTGCGATGCCGTCCTCCGCGTCGGGAGATAAGCAGGAGATCGCCGGTTCGTTCGAGAGTCCCCAGGCCGGGGAGGTCGTTTCTTACGAAATATCAGCTGGAGAGCGGCCTGAACTCGGAGACGCGGAAATTGTCGTGAGCGGCGGTCGAGCAATGCAGTCCGCCGAGAATTTTCAAAAATTTATATTCCCGTTAGCTGATGCCTTTGGAGCTGCCGTGGGAGCATCGAGGGCTGCAGTAGACTCCGGCTATGCTCCGAATGACTGGCAGGTCGGGCAAACGGGGAAAATCGTAGCGCCGAATTTGTATGTTGCTGTCGGGATTTCTGGCGCGATTCAGCATCTGGCCGGAATGAAGGATTCCAAAACTATCGTCGCCATCAATAAAGATCCTGACGCTCCGATTTTCGAGGTCGCCGACTTTGGTCTGGTGGCGGACTTGTATCATGCCGTTCCCGAGCTGACGGAGGCGGTAAAGAAGGTGCGGGCGCAGTAGGGGATGGGATCTAACGAACGTCGACATCGCCGAACATTTGCTCAGGCCGCATTCCTGCTCGTCACTGCGGTGATTTGCTACTTTTGGTATCAGGCTACGCTCGAGGCGCGCTATGAAAGTCGGCATATCACCGCCAGGTTTGCCTCGGTGGACGGAAAGCCCATCGCTGAATTTAAGCTTGAATTGGCAGCGACGCCCGACCAGCGAGCCAAGGGGATGATGTTTCGACGCCGAGATGAAGTGAAGGAGCGCGAAGGGATGCTCTTTGTATTTCCGGAGGACCGAGCGCAGCGCTTTTGGATGAAAAATACCTTTGTGCCGCTCGATATGATTTTTGTCGATAGAAAGTTTGAGGTGGTCGGCATCGTGCACAATGCTGTGCCTCTGTCTCTCGACGAGCGAGGCGTCGATACGCCGAGTCGTTACGTGGTCGAACTGTTGGGCGGCACGGCTCAGCGGGTAGGGCTCGTGGAGCATGCACGGGTGGTGTTCGATCCGCTTCCGCCGGAAGTATATCGCTAATGGAATACTCTGGATTATCTTCACACTTAATGTCGTTATAACCATACGGAGGGAACTACTATGAAAAGAGCACTTGGCCTTGCGTACATAGGTACCGTTACGCTTGTCGTTTGTGGGGCGCTTGTCGCTTCAATTCCGAATCTGGCGCGGGCGGACTGGGACCCTGTGCTTGAGGCGCAAGAGGAAGCCAAGCGTAAGGCTGCGGCTGATGCAGCAGCTAAGCAGCGCGCAGCGGCAGAAGCCCAGAAGCGCGCCTATACCTTGAAGACCCAGCGCGAGTATTTGGGGTCGCAGGGCGCGGGCCTGTCCGATTCTCAGCTGGAGGCTGCGTATAACAAGAAAGTTGCCGATGATCAGGCCAAGGGACTCGCAGCTCAGCGTGAAGGAATGGCGATGTATGCTGAAGGCCAAAAGAAGTGGGAAGCTAATCGCGATAAGACCAACGCCGCCATGAAAGATATGACCGGAAAGTCCGTAGACCAACTCATGAACATGTCGGAAAGCGAACTTGATGCCTTTGCTGCCGATATGGAAAAGAAGATGGGAGCGATGGCGGAGAAGTAGTGGGCCGCTATTACTGAAAGCTGATCAGGAGCTGGTGGTTGCCCACCTCCTGACCAGCTGTAATCAGCACTTCCTTCACTTTTCCCGCGCGCGGCGAAGCTACGTTGTTTTCCATTTTCATCGCTTCCATCACCAGGACGGTTTGCCCCATTTCCACCGTGTCGCCGGGCTTCACAGTGACCGAGACGATGATTCCGGGCATGGGAGCGTATACAGCATCGGATTTCGCTGATTTAATCTGAGGGATCGCGGCCGGCGGTGGCATCGAGGGGGCGGCGACAGATCCTGTTCCTGGACTTATGGGCAGCGGAGCGATATCTACGTCGTAGCGCGTTCCGCTAAGAGCGAATGATACCGAAGTGCCGCACTTATGCAGCAAGTCAGCCTGAAAAGTTTTGCCGTTGATGGTCAACTGGTAAAGCGCCATACAGATCCTATTTCCGCTGAGCAATTGAGTCTAATTTGGCTTGCGCTGTCCAAGGAGACAATGGAGCAGCAACCGTGTCCGAGACCAAGCTAAAGAGCGCCAGCGCAACAGCGGCAAGTTCTTCGGCGCTCGGCTGCCCTAGTTGTTGCTCATAAAGGTCCCAGGCCGGGACGAATGGAACCTCCCCCATGCGAAAGCCAGGAGACGTCGATGGTCTGGTTTCGCGAGCAATAGCCGAACGAATAATCGCCATACGTCACAGAGGAATGTTGCCGTGCTTCTTTTTGGGGTTTACTTGCCGCTTGCCTTGCAGCACGGAAAGACATTCGATGACCTTCGCACGAGTATCGCGCGGTTGAATTACGCCATCGATAAATCCGAGTTCAGCCACTTCCCAGGGGTTGGCGAATTTTTCTCGATATTCCTTGATCAGGCGAGCGCGAACCTCCGGCAGGTTTCCGCGTCTCTCCGCCTCTTCAACTTCACGGCGGAAGATAATATTGACCGCCCCCTCCGGTCCCATCACGGCTACTTCGGCTGTGGGAAAAGCGAAATTGAAATCTGCGCGGATATGCTTGGAAGCCATGACATCATAAGCTCCGCCGTAAGCTTTGCGAGTGATTATCGTTATCTTTGGCACGGTAGCCTCTGCGAAGGCATAGAGAAGCTTTGCGCCGTGGCGAATGATACCACCATGCTCCTGCTGTAGGCCCGGCAGGAATCCGGGAACATCGACTAAAGTCAGCAGAGGAATATTGAATGCGTCGCAAAATCTTACGAACCGAGCCGCTTTGATACTGGCGTTGATATCGAGGCAGCCCGCCAATACTGACGGTTGATTGGCGACGATTCCCACGCTCTGACCATCGAATCGCGCGAATCCGACGATGATATTCTGAGCAAAGAAGGGTTGAATCTCCATGAAATCGGAGCTATCCACAACGGAGCGAATGACAGAATGCATGTCGTAAGGCTGATTCGGAGATTCGGGGACGGTGGAATCCAATTCCGGAGAAGTTCGACCCGGCAAGTCGCCCGTGTTGACTCGCGGCGTAGGATCGATGTTGTTTTGCGGCAGGAAGCTCAAGAGCCGCTTGCAGGCAGCGATGCAGTCTTGATCCGATTTTGTCAGCAGGTGGGCGACTCCGCTCACTGAATTATGGGTCATCGCGCCGCCGAGATCCTCCTTGGAAACATCCTCGCGAGTCACGGTCTTGATTACATCGGGGCCCGTGATGAACATGTGGCTGTTGTGGTCCACCATCAGGGTGAAATCTGTAATTGCAGGAGAGTAGACGGCGCCCCCGGCGCAGGGGCCCATAATCAAGGAAATCTGGGGAATGACTCCTGAAACAAGTGTATTGCGTAGAAAGATGTCGGCGTACCCACCCAGACTTTCTACTCCCTCCTGAATACGGGCGCCGCCTGAATCATTGAGTCCGACGATTGGGCAGCCGGTACTGAGCGCTAGGTCCATCACCTTTACGATCTTCTTGGCATGATAGGCGGCCAACGAACCGCCAAAAACGGTAAAATCTTGAGCGAATGCAAAAGTGCTTCGCCCATTGATTTTGCCGGAGCCAACTACGACGCCGTCGCCGTAGATGCGCTTCTCGCCGAGTCCGAAATTCTGGGACCGATGGGTTACGAGCTTGTCTATTTCGAGGAAAGTGCCGGAATCGAAGAGGGAGAGAAGTCTTTCACGCGCCGTTAGTTTTCCGGCGGCATGCTGCTTTTCGATTCGATCGGCTCCGCCGCCCAATTCGGCGAGCTCATTTCGGCGTGTCAGTTCATCCAAGGCGCTCATGAGCGCTGAGATTAAGCTTGGGAACGAGGGGTGTCAATTGCAGAGCTAGCATCCGCATCCTCGGGCACAAGAGGGGGCGGTTTTGGTAGCGCGCCCTGGCGCCTGCTGTGGTGAATATTCCCCGTCCCGGAGGAGCTACAGGTCAAGCTCAAAGAAGCCGAGGATCGCCGAGAGGAATTTAAAGCCCCTTCCAGGTTTTGTAGTGCCGTAGTAGGTGAATAGCAGCGATTGCTGTTTTGTAGTACGAGGGTGTGATTAAATACCTGGCAATGACCAAAAAGAATTCTTCCGCAGCACCCGAATTCCTAACTCCCTCGGGGCTTCCCGTCGACGCGCTGTATACAGCGACGAGCAAGGCTTCCGACATAGGCATGCCGGGTCAGTATCCATACACCCGAGGCATACACGAAACTATGTATCGCGGAAGGCTGTGGACCATGCGCCAGTACGCGGGATTCGGCACTGCCGAGGAGGCGAACAAGCGTTATCACTATCTGCTGGAGCAAGGGCAGACCGGGCTCAGCGTGGCCTTCGATCTTCCGACCCAGATGGGCCGAGACTCCGACCACAAGCTCTCCAAGGGTGAGGTGGGCAAGGTGGGAGTCGCGATTTGCAGTATTGATGATATGGAGCGGCTGCTCTCTGGGATTCCTCTGGAGAGGGCCTCCATTTCCATGACCATCAATGCGACGGCGTCGATTCTTTTAGCGCTGCTGTTGGTCGTCGCGGAGAAGCAGAAAGTGCCGTGGACAAGTCTCACGGGCACTATTCAAAATGATATCCTCAAGGAGTATATCGCGCGTGGCACGTATATTTTTCCGCCCGCTCCGGCGATGCGAATCGTCACCGATATTTTCGAGTTTTGCGCACGCGAAGTCCCGCAGTGGAACACTATCAGCATTTCCGGATATCACATTCGGGAGGCGGGGAGCACGGCTGTCGAGGAGCTTGCCTTTACCCTTTCGGATGGCATCGCCTATGTCGAGGCTGCGCTGAAAAAGGGGCTGGCAATTGATGACTTTGCGCCGCGCCTGGCGTTCTTCTTCAATTGCCATAACGATTTTCTCGAGGAGGTAGCCAAGTTTCGGGCGGCCCGCAGGCTGTGGGCGCGCATCATGAAGGAGCGCTTCAAGGCCAAGAACCCGCGTTCCATGATGCTGCGATTCCATACCCAAACAGCGGGGAGTTCGTTGACGGCGCAGCAGCCGCTTAATAACGTGGTACGCACGACTGTGCAAGCCATGGCCGCAGTTCTCGGAGGTACCCAGTCTCTGCATACGAATTCGTACGATGAGGCGCTCGGCTTGCCAACCGAGCAAAGCGCCGTGGTAGCATTACGCACGCAGCAAGTGCTCGCGCATGAGTCCGGAATCGCGGGCTCCGTGGATCCGCTTGGAGGATCTTACCTCATCGAGTCCTGGACTGACCGAATGGCCGGCGAGGTTGAGAAGAAGTTGCAGATTATCGATTCCATGGGTGGAATGTTAAAGGCCATCGAGCAAGGACACCCGCAGCGAGAGATCGAAAAGTCGTCCTACGAGTATCAGCAGCGCATCGAGAAGAAGCAGCAAATAATTGTCGGCGTCAATGAGTTTGCCGACCGCCAGGAAGAGCCGCCGCCTATTCTTAAGTTGGATCCTCGCGGTGAAAAGCTGCAGTGCGAGCGGTTGGCGGAACTAAGGGCTACACGGAGCAAGATGGAAGCCGCTCGTGCGCTGGCGGCAGTCACCGCCGCGGCGAAGAGCGGGGATAATCTAATGCCGCGTATCGTGGATGCCGTTCGGGCGCGGCTTACCCTTGGGGAGATTTCGGATGCCCTGCGAGAGCAGTTCGGGGAATATCGCGAGCGCAGCGGCCTATAATCGCCTATTGCCTGAATAGCTTGCAGGTAGGTAGGCTTTTCTGCGCTACCTGGTTAATTCTTTTCAGCTTTATTTAAAGAACTAGATTTAGTACACTGCCGCGTTCTTTAGGGACGCCTCGTTCCCAGGGGTTGTACATACTAGGCACCTGCGGCGAGTGGTCAGATAGGAGTGATCGGACAATGGCGATGAAGAAGAAAGATTTGGATACCTTCAAAAAGATTCTGCTCGAGGAAAAGAAAAAGATCCTCAATCATTTGCAAAATCTGAGCGACACGCAGGACGAAGAAGAGATTACGCCATCCGGTGACTCGGTCGACATCGCCTCATTGGAAATCAATCAAGCCAACTTGACCAAGATCGGCAAGCGCGAAACCTATCTTCTGAAGAAGATCGATCTGGCTCTCGAAAAAATCGAAAATGGCACTTACGGTGAATGTGAATCTTGCGGTGAACAGATCGCGGTTGCTCGCTTGATGGCTCGCCCTGTTGCCCAGCTCTGCATTGATTGCAAGACCGAGCAGGAAAATACCGAGCGCAAATTTTCGACCCGTACCGAGGAAGAAGAGGACGAAGATTCTATTGGCGAGGACAGCGAGGAGGTCGAGTAGCACGACTCTCGATAATTGCCGCGTCCCTACGAGCTCAAGTTCAGTCGGCGGCTCTCAGTAGGTTCTGCAGCTCAAGGAAAAGCGCCGGAGCTGCGACGATAAAGTTCTCCCCGTTCCAGTCGCTCGGCCATGTCGATGTGGTTGCTCGCGACTGAGCGGCAAGGTGGCCGGTGCGAGCGCCAGCCTCGCGTGCGATGAGACCGCCGGCCGCGATATCCCAGGGCTTTACTGATTCCCAATATCCATCCAGTTTCCCGCCTGCAACGTAGCAGACGTCGATCGCTGCAGCGCCAAAACGTCGAATATCGCGGCAATGCGAAAGCACCGCTCTTGTTTGCGCGATCATGGTGTCCACTTCGGTACGCCAGCCGGGAAAGCCGGTGGCCAGTATCGCTTGTGAAAGATTCGTTGTCGCGCGGGGCTTGATCGAAGAGCCATTGCAATATGCCCCGCCCCCGAGTGTTGCCGTGAAGGTGGATTTTAGAAACGGACAGTGTACTACCGCTGCCTGCACTCGTCCGGCATGGGCGTATGCGATCGAGACTGCCGAGTGATCGAGTCCGTAGGCATAGTTCGCGGTGCCGTCGATTGGATCTATTATCCAAAGCGACTCGTTCGGATTCGCATTCCCAGGGTCTGGATGGGATTCCTCTGTAAGGAGGCCATGATCCGGATAGCGGCTCTTGATATGGCCGATAATGATCGCTTCGGCCTGCAGATCCGCGTTGGTAACGACGTCCTTCTCGGACTTGAAGGAAATATCGACTCCACCTTTTCGGCGCAGTGCGTCTATTCGGTCTCCTGCCTCCAGCGCGGCTTGCAGCGCAAGATTTAGAAATTCAGAGCGGTTTGCTGCGGTAAGAGTTGTCATGGCTGCATTAGGATTGTAGTTTGTTCATCGGAATTATTCCACAAAAGGCGACCATGTTCGAGGGGCTTACCCGGCACCATGACTTCGCATAGTAGGCGCATAGACAATCTCGAGGGTCGGAGCTTCTCGGCCAGCGCACCTGCCAAGCTTAATCTGCGGTTGAAAATAATCGGGCGTAGAGCTGACGGGTATCATCTTCTTAGCATGCTCAATGTGGGGACCGACTTGGAGGACGGTGTTGCGCTGCGCTTCCAGGCGTCGGGCCAGTCTACCGTGAGTATCCACGGGGGCAGAGAGGATTTAGGTCTGCTCGATGCCCGTCGTAATTTAGCCTGCCGTGCGGCTGACGATTTGATGAGAAGATCGGGAGGCAAACTCAGCGTTCATGTGGAGCTGAGCAAGCTTATTCCCTTGGGGGCTGGACTCGGTGGGGGCAGCTCCGATGCCGCGTGCGTGCTTAGGCTTGTGCAGTCAGCCTTTGCCGAAGTCGGAGTAAGGGTTGACGATGATGCGCTATTTTCGGCGGCAGAGAGTCTCGGCGCTGACGTAGCTTATTTCTTACGCGGTGGCTTAGCCCGTGTTTCCGGCGTCGGTGAGTGTATCTCGCAGGCGCAGTGTCCTTGTCCGCGCGAACTTCGAGCACTGCTCTTTTTGCCTGCGCAGGGAATTTCGACTCCAGCCCTTTACTCTGAGTATCGTAAACAGATTCCTGACATTTTTCCTCAGGAAGATACTGCTTTAGTGAATTGGGATGATAAGCAAATCGACCCACGGCCTTGGTATGAACAATTGCTGACTCTGGTGGACAATGATTTTGAACGTGTGCTTCGACAGTTTAGTCCTTCAGTGTGGTCAGCGCTGCACCTTGTTCGAAGGCAGGGGACTCTCATAGCCGGTCTGACCGGGAGCGGAAGTGCGTTTTTTGCCCTCCCTCGTCACTTAGGAGCAGAAATCAGCGGAGTTAGGAGCGAGCTTGAAGTCGAGCTTAGGGCGTCGGGGGTTGCCGTCCGGGAGATAGCGCTCAGAACGAGTCCAACATATTGATTTATCGTAAATATCTCGGTAGCTTGAGGGCGTTATTGGCCGGTCGCCAAGCGGTAAGGCACCGGGTTTTGATCCCGGCATACGTAGGTTCGAATCCTACCCGGCCAACGTCGAATCTAGATTGGGCATAGGTTTTAGCTCTGGCTCGTTGTTCGCCAGGAGTAGCTTCAACTCGATTCGCTCATAACATGGGTACAGATGACTGTTGGCGTTTTGGCAGTCATCGCTTCTTGAAGGCTGCACCTTGAAACGTCAACTGCTCGTTTTCTCGGGTCGTTCCAACCAAAAGATCACCTCTGCTATTTGCGATGGCCTGCCCACTGAGCTCGGGCGCTTAGAAGTCGTACGCTTCAGCGACGGTGAGTTGTCGGTTGAGATCGGCGATAATGTTCGCGGGCGCGATGTTTTCGTCGTGCAGAGCACCTCTGCTCCGGGAAACGATCATCTGATGGAACTGCTGGTCGTCATTGATGCGTTGCGACGCGCATCTGCTTGGCGCATCACGGCAGTGCTCCCATACTTCGGGTATGCCCGTCAGGATCGCAAGCTCAAGCCGCGAGTGCCGATTACGGCTAAGCTCGTGGCGAACCTGATCGCAACGGCTGGGGCGCATCGCGTACTCACCATGGACTTGCATTCTGGGCAAATCGTGGGCTTCTTCGATATTCCGGTCGATAACCTGAACGCTTTTCCCGTACTGCTGCCCTACGTGAAGGAGAACTACGGCGGGCAGGATCTTACCATCGTGTCGCCCGATGTGGGCGGCGTAGAGCGAGCGCGACATTTTGCTACCAGGCTCGACAACGCAGCTATCGCGGTTATCGATAAGCGCCGTTCAGGCCCCAATCAGGTCGCCGAGATGAACGTGGTCGGTGATGTGCGAAAGAGCACCTGCATTATCGTCGACGATATGATCGATACCGGGGGGACTATCGTAAAGGCGGGGGAGACGCTATTGGAGGCTGGGGCCAAGCAGGTGATTGCCTGCTGCGTGCATCCGGTATTTTCGGGAAACGCCGTCGATCGGCTCAAAGCTTCACCCTTCAAGGAAGTCATCGTCACCGACACTATTCAGGTGCCTAAATCCAACCAATTTCCGAAGCTTACGACCCTCTCAGTTGCTCCGCTCTTCGCAGAGGCAATTCGGCGCATTCATTCAGAGGACTCGATTAGTAGTCTTTTCAAGTAGTTGACCCTGGAGTTCGATCGATCTCTCCATTCAGCCAAGACGCCTTGGAGCGGAGCCGGCTCTATTTACCTTGGGGGAAATTTATGATTAATTACAGCACTCTCCGCTTATTCAGATAGCTGAAGTGGGCTGTTGCGCCCGGGGAGAGCGTGTGACTCCTCGGGCTTGTCTCGTCGCTTGTCTTGAATTCGCCTCGTGCGTTTCGACTGCGCCGGCCTCCGGGAGTTCGTACTCGCACAATTCACTCTGCATCGGAGTTAAAGTTTTACTAAGAGGTAATGCCTGTGACTGATTTTACACTTGAAGCTGACATTCGCGCCAATACCGGAGCCGCTTCCTCGAAGCATCTCCGTGCTCAAGGCATGCTGCCATCAATCATGTACGCCCGCGGGGAAGCTGCTGTAGCGCTTTCCATCTCGTACAAGGATTTCGTCAAGGCTGCGCAGACTGCGCGAATCTCCCAAGTCTTTACCTTCAAGAGCAAGAGTAAGGATATTGACGGACGTTCGGCGATTGTGAAGGAAATCCAGAAGGACGGATTGGCAGGGCGAGTACTCCACGTCGACTTTCAGGCGCTTCACGAAAACGAGGAGATCGTCGTTCGTATTCCGCTCACGATCGTTGGCGAGGCTACCGGCGTGAAGTTGGACGGCGGTATCTTGACCGTTTCGGCTCATGAGCTGTCGGTCAGCTGCTTGCCGAAGGCGATTCCGCAGTCGATTGAAGTTAACGTATCCGAGCTGCATATCGGACAGAGCATACATGCTCAGGACATTGCGCTGCCCTCCGGCGTGCGTCTTTCTGGAAATCCGCTAGAGACCATCGTCAGCGTCGTCGCTGTACGTCAGATTGTCGAAGAGACTCCGGCTGCTACGCCTGCTGAAGGCGTTGCTGCTGATGGCACCGCTGCCCCTGCTGAAGGTGCGGCTGCTGCTCCTGCTGGTGGCGCGGCCCCTGAGAAGGGCGCAGCCGCTGGTGCGGATGAAAAGGGCGGAAAGCCGGCAAAGGGTAAGTAGCGAGCAGTTGGCGAACTTCTTCCCAAGGGGGTTCGAGTGTCGCATGTGCAGCTGATAGCGGGCTTGGGGAATCCGGGACCGCAGTACGAGAGGACGCGGCACAACCTTGGTTTTATGCTGGTTGATGCGCTCGCCGAAAAGTTGGGTTCCGGCTCGGCTGCATGGCGAGACAAGGGCAGTGCCCATGTTTGCGAATTGGGAAGCGGTCCGGATCGTTTGATGCTAATAAAGCCGCAAACGTTCATGAACCTGAGCGGGCAGCCGCTAGCCGAGTTGGCGAATTTTTTGAAAATTCCGCCGTCGGCCATCGTGGTCGCGCACGATGAGGTCGACATTCCCCTGGGTGCCTTGCGAATGAAGCAGGGCGGCGGGGACGGCGGGCACAACGGAATTAAGTCAGTCGCGCAGTGTTTGGGAAGTGGCGACTTTGTTCGTGTGCGATTGGGAGTGGGTAGGCCGGCTGCGCAGGATGCAGCCCAGAGTGAGCGCTCCACTGCGGACTGGGTTTTGGGGCGATTCACCGTAGAAGAGCGGTCAGTCGTGCAAGAATTACTGACGCGAGGAGTTTTAGCGATCGAGTGTCTGCGGAGCGAGGGGCTCAAGGCTGCTCAAAATAAGTTTAATGCATAGAGGCAATTATGAGGAAGTACGAAACAATCGTTGTATTCAATCCCTCCTTGGCAGAAGCCGCGGTGAAGGATGAGCAGAAAAAGATCGAGAAGATTCTCGATTCCTTCAGCGCCAAGAACCTCAAGGCGGATGCTTGGGGTCGAAAGCAGATAGCGTACTCCGTGAAGAAGAACTCATTCGGAACCTTTGTCTGTTTCACGTATGAGAGCGACGATCATGCCGTTTCCAGCGGGCTTACGAATCAGCTCCGGATTATGGATTCGGTCATTAAATTCCAGACGCATCGCATCAATGATCGTGTTCGCAAGTTCCGCGGCAATCCGAAGCGCAAGGGTTCTGGCGCGGGCGAGGATGAGTTCGGCGATACTGCGATGGGCGAATACTAAATTAATTATTGCGAGCATCAGCTCTTCGGTTGGAGTAACGAAACATGGAAGTCATTTTGCAAGAAAATTATCCTTCGCTCGGCTATGTCGGCGATCGGGTATCGGTTAAGGGCGGTTTTGCCCGTAATTTCCTCATCCCGCGCGGCATTGCCCTAGAGGCTTCGACGCGCAACGAGAGAGTGCTC
>JAYRHW010000133.1:0-42247 GCA_041907145.1 Bdellovibrionota bacterium
ACTCGATGCGGGCAAGGTTCAGCACGTCATCGATAAGATTTTTCAGATGTTCGCTCGAGCGCGTGATAGCGTTGAGGGCATCGCGCTGCCGGTCGCTCAGAGGCCCAAACACGCCGTCACCCAGCACGCTCGAGTAGCCGACGATAGCGGTAAGTGGGGTGCGCAGCTCATGGCTCATGTTGGCAAGGAATTGCGACTTTGCCTGGTTTGCCTCCTCTGCGCGAGCGGTTTGCACAGCCAGGTCGGCAGTGCGTGACTCGACTAACTCTTCCAATCGTTCGGTGTAGGCCGTTATACGTTCCTGGGTCCGAGCATTGGCTATTGCGACGGCAGCGCCCTGGCAAAATTCTTCAAAGCGAGTAAGGTCGTTGTGGGAAATGAACGTCTCAGTGCGATACCCGATGAGAATAACTCCGAGCGGCTCCCCGCGCACCTCCAAGCAGCAAACGTCTACCGAGTGAATGCCGAGATCTTCGACAAAACGCAGTCGATGGTCGGGGTAATTGTGAAGCTGCGGCACCGAAAGGTGTCCGCCCACGCGCATAATCTGACCGAGAATTCCGGTGTTGAGGTCCAGTGACTTAGGAATGAGGTGCGGCGCGCATCCGTAACCGCCTTTCACTTCTAGGGCTGATTTGTCCTCATTGAGGAGCAGCGTGAGAGCCACGTCGGCGGCAAAGCGGAACGCTGATTCGCGTGCGAGGCTTTTGAGGATGCGCTGGAGTCCGACGTTGCTCGCTATGAGCTGGTTCAATTCATTCAACACCTGAAGCCGATCGAGGAAGTGCTGCAAGGTATTTGATAGCTTTTGCCGCTCGAAGACCACGCCCGTGTGATGCGCAAGCGCACCGAGCTTCTCGTTCGATGGAGTTGAGAGTCCGTCTGGGGCGACGACCACGAGAGTGCCGATTGGGGCTCCTAGACAAATAATCTCAAAATAGTGATGAGCGCCCGAGCTCGTCTTGTGCAGGGGGGAAGCGGCGGACGCTACCGAGACTCGATTGGCACTCTCGATGGAACGCCCTTCCTCGGGCGCAAACCCGCCGAAGCTCGCAACCATCTCGTGCTGGTCATTGCTGCGCTCGGAGGGAAGGTAGACAGCTGCTGATTTTACTCCAGGCGTATTGCAGGCGCATTCCACGATGGCGGAGTAGACTCGGCGGGGCTCCTCGCCGTTCTCGATCAGACGCACCACCTGTGCAGGGCTGTCGCCTGAGGACGGAGTGCCCTGCAGCTCGTTGCGATCGAGAATTTGCGTAACCCGCGATGTAGACTTTTCGCTCATGATTTCTAGACCTTGCCGTTGCCCCATGAGCACTTCGCTAGAGGCAGAGCTCTGGGCAATCTCCCGATGGTTTAAGTCGGCGGATCTACGAAATTTCTTTAGCTGTTAGACCGGGCTAACTACCTGGAATTATTGGCCGCGCTAAAAACTACTCGAACGGAGAGAGTCGGTCACTCAGGAGCAAACCCGCGCCGCATGGTGTTCTCGGACACGGTTCGAGGTTCAACAAACTGCAGCAGATAATCCGGCCCGCCGGCTTTCGATCCCACCCCCGACATGGCAGACCCGCCGAACGGCTGCCGGCAAACGAGGGCACCCGTGCACCCGCGGTTGATGTATAAATTACCAACATTGAATTCAACGCGGGCACGCTCGATATGCTTGGGGCTCCGGCTAAACAGACCCCCAGTCAGCGCGTACTCCGATTCCAGCGCCAGCCTAAGGGCCTCATCGAAGTCCTTTGCCTTCCGACAGGCGAGCACGGGGCCGAAGATTTCTTCTCTCCATAAGAGGCTGGAACTTTGAACGTCTCGGAAAATTGCTGGCGGCACAAAGAAGCCCTTTTGCGGGACAGTACCCTTGAACACCAATCGATCCGTTTTTTCAGCGCGGGCTATAGTTGCCAGGATGCGCTCCTGAGCCTCGGCGCTAATGACAGGGCCAACGAGAGTGGCCGGATCGGATGCTAGCCCGGTAATGATGTCTCTGGCAGCTTCACCCAGTCTTTGCATGAACGGTTCGTACGCATCGGCGACAACGATAACCCGAGAGCATGCCGAACATTTTTGCCCGCTGTAGCCAAATGCCGAGTAAATGACTCCTTTGATAGCTTCGTCAAGATCTGCATCTTCGTCGACGATGATGGCATTCTTGCCGCCCATCTCCGCTATAGCTTTCTTAACGTTGCGTTGACCGGGCTGCACCTGAGCGCATTCATTGATGATATGCAGTCCCACCGACTTCGAGCCGGTAAAACAAACCAAATCCACGAGTGATGATTTTACCAATGCAGCTCCAACGGTCTCCCCAGGGGCGGGCAAAAAAGCGAATGCCGATTTCGGCACACCGGCTTTCAGCAGGGCTCTTGCCAGTTCTGCGGCGATCAAAGAAGTTTGTTCGGCTGGCTTTAAGATTGCCGTGTTGCCGGTCACGAGAGCGGCAACGGTCATGCCGCAAGCTATCGCCAGAGGGAAATTCCATGGCGCGATGACAACAGCTACGCCGCGCGGCTCGTAAAAATAAGTATTCTCCTCGCCCATTACCGCCTGTGTGCGCCTGATGGGGCCCATGCGCAGCATTTCCTCGGCGTAATACTCGCAGAAGTCAATCGCTTCACATACATCAGCATCTGACTCCTTCCAGGGCTTGCCGGCTTCGCGAACTATCAGGGCGGCGAGCATGAGTCGATTTCTGCGCAGCTCCGCGCCTGCCGCACGGATAATCTCCGCGCGCTTCTCAAAAGGGGTATGCGCCCAGGTTTTTGCACCTCCGCGAACGGAGTGTAAAGCTTTGTCGGCTTCGGGCAGTCCCGCTAAGTGCACTTCTCCGAGCACAACGCCCGTGTCGCTGGGGTCGAGCGACTTGACGACCGATGAAGTGCCAATCTCCTGTCCATCGATGATGGGACGAGAGCGAAGTTTACCGGCAGCACAACATCGATCGACTTCGGCGAGGGAGGCGCGGAATGCCTCGCGGTTGGCTGCGATGGTAAAATCAGTAAGGGGTTCGTTACGAAACATGGTTGCTTATTCTCCGGGGCGTGGCGCAGCCAAGAGCCGATCGACGTCATCACCTTCGAAGAAGGTATGACGCAAGAACGATTCATTGGAGGTGTTTTCCAAAAGTCGGCGCACGAGGTACCCCATCCCTGGCAGCATTTCTCCCAATGGCACGTACAGCCGCACGAGGTAGCCCTTGCCGGCGAAGGTGCGAGCGATAGGTTCGGCCATGCCGTAGAGCATTTGCAGCTCAAATTGCTTCGGTGAAAGCCCTCTTGACTCGGCATAGCAGCACGCATGACTCAACGAGCGAACGTTGTGAGATCCAAAAGCCGGCAGCGTATGTTGATGGTTATCGATGAGCAGGCGCGAGAGAGCTTCGAAATTCGCGTCCGAGCTTTCCTTCTTCGAGAATAGCGGCGACGGCCAATTATTCTGGGCGCTCAGAATAGTTTCATGATCCCAGTACGCCCCTTTCACCAAGCGAACGGCAATAGGAGCCCCGCGCCGCTTGGCAAATTCCAATAGGTCCTTGAGCACACCCTCGGCGCCCTTTGCATAAGCTTGCACTACTATCCCTGGGTAAGGCAGGTCCTTGAGATCTGGTTCGCCGAAGACTCGCTTGAATGTTTCGTAGACGATAGGGTTGCTGGCACTATCCTCGGCGTCAACGTATACCAGAGCCTTGACCTGCTTCGCTCGGCGTACAATCCGCCCTAAACGTTCGGACAGGACCGCGACGCTGCGATCAAAATTCATCGGGCTGCACTGCGAATAGAGAGCGGTAAGCTTTACTGAAATGCAGAGCGCGCTGGACTCGCCGGGATGGTTGGCAATGATCGGCGCCGACTCGGCCCAGCGAGGAATTTCAGCCCCGAATACGTCGAGCGCCTCGATGTAGCGATTAACATACACTTCGGCTTCGCGTTCGCTCAGTGAGAATTCTCCGAGGAGATCGGCGGTGAAGCATAACCCAACCTTGCGAAGACGCCGCAGTTCCTTCAGTGCTTCCTTGGGGGTCTCGCCGGCGATGAATTGAGAGGCCATCTGTTCCACGCTGCGCTTTACGAGGGCGGAGGTTACTTTCGCGCGCAAGGAGTGAGGGTTGATATTGAGCCCCCACTCGAGCAATCCTGAAATTTCCGCGCCCGGCTTGCTCAGATACTCGGATACGTGCGAGGCGATGGCTGCCGAGTTTCGCAGCGCTGGAAGCACATCCACCAGGCGAAACATATTTACTTTGAACTCCGGTTTGGACATGGACCACTCCATTATCCTGCCCGTCCAGTAATCCTTATTGAACGTCGAAGGCTGCTCTTTGCCGATGCCGGCAAAAATAGATCTCCCAAATTCTCGAACACGCGACTCCAGTGCGGATTCTGAGTCTTGGCGTAACACGGCTGTCATAGGGGGTGTTTAGCTCACTATTCCGAAAATTGCAGCTCGGCCAGAGTCGCGTTGGCTTCCACGACATCACCGCTGCGAACCCTTATGCTTTTTACTTCGGCGTCATGCGGCGTGCGGATGATGTGCTCCATCTTCATGGATTCGATCACGAGAATTGGCTCACCGGCGGCAATCTTGCTGCCAACCTGGGCCTTTACGACAGCTACTTTTCCGGGGAGCGGAGATGAAATGAGTCCGGAATGGAGCTCCGATCGCTTTCCGGATTTCTTCAAGCTCCTTGGCTGCTCCTTTACCTCGTACGTTCCGGAGGGGAGCATGACCCAGGTGGAGGAGCCCGATGAGAGAAGGCGCCCACGCACTGGGCCGAACATGCATGAGGTAACTTCGAGTTCGTCCCGTCCCGCGTACTGAACCAACACCGTAAAGTCTGCGGCGCCGCACTGAACGCGCAGCTCTTTCCCTGATGGATCCGGCGTTATTCGGAGATCCATGATTTTGCCGTTCACCGAAGCGATCAGTTCGAACTGCGGACGTCCAGATATGCGAAAACATGAATTCCGCTGCCAAGCGTCCGATCCGCAATCAGGCCTCGCGAGCTGATGGATAGATGGCAAGCTCGCTACGAGGGCCAGATCTTGTGCGAGGGTATCCTCGCTTCGCAGCACCGAGCGAGCAAAGTGTGTGTCGTGGGAAACTGACTTGAATTCATGCGAGCGGACAAGCGCGTTTAGAAATCCTATATTGCTGCGTACACCGCATACCTTGACCGACTCCAGTGCCTCAGTCATGCCGGCGATAGCGAGATCGCGAGTCGGAGCGTGTACAATCAGTTTTGCGAGCATGGAGTCATAATAGTGGGTGACTGAGCTGCCGGCCTCGAAGCCGGTATCGAATCGCACGGAGACGTCATTGGATGTCGTCGTTGGGGCGCTCAACGCGAGAAGCTTCCCGGTGGATGCTACAAAGTTTTCATCCGGGTTTTCGGCGCATAGGCGGCATTCGATGGCGGCCCCAATTGGGGCGCTTGATACCGGTGCGCAGGCTGAAAGGGCCTGACCTGCCGCGATTCGGATCTGCAGCTCCACGAGGTCAAGTCCCGTGATAGCTTCGGTCACCGGATGCTCTACCTGAAGGCGACTATTCACTTCAAGAAAGTAGAATTGCTGTTTTTGGTCTACCAGGAATTCCACCGTACCGGCGTTTACATAACCGGCTGCGGCGCATAGATCGCGCGCTGCTTTGTGCATCGCGGTGCGCGTTTTGTCGGAAAGGTTAGGGGCAGGGGCTTCCTCGATGACCTTCTGATGATTGCGCTGCATGGAGCAATCGCGATCAAAGAGAGAGATAACATCCCCATGGGTATCGCCGAAAATTTGAACTTCGACATGGCGGGCACGCTCAATCAGCCGCTCGAGAAACAGTCTACCGTCCCCAAAAGCCGCTTTCGCCTCGCGAGCGGCCGCGATCAGACTCTCTGCCAGTCCGGCCTCGTCGTTCACTCTGCGCATGCCGCGGCCGCCACCGCCCGCTGCGGCCTTGATCATCACGGGGAAGCCGTGTTGCTTGCAGAAGTCCTTGGCCTCTTTGAGCATCCCGGGCTCCTGGTCGGAAGCAAACAGCAGGCCCGGCACCATGGGCACCCTGGCTTTAGCGGCCAACTTCTTGGCCTCGATCTTATCGCCGAGCTTTTTCATGACCGACCCTGGCGGTCCGATAAAAGTCAGATTTGATTTGCCCAATTGATCGGCAAAGGCGGCATTCTCCGAGAGAAACCCGTATCCGGGGTGTACGGCCCGTGCTCCAGTCTGCATTGCCGCGGCAATAATCTTATCCGCCGATAAGTAGCTGTGAGTGCTTTCGGGCGCTCCGATGCAGACGGCTTCGTCCGCCAGGCGTACATGCAAGGCGGAGGCATCAGCATCCGAGTACACAGCGACGGTAGAAATCCCCAACCGCTTGCACGTCCGGACAATTCGGCAAGCGATCTCGCCGCGATTGGCTATCAGGAGCTTGGGAAAGAGGGGAGAGTTGGTGGGCATGCTGCTGTGTACTTCCAATACTATTGTTCGTTAGGTGCGAAACACCCCGTAGCTTACTTCGGGCCACTCGGCATTGCAGCTCGCTGAGATCGACAGCCCGAGCATCTGCCGAGTGTGGACTGGATTAATCACTCCGTCGTCCCAGAGCCTCGCTGAAGAATAGTAGGCCGAGGCCTGCTCGTTGTAGGTCTTCTCGATTTCCGACTTGTAATTTGCCGATTCGGCGGCCGGCCATTCTTTGCCGCGGCTGCGGTATGAATCGGCGCGTACTTGGGTCAATACATTCGCAGCCTGTTCAGGTCCCATGACCGAAATGCGCGCATTGGGCCACATATAGAGAAAACGCGGCTGATAGGCACGTCCCGCCATGCCGTAATTTCCAGCACCGAACGAACCACCGACGAGTACTGTAAACTTTGGGACGGTGGAGCAGGAGACTGCGTTGACCATCTTTGCTCCATCTTTGGCGATGCCCTGTCGCTCGTAGTCCTTGCCGACCATGAAGCCAACGATATTCTGGAAGAACACGAGGGGAATTCGACGTTGATTGCAGAGTTGGATGAAGTGCACCGCCTTGAGCGCAGACTCAGAGAAGAGGATGCCGTCATTTGCCAGAATGCCGACCAGGTAGCCCTCGATTCGGGCGAACCCGCAAATTAGACTGGTACCGTAGTTCCTCTTGAACTCATCGATCTCGCTATCATCGATCATGCGCGCTAGGATCTCGCGCATTGGAAAGTATGACTTCGCATCGGCAGGAACCAGACGAAAAATCTCCTGTGGATCGAAGGCCGGAGGACGAGGCGTAGCCAAATCGACCGGGAATTTTTGATGAGGCCCGAGATTGGCGACGATACGCCGCGCGATGTGCAGGGCATCGTGGTCATCTTCCGCGTAGTGATCCGTGACGCCGCTGATTCGGCAATGTACATCGGCTCCGCCTAAATCTTCAGCGCTAATTTCCTCGCCCGTCGCAGCCTTTACCAACGGCGGCCCACCCAGGAAAATGGTGCCTTGTTCCCGGACGATGACTGCCTCATCGCTCATTGCCGGCACGTATGCGCCGCCGGCCGTGCAGGAGCCCATAACGACGGCTATCTGTGGAATTTTCTGAGCGCTCATGCGCGCTTGATTGTAGAAGATGCGACCGAAATGATCGCGGTCGGGAAATACTTGATCCTGTAGCGGCAAAAAGGCTCCGCCGGAATCCACCAAGTAAATGCAGGGGAGCCGGTTTTCCAGAGCAACTTCCTGGGCACGCAAGTGCTTCTTCACGGTCATAGGGAAATAGGTGCCGCCCTTGACGGTGGCGTCGTTGGCCACGATCATGCATTCTCGCCCGCTGACGCGTCCGATTCCGGTTATCATGCCGGCACCAGGGCGGACGCCCTCATAGAGCCCCATGCCGGCGAGCGGTGAAAGTTCCAAGAATGCAGAGCCGCGGTCCAGCAGATTCTCGACTCGTTCGCGGGCAAGGAGCTTGCCCCGTTCACGATGTCTGATGATTTGATCGTCCTCTTTCGGGCTGACCGATTGCTGAATATTTTGATTGAACTCAGCGAGCAAGCTTTGATAGCGGCGCTCGTTTGCTGCGGCCGCTTCATCGTGACGGCTAATGGTGCTTCCAAGTTTCATGAGGCTGGCGAGTTTATTTCGGGTTTATCGCCGCAGGCGGCCTGGTAATTAATACATTCTTGGATCGTTTGATCAATGGGAAGGCGAGCCCTTCAATTCGAGTTAACGTTTTAAAGATATTGAGGTTTTTGCTCCTACCCGCGAGAAATCATCCGGCAGCTAAGGCGCTGAATCGATTAGCGCTTCCTGGCATCAAAATGCGTAAGGTTTCGAGCCCTCACGAGGCGGCTCGGGTTTTTCAATTCAAGTCCCCATTCAGGTTAACTTCTCCGGTTTTAGATGACTTCGTGTCTGTGCGGCTTGCTGCGTGCACGGAGGCGGTTCGATGTCTAAAGGTTAAGGAGGGGAATATGATCACCACAAAAATTCTATCTCAGAATGATGACACTGGCGGCGTTGATGCCGATGTCGGCTTTACGCTTCCCGATACGACGCCGGAAGGCAGAGTCGTTAGGCCCGACCAGGCGTCGACAGAGTTCATTTTGACGGAAGAAGGACTCGAGTTCGGTGCCGGGATGCAGAGAGGAGCGCGGATTGTTACGCCGCTCGGGGAACCCCTCAGGCGAATCGCCGAGGACATTCGTCATCAGCTCCATGATTTCGTGCACGCCAACATTCGACCACCCACTCGCTATGGATTTGGTTCTCGAGGCGCCGAGCCAGTCGATGTTGACGCCTTGGAGGCCTCGTGTCGCCAAGCATGTCAAGAATTGGAGGCGATATTCGAAAATCGCGGACATGGCGACGGACTTACCATAAACGTTCGCACTCTGGCGCATCGCACTCAATCAGTGCTTGAGGCCTTTTTGGTGTCTCTGGTCCGCCGGCAGACCACTCATGGCATTAGCGAGTCCGAGATGGGCGAGGTGCTTCACGAATGCATTGGCGTCAAGGGCGAGCTAGGAACCACGATGCAGCAGCTTGATGCAATGAACGCGCAGTATCAAGCCGCGCTCATGGAGCAATATCGGGCATCTCTGCAGCAGGCAGAAGATAGCGGCGGCAGCGAGCAATAACGACACCTGCCAGTACTCGCCAAGAAACGTCAGTGGACTCCCGGTCTACGCAGCCTTTCCTCATTGAATGCTGCTCAGTCAAAGGTAGGCCTGCTCCAAATCAAAGCACGGCTTGCCACCCATTTTTCGCCTCAGGATGCGGGTTATATTCAATCGTTGGCCACGATGACAGGGCACTTTGCCTATGCGAAGATAGTCCCCTATGGCATTTTGGCTGGTGAAAAGTGAGGAGGATGTTTATTCCATCGAGCAGCTGCGAGCGGAGAAGGTGACTCCCTGGGATGGCGTCCGTAATTATCAAGCTCGTAACTACTTGCGCGCCATGAAGCCGGGAGACGAGGTCCTCTTCTATCATTCCAACGCCGATCCTCTGGCGGTCGTTGGTGTTGCCAAGGTGACCAAGGAAGCGTCTGCTGATCAGCTCCAGTTTGACAAGAGGAGCGAGTACTTCGACCCCGGATCGACCAAGGAGAACCCCCGATGGTTTGCGCCGGAGCTGCGTTTTGTCGAGAAATTTCCCGCTCCGGTTAGCCTTGAGGATATGCGCGAGATGGCCGACCTCAATGGCATGGCTCTTCTCAAGAGAGGCTCTCGCTTGAGCGTGCAGCCGGTGACTGAAAAGCAGTTCAAAGCGGTGGTCCGGGCAGGAAGGGCAAAGTAAGAATGACGGTGCAGCAGAGGTAAGAAGGTTGGCTTGTGTATAAAATTCCCATTAAGAGCAAGGACGATCTCAAGCAAATGCGCGAGGCCTGCAAGGTTACCGCGCAAATATTGGATGCAGTTGGCAGCATCGTTAAGCCTGGTATTACTACCGAGGATATAAACACTTTCGTACATGGCATGACACTCGAACTTGGCGCCACGCCATCGCCGCTCAATTACAAGGGCTTCCCCAAGTCCGTCTGCACATCCCTCAACGATGTCGTATGTCACGGCATTCCAAGTTCCCTCGTCGTACTTAAGGCCGGGGATATTATCAATGTCGATGTGACTTCATATAAGAACGGGTTTCATGGTGACTCGAGCCGCATGTACTTCGTGGGGGGGCGGGAGGCGTGTTCCTCTGAGTCGCAGGCCTTAGTGGATGTGACGGCGGAAGCCCTGCGCACTGGGATTTCTGCGGTGCGTCCCGGCGGGCACATCGGAGACATTGGCGCAGTCATTCAGGAATTCATAGCCAGCACCAAAAAAGGGTATGGGATTGTTCGCGAATATACCGGGCATGGTGTGGGGCGGGAGTTTCACGAAAACCCGCAGGTGCTGCATGTCGGCAAGCGGGGTCACGGGGACACCATGAAGCCGGGAATGACTTTTACTATCGAGCCTATGATCAATATGGGCGGGCCCAAGACTGTACTGTCGAAAGTCGACGGCTGGACCGTGCGCACTGCCGATGGTTCACTTTCTGCTCAGTGGGAGCATACGGTGCTCGTTACCGAAAGCGGGCATGAAATTCTAACTGAAAGCTTGCTCTAGAGTAAGTTATCAGAGCCTCCACAGGCGACCCTTCGAGGATCTCCCTAGGGCGGGAACTGAAACCTTTGCCGTCTCCTGTCGGGGCTAAATTCTTACCCTCGCTATTCCTGAGTCTTTAGGAATACAAAGCGCTCCATCCCTTGCGTTTCCACGACCATTCGAATCCCTTTGCTCAGGGAAGCCTTGTCAACGGCGCCTTTGAAATCAGCGGTGCTCCCAACCTTCTTGCCGTTGACGCTCAAAATTATGTCGCCACGCTGAAGGCCCGCTGCGGCCCCGACGCCGTCCGGCTTGATGTCCATCACAACGACGCCCTTGGTATGCTTAGTGCCAAGACGCTTCGCAATGTCCGGCGTCAGCGACTGCAGCTGCAGTCCCAAACTTTCGGCTGGGGTTTCATCAGAGCCTTGAGGCTCCTCTTCGTTGCTCAATTGCGAGGGCTGCTCGCCGATAACCAGGCTCACGGTTTTCTTCTGCCCCTCGCGGTAAACCGCGATATCTACATTTTGCCCCGGTGCTAGGTCCGCTACTAGATTCCGCAGCTGATTGCTGTTCTCGATCTTTCTGCCGTCGATAGCAACGATGATATCGCCTTGAGCGATTCCAGCCTTGGCGGCCGGGCTGTTCTCCTGAACGTCGCCGACCAGCGCGCCTTCCGATCCCGTGAAGCCGAATGACTTGGCCATGTCCTCAGTTAAATTTTGAATACCGACTCCTAGCCAGCCTCGCACCACCTTGCCGCTCGAAATGAGGCTCTTCATGACGCGCTTCACCATGTCGACCGGGATGGCGAAGCCGATACCCATGTAGCCGCCGCTTCTCGAGAAGATTGCGGTGTTGATGCCGATTACTTCTCCCTGCAAATTGACGAGAGGTCCGCCGCTATTTCCCGGATTAATCGCTGCATCGGTCTGGATGAAGTCCTCATACTGATTTCCTCCCATGATCGAGCGGCCCTTCGCGCTTACAATGCCGGCGGTGATGGTGTTATCCAGCCCGAAGGGATTGCCGGCTGCGACTACCCATTCACCGATCTTCAGGTTGCTCGAGTCGCCAAGTTTGGCAGGGGTAAGTCCTGACGCCTTGACTTTGATGACCGCGAGGTCAGTGCGAGGATCCGTGCCGACTACTTCCGCTTTGAAGGTTCGGCCATCCTGGAGCCGAACCGTGAGCTCATCCGCGTGCCCAACCACGTGATTGTTGGTCAAAATTGAACCGTTGCTGTCGACAATAACGCCGGTGCCGAGCCCGGCTTGCGGTGTCGGGCCTCCGCCGTCTCCACCCTGGTCGCCGAAGAAGCGATCGAAAAAATCGTCGCCGAAAAAATCTCGAAACGGATCTGGACTTCCGTTGCCTCGGAAGCGATTTCCAGGCATCCCGGGTCGGCGCACGGGCTTGATGCGCTCCACCGCGCTGATATTTACAACCGATGGGGTAATGATCTCGGCGGCATGCTCAAAAGCCTCTGAAAGACCCTTCGCATATTGCAGAGAATCCGATTTGGCGTCAGCGTAAGCACGCGGCTGGACGCCAATCGACGACAGAACAAGTGTTGCACAAAGCGCCACTACGGCTCTTGCCCGCACGATTCCTGAAATCACTGGCATAGGTTCCTCAGTATTGAAAAGGGTAGGCGCCATGCTAACTTACGACGTAAGGGGATGCAATAAATCAGGTTGGCGCCTGGTTTAAGGACGTCCCGGAGGGCCTCTCTATTCAATCCCAAAGAGACGCTCCCAAAAACCGCCGCGGCGTTTGCGGTTGCGGCTAGGGGGGGCGGGTTCCGAAGGCGACTCGACTATGCGGTCTTGATACTTTGCGTGTAGGTGGCAGAGGTCAGTAGGCTCGGTCCCTCGAACGAAGACTTCCCGCACTACTTGACTTCCCGGGCAGCTTTCGACCGCGCGATCCCCGCTCTGAGCATCGATATCCACGAAGGTCACGCCCGGGGGCGCTACGAATGGCTCGGAGCCTAGGAATGGATCTGCGCATTTCATGTACTGCGCCCAAATCGGTGCGGCAGCTCGGCCGCCTGTAAGTCCTATCTTGCCGTTGTCATCGTAGCCGACCCAAACTCCGGTGCTTAGCGAGGGGGTAAACCCTACGAACCACGCATCTCTGGTATCATTCGAGGTGCCGGTCTTGCCAGCGGCGGGACCTTTGTATCCCAGGCGACGCACGACGGCTCCGGTGCCACGTTCCACGACGCCTTGCAAAATATTGGTCAAGACATAGACCGGATTTTCGTCGGCAACTCGTTCCTCGGACAGCTGTCGTACGTAGAGCTGCTCCCCCTCTCCATCCGACGCGGAAAGGACCAGACGCGGGGTTACATAGAGGCCGGCGTTGGCCAATCCTGCGTAGGAGGCGGTTAGATCGAGCAGAGTCGTATCCAGTGCTCCCAACGCAAGTGCCGGCACTTGGGGAATGGTAGATGCTAATTTGAACTTCACCAACGTGTCCGCGATCGCCGGAATACCCACACGCTCCGCCACGTAGAGAGCCGGCATATTCAAGGAGTTTTCGAGAGCGTAGCGCAGTGTCACATCACCCCGGTACTCGTGATCGTAATTTTCCGGCTCCCAGAGATCGTGAGTTACCAGGTTAACTTGCATGGGTTCATCGGAGAGTACACTGGTCGTCGTAGCTACTTTGTAGCTATTTAGCTTCGGATCGAGCGCGGTTAGGTACAAGAACGGTTTAATGGTTGAACCAATTTGTCGGCGGGCCTGACTCACGTGGTTGAATTGGTTCTGCGAGAAGTCCCGTCCGCCAACCCAGGCTCGGATTTTTCCACTGTATGGCTCTATGGAAACGAGGCCGGCTTCCAGCGGGTTGCCCGGTCGTTTGAGTCCGGGCAGCTCCCTTTCGAGCGCGGCCAAGCCTTGTAATATCGCCTGTTCGGCGCAGCCCTGTAGATCCGGGTTTAGGCCGGTATAGACAGTGAGGCCCGCTAAGGAAGCTGGGTCGATCGACAAATCCGTGTCGAGCTGTCTCTTTACTGCGGCTACGAAATGTGGGGCACTGCGCCTATGTCGGCCTTCTCGTGTAAGAGCAATTCGCGTGCGCCGTGCGACTTGATGTTGTTCGACGCTGATGCTTCCAGCCTCGAGCATCTTATCCAGCACCAAATCGCGGCGAAGGAGGGCGCGTTTGAGGTGGCGGCGAGGAGCATAAAACGAAGGTCCCTTGATGATTGCTGCAAGTAACGCAGCCTCCGAAAGCGAAATATCCTTGAGCTTTTTGCCGAAATAGGTGTTCGCAGCTTCATCGACACCATGAATCGAGACCGATCCTTCCTGGCCCAAATAGACATCATTTAAGTAACGCTCGAGGATTTGATCCTTCGTTAGCCTCCTCTCTAAGCTGACTGCAGCGAAGATTTCAAGAAACTTCCTGCTTAGACTTCGCTGCGGAGACAGAATCGTGTTCTTGGCTAACTGCTGTGTGATTGTGCTGCCACCCTGCACGAAGGCGCGGGCGCGGATATTTTGAACGAGCGCGCGGAATATTCCCTCGATATCCAAGCCGAAGTGGGAATAGAAGCGCTGATCCTCGATTGCCAGCACGGCGTCTTTGACATACTGAGGCATTTCAGCAAGACGGCGGTAGGTGCTCGCCCGCAGGTCCTCGTTTCCCAATGTAGCCAGTATGACGGGCTCGAGCTCAACGGAGTCCTCCGAAGTATCATCGAGAAGCTCGAACTCGCCGCTTACTGAAAACCGAACATGATGCGAAGCGCGGACGCGCGCGTCAGGAGCAGTAAACTCGCGCGTAATCACTTCAAGCCCTTCGGGGCGAAGTGCAAATTCGCCGGGATGCTCGGGACGAGAGGCAAGCTCGATGTAGTGGCGCTTCAATAACTGCTCGCGCACCAAGGATGGCTTGAGGGCTATTCCTCTGCTGATTCTGAAGCTGTCAGAATAGATAGCCGGGAGCAGCGAAGAGATTTGCGGATTTAGCTTTTTTGCGACACGTCGATCGACAAGGTAAAAAGGTCCCGCGCAAAGCAACGCTGCAATAAGCCCCGCCACGATGCAAAACCGGAAGAAGCGGGCGCGACGCACGGGGTTGCCCGACTTCCTCGCCTTTGGCTTTTTCCCTGTAGATTTTTGCGCCTTCTTTTTCATTTTACTACGCGGACATGATTTTAACTTGGCCTTCCGCCGGCCAGCGCCTCATAGTAGAGCCTCGCTTTCATCAACGCCAGAGGGCTGGGGCCAAGGGGACGAGGTAAGCTATCGTTTTCTCTTAAGTTCCCCTGAGGCGCATGGGCCCGCGCGCGGCTTGAGAATCTGACCGGCCGCCAGGCTCGCTCTACCTAACCTGCGCGGGGTGGGTTATAGATAGAAGCATGTTTGCAAAACTTAAGGGAATCGTCGACAGCATCGAGGCTAATATCGTTGTCGTCGACGTGCAGGGAGTGGGATACGAGCTCTATTGTTCGGGGGCTTGCATCACGAAGTTAGAAATAGCAAAGCCTGCCGCTCTCGTAGTGTTCACTGACGTCAATGAGAATAGCATCCGTCTCTACGGATTTGCCGATACGCTCGAGAAGCAAGTGTTCACCTTGTTGACCACCGTGAAGGGGGTGGGGTCGAAGACCAGTATGGAGATTATTTCCCAAGTCGATCGAGTGGAGCTGTTGCGCGCAATCGGAGCAGGAGATGTTCGCAAGCTTCAATCGCTCAAGGGCGTCGGTAAGAAGACTGCGGAACGCATAATCGTGGAATTGAAGGACAGGGTGGCTGAGTATGCTCTCGGGCGCAGCGACACGCGGTTGAAAATCGAGCGAGAAGCCACGGACCCTATGAGCGAGGCCTGCGAGGCTCTTGAGGCTCTCGGCATTCCTCGAAAGGATGCCGAGAGGGCCGTCGCTGCCGTGCAGACGAAGGGACTGTCGTCGTCAGCAACTTCGGCCTGGGTCGTTAAAGAAGCGTTGCAATATATTTAGAAAAGCCGCGCTTAAGCTCATGAGAATTCGTCATGGTTGATGCCAATCCGAAAGCACCAAAGAGAGTTATCCCAAACACAGGGGAAGCCGATGTTCAACTCTGGGCTGGGTTTGCCGAGGAAGTCGCTATCCAGGAAGAGGAGCAGGATCAGTCCCTGGTGAGTTTGCGCCCGACTGGCTTCACGGATTACATCGGGCAGGAAGGCATAAAGGAGAACCTGCTAATCGCATGCAGCGCCGCCGCGCGGCGAAAGGAAGCCCTTGATCACGTCCTTTTCCATGGACCTCCGGGCCTGGGGAAAACTTCGCTCGCACGAATCATCTCGACTGAGATGGGGGTTGGGTTCAAAGCCACTTCAGGGCCGGTTATTGAGCGCCCCGGCGACCTTGCGGCTATTCTGACCTCGCTTCAGGAGCATGATGTGCTGTTCATTGACGAGATCCATCGGTTGTCGCGTGTCGTGGAGGAAATTCTGTATCCGGCGATGGAAGATTTTCAAATTGATATCCTGCTTGGGCAGGGGCCGGCCGCAAAATCGATCAAGATCGATCTCAAGCCCTTTACCTTGATTGGAGCAACGACGCGCACGGGGCTTTTGACCTCACCACTGCGCGACCGCTTCGGCATGGTGTTGCGGCTCGATTTTTATGCCCCTGAGCAGCTCACTGAGATTGTGAAGCGATCCGCGGCAATCCTGGGCGTTGAAATTGATGAGGCTGCTGCAGAGGAGATCGGCCGACGGGCTCGTGGCACCCCACGTATTGCTAATCGGATCCTCAAGCGAGTGCGTGATTATGCCCAAGAGCGTGCGCCAGGCCCGATTACGGTACCGGTGGCACAGTCCGCACTCAATCTCATGGAGGTAGATGCCTCCGGGCTGGATCGCATGGATCGGGTAATCCTTGAAACCATAGCGCTTAAATTTGCCGGAGGGCCTGTGGGTGTTGAAACAGTCGCGGCTGCTATTGGAGAGGATAAGGACACGCTCGAGGACGTCTACGAGCCGTATCTCATTCAGCAGGGATTCGTGGCGCGCACCCGGCGCGGCAGAGAAATAATGGAGCGTGGCTTCCAACACTTGGGCATTGATCCAGGAAAGCGCTCGCAGCTGGCCATGAAGTTTGAATCGTAAGCGATCGCAGATGAAGTTTTTACGCCACCTTATTTTCGTGCCGCTCATATTCGGCTTCCCCGATTTACGGGTTAATTGGTCTGGCGGCGAGTATAATTCCGTGCGCGTTGTTGCCGAGGGGAAAGAGGAGCTTATTAATCAGTGCATCGAAGGTGGGCTCGAAGTTCGCTATCGCTATGAATTTCGCATTTGCCGAAGACGCTTCTTATGGGCGGATGCCTGCGCCGAGGATGTAGTGCATACCAGAAGTTTGCAGTTCGATCCAATAAGCGAGAGTTATCGAGTGTCAGTGGATAAGCTTGGCGACCATCTGGCACCCAAGGTTATAACTCATCCGACGCTGGAAGAGGCGCTCGGAGATGTCACCACTCTGTATTCTCCCTCGCTGAACGAGCTTGGATTCTCCGACAAAAAATATCCGCAGAGTCGCTCTCCCTATCTTGGGGTTCGCGTCGTGGCTGACTGTAAGGGAGATTACAACGAAACTTTTTCCCGAATTTCGAGCTTTCTAACTCTCGGAATGGTGGATATCGGGACCTATGACTCCGGGTGGGTCGACTTTAGTCTCGTACGATAAATTCCTGGCGAGGATCGCTCCCTTGGTAACGCAAAGAAGAAAATTGGCACTGTGGTGGCGAAGAACGGGCATGGCCGCGCGCGTTGGGATTTTCGCCCTCTTGGCCTGTGTGCTGGCCTTCCTGGTATACAGCCAGCGTCCGCAGGAGGATTCGCCAAATCTGGGGCACAGCCTGGTTGTCTTTCTACTCGTCAACCTCAATATAGCCCTGCTCTGCGTCCTGGCCTTCTTAATCGGCCGAAATATCGTGAAGTTGATCTTCGATCGCCGGCGCAACATTCTTGGCTCCAAGTTGCGTCTGCGATTGGTCACGGCATTCGTCGGGTTGACGATCATTCCAACGGCCTTTCTGTTCCTCTTGGCCAGCGGCTTGCTGACGCGGGCGATGGAGGGCTGGTTCTCCGAGCAGGTGGAAGCGTCCGTAGGGGGCGCAGTAGAAGTAGCCAAATACCACTATGCTACGCTTAAAGAATCTTCGCTTTCGGCAGCCGAGCGCTTAGTACGCGAAGCACGTGCCGGAGCTCCCCTCGGAGACAAGACCGCGCTGCTCGCCTGGCTTGAGGAGCGCCGCAAGGAGGAGAGATTGTTCGCCGTGCGGATTTTCAGCGAACCCTCCCGTGAACTTGCCGAGGTGCATAACGCGGCCGCCGTGATTCCTACGTTCGCCGAGCCGGAGCCGAATGCGGGTGCTCTCCAAAAGGCCTTCGGTGGTGAAGAGGGAGTGCTGTTCGAGGAGAACGAGGCCAGCCAGTTCGTGCGTGCCTATGTGCCGGCGCCGCTGGGGGGCCGTACCGGCGCCCTTATCGCCACTATCCGCATTAGCCCGGAGATTTCCCAGGCTCTCGCAGCGGTCAATGATTCATATACTGAGTACGAACGACGCAAAGTGTTTCGCGCCCCGGTGAAGTCCGGTTACTTCTTGACGCTTTCGATGATCACCGGACTTATTGTGTTCGCCGCAATTTGGATCGGATTTTACATCGCGAAAGAGCTCGTCGTGCCGATCCAGAAACTTGCTGAAGGTACACGAGCAGTAGCACGGGGAGACTATGATTTCCACATTCGAGCAGGTGGGGACGATGAGCTTGCCCTTCTGGTGAAATCATTCAACACCATGACCAGCGATCTTAAGCAATCGCGGGCGGAGGCCGAGGGGAGAAGGCTGTACATAGAGGCCATTCTCGGAAACTTGGCTGTAGGAGTAATCGGCCTCGATACCAAGGGGGTTATCACTTCCGTTAACGGCCCAGCTGCGAGGCTATTTGGCATTCAAGACTCGGAAGGTGTGCGTCAACGACCGATTCGCGAAGTGATGCGCCCCCAGGATTTGGAGCAGATTCTTCCTCTCATCGAGCAGTTCGAGGCGGATGCGTCGGAGGTGCGGAGCAGCGAGCGCGAGCTCAGCATCGAGTCCTCCGGCACGGAGTCGAAGGTGTTGTGCACCGTGGGGCCGATCAAGAGTCAGTCTGGCGAGGTGATTGGAATAGTGCTGCTCTTCGACGATATCACCGAGCTTTCCAAGGCCCAGCATATGGCTGCTTGGCGCGAGGTGGCCCGGCGAATCGCGCACGAAATCAAGAACCCACTGACTCCTATTCAGCTCTCCGCCCAGCGTTTGCAGAAGCTGCTTCCGGAACTGCATGCCCCGCCGTCAGTTTCGGAGGCTGCGGGCATTATCGTCGAAAACGTCGCTTCGATTAAGCGATTGGCAAACGAGTTTTCGAATTTTGCGCGTATGCCGACGGCCGAGTTCAGGAGTTCGGATATCAATAGCTTGATCGCTGCTGCGATAGCGCCGTTTGCCGAAAGCCACTCGGATATCGTCTTTCAGTTCATTCCTGACACGCGCATTCCGGAGTTGATGCTTGATCGGGAGCAGATTCGTCGAGTCATCATCAATTTAATCGATAATGCAATTGGGGCCCTGAGCAAGGAGGGGGATCGCAGTCCGTTTGGCGGCGAAGGCGCGAGAATCGTGATAAGGACCTCCTTCGATTTTGCGACACGAATGGTCGCCATTGAAGTCAGCGACAACGGGCCTGGCGTACCGGGCTCTGATAAGGTCCGTATCTTCGAGCCCTACTTCACCACGAAGGCAGGCGGGAGCGGCCTAGGACTGGCCATCGTGACTTCGATTGTCTCGGATCACCAGGGGCAAATTCGTGTATTCGACAATCGGCCTCGTGGGGCGCGCTTTGTCGTGGAACTTCCGGCGCAGCAGCGCGCCACGACGCAGCGCCGACTGGCGTAAGGGCCAGCCAAATTTGATTTGTCAGCCCAGCACGACCAGAGGTATGGTTGAGCAATTGCTGCGTCTATTTCGAACCTTGCGAGGTCGTGATGATCCCAACTCTGAATCTAACCCGTTTTATTCATCAACAGTCCCGCAAATACGCCAATACGACCGGCGAACTGACCGACTTGCTGAATTCGATCGCGTTTGGCGTGAAGATTATTAGTCAGCTAGTCGCGACGGCAGGCTTTAAAGGCCTCTATGGCTATACGGGCCACAAAAATGTGCAAGGGGAGGCTACTCAGATATTGGACGAAGAATCCGATCGCACCCTCGTGGAGTTGTTGAGTTCCTCCGGGCATTTCGCCTCTTTGGTCTCCGAGGAGAGAGATACAATCGTGACAGTCGAGGAGGCGCGCGGCAGCGGTAAGTATGTCGTGGCCTTCGATCCTCTCGATGGCTCCAGTAATCTAGGCTCGAATATTCCCGTGGGTACGATCTTTGCGATTTGGCGCAAACAGAATCCAAAGGCGCCGGCCTCGACCAATGACTTCATGCAAACCGGACGTACTTTGGTAGCAGCCGGTTATGCGGTTTATGGCGCGAAGACATCCTTCGTATATTCGGCGGGGGATGGAGTCCATGGGTTCACGCTTGACCCAAGTATTGGAGAGTTCATTTTGACGGATGAAAGTATTCGTACTCCTGAGCGAGGGAAGACATATAGTATCAACGAGGGGAACTCGGGGTCCTGGCATTCTGATGTGGATCGCTATATTTCGCTTCTCAAAAAGGACGATAAGACTCTGGGGACTCCCTATTCGGCGCGGTATGTCGGATCGCTTGTCGCTGACTTCGATAGAAATCTCAAGAATGGCGGAGTATTTCTTTACCCTGCAGATAAGAAGAATGCGAATGGCAAGCTTCGATTGCTTTATGAATGCGTGCCACTAAGCTTCATCGCCGAGCAAGCCGGTGGGATGGCCATAAATGGCGGGGTCGCTATTCTGGATATTGTGCCGACCGATATTCATCAACGCGTACCGCTCATTATCGGCAGTAGGCACGAGATTGAATTGTTCAAAAAGGTGGCGGCAGGCTAACTTACTGCGGCCCAGTCTTTTGGATCACTCGAAGCGCGCGGATGCCATCTCGAGTTATCTGCCAAGTTTTGGAGGTGAAGTCGCCTTCAGGATGCGGAGCCACCAACTTTTGTCCCTCGAGAATGAAGAGATAGCGCTGCACTTCGCGCTCATCGCGCAAGCCGCTTAGCTCCGCAATCTCGTTCAGCTGGAAAAGGCGAGGGTTTGTCGGAGGAGTGTCCTTGGACAGGGTCCGCAGCACCGTAATCTGATTGAGATACGATTCGCTGATATTCTTTGTAAGCTTCGGTGCTTTTGCCATCGCTCGCGTACCCCACGTAAATGACCGAGCAAATTCAAGGAGCGCTCAGTGGAGAGGCAAATTTACACTAAAGCCTGTGGGTAAGCAAATGAGGCTCGCAGGCTAACCACTTGAAATTGCACTATTTAGCCAGGCAATGCGAGGCTGGAAGGGGTTATATACAAGGCTGATCAGTCGCCCAATTGTTGCTCGACCAGCTTGGTATACTCATCCTCGAGGTCCAAATGCTGCTGTCTGAGCGCGTCTAAGCGCTGATGAACCTGCTCGTATTCACCGAGTAAATCACGAAGGCGCGAACCTGCCGCGGTCATAGAATTAGATAGTTCTTGCAATACTCCGCGCTGATCCTGAGACAGCTCGATGGAATCCATGATGTTATCGAGATTCTTTAGCGACGCAGCCAGTTTTTGCTCAAGGGTGATCGACTCAGTCGATAGATCTTCATGCTTGGAGAGTAGCTCTTGCAGCTTGCTTTCATCCTCGACCTTCGCTGATTTCATTTCTTGCTGGTGAGCTTCCTTCTCCTCTACCAGTTTCTGAGAAGTTCCAAGCTTGGTCTCGATTTGTTTGAGAGTATTCTTTTCCTTCTCCAAGTCCGTTTGAGCTGTGGTGAGCAATGTACCCAGGCTATCGAGCTGCGCTCTGGCCGCATAGCTATCCTTGTATTGGATCAGGGAGCGAGCCTCTCCGGTCCTGGTCGCGATCTCCTGTAGCAGCGAGTCCTTGCCGGCCGAAGTCGAACTTAGAAATTTCTTTTTGAGCGTCGTTACAGATGCTACGACAGCTCCAGCGCAAATAAGCGCCATCACTACGGCTATTCCGAAAAGCAATCCCATGACCCTATAATTTGAGGTAGATAGCGCGAGTCTCCAAGCCTCAATCTGTGCAAAAGCGCCTCCTGAGCATAGCAGACCGCCATCGGGGGGGCTATCCACCTAAATAGGAAGGGGGTCGTCGCTACATTCGGCTGAATTTTGCTTCTGGCAGCCCGCCGGCGGAGCCGTGCGCGGTAACCCGAAAGCGCTGAGCGGAGGTATCCAGAACCTGGTTGCTAAGCAGCGGGAGGTATATGCCGAAGACTCGCAACCCTTCCTCGCTGAGTTCGACGGCGCCATCGATACTCCAGCCCCTAAACCTCCCGTTAGTGTCGAGGTCCGCTCGGCCAGTGCAGCGAGCATTGCCGAGGGAGGAGGTAAGGCGCCAGTCCTTGAGCAGCAGCTCGGAACCCTCAAGCGAAAGCTCTAGCTCGCTGTTAAGAGCTGAAAAAGCAGGAAGCTCGACATTGAAGGGCAGGTTAAAGTTAGCAAGCGCAAACGAGCTGGGCTGCGGCTTCTCCACGGAAATTAATTTAAGAACGAACTCGCCAGTTGGGGAGCTGGCGGCGCCAATGCTTAGTTGGGGAACGCTAGCCTCGAGAGTTCCCGATCGAATGCCGACGCCAGCCAGGGGAGGCAAGGAAGCTAGCTGAATGTTCTCGAAGCCAAACTGAATCTCGGCCCGCTTGGAGCCGGTTAGGTACCGCAGTTTCCCCCGCGCGCTGCCGCCATAGAGTGCCCCCGACATCGAAACGCTGGGTGCGGAGCTAAGAAGGCTGAAAAAATTGGGATAGATCTCGAATGTGTCGGCTTGTATAGGAAAGAGCATCTTGGGAAGGAGCATTTGCACGTTGTAGGCACGAAATGCCAAGGGACTAAGCTCCGTACCGCCGATTCGCAAGCCAATCTTGGATTGCTGGGCTGCTGACACCAGTTGCTGCTCTACGAAATCGGTGTAGCGCCTGGGCTGCACCATGAAGAGCGCCGCAATGAGCAGCGCCGCCCCACCGACGAGGAGGAACGTTCCCCAGAATATAATTCGAATCAGTCGTTTCATGAGGGGGGAGGTGTCGCTACTTGATCTTTCTTATGCTGCTTGCGTCGATGTCCACCTCTAAGCGATCAGCGAACTTGCTCTTTTGTAAATCGACTTTGCTGACGATCAGCGGGCGTGGACCGTGGGTCAGTTCTTTGAGAAATTCCACGAGCGTATCAAGACTTACGGTAGTGAACTTGATATTAAAAGGCGTTTGTTCGTAGCTGCCCGCAAACTCTTTGGGCTGGCTATCCTTGATCGTGAAACCGTTGGTTATCCCGGCCTTGCTTCTCACCATGGTCTCCAAATGCGAGAGGGCCCCTTCCTTGAACTCGATCCCCTTGTAATCCGCTTCGATTTTATCGCGACGTGCCTTGAGCTTCATGTAGCGTTCGATACTTGTGCCCACTCCTTTCATATTCAGTTCCAGGCTCGCCAATCGTTCGTCTTGTCGCCTGAATGCCTCGCGAATTGGTTCATAGATCTGGTACAGAAGCATGGAAATCGCGACAAGCACGGCGAGGATAATTATGCCCTTCTCGCGCTTGGTGAGGGCCTGAAACTTGGTCAAGGCGCTTTGATATACGGGGAGGGAGGTAATGGCGTTCATGTTCTATTCACACAGCAGGATGTCAAGATTGAAGCCTCGCAGGTTCGGTTTGCCAGCTACCGATGCATTCGTTTCTTTACGAACGCGGCAATATACATTTTTCTTGCGTTTGAGCTGGCGTTCGATTTTTTCCATTGCAGCGTAGTCCGGCGCGGTGCCATCCACGCGCATCTTGTTCCCGTCGATCTTGACTCGAGTCACGGCGATGCCTGCTGAGAGAGGCAAATCGGCGGCAATCTCCGCAAGGTAATCCAAGGGTGTCAATGACGAAAGAGAGCCGAGATTTGCAAGCTCCTGCTCGAGCTTTCGGTTTGCTCCCTCAAGAGCATCCAGCTCTGCCCCCGGGGGGATGTCCAAGTCCGGAAGCGCACGAGTTACTTCGCTGCGAATGGCGGACTGCAATTTAGTAAGATGGTGTTCGCGCAGAGTATACACCCCGATCGCAGTTAGTAGGCCGACCAACAACGTTCCCAGTACATAGGGGGAGAGCGAGCGCAGTCCTCGTGCAAGTTCGCGAAGCTGAGGACTGTACGCGAATTCACGGACACGAAAATTAGTCAGTATGGGCGGCGGCGCGGCGTCCTGGGCAAAAACCGAGGCCAAGCAGGCAATCGCAGTTGAATCATCGGCGGCTTTCACTAACTCGGGTGCCGGCAGCGTGCCGACCGGAATATCGAGCGCCTCCTGAAGCCCCTCTGGGACCTGGGATCCGAGCCAGAGGACTTTTGAGACTGATTTCCCATAGCGCTGTTGAACGAGGGAGAGGGTCAGCCGAATCTCTCTGCCGATTTCCGTGGTCCCCACCTTTGACATCAGGCTGGTATCAATCACGCGATCGACTCGAGCGCGGCCGTCAACGAGCGCTACCACGCATAAAAAGCGTTCGCGAGAGAAGATAATAGCGCTGTCAGCGGGAATAGCACCCTTGTTGAGAACTGCCGCAGCCTCGAGAACCCCCGCGGGGGTAGACACCATGAAGGGCTCGAATCCCGCAGATTTGCAGGCCTGCAATGTCCTTTGAACGGTCGCGCGAGGCAGCAATCCGACGTGAATATCATGCCCTTTAGCCGGGCGCTGTCCGAGGGCTCGGTAATGTAGAAGGAAGCTTTCGAGGTCGAAAGGTAAAAGATCCTGAACTTCGGCATCGACAACGCGCTCGATATCTCTATTCGAGGCGAAGGGCAGATCGAGATTCAATGAGAGATAGTCTTGGGGAGGAATGATCAGAATAGAAGAAGTCCATGGCGTTTTGATGGCCTCGAGGACGGCCTTGAGCTGGGCCGCGGGACCGGCGATATCGGGTACCGGACCAGATGCCTCTACGCCATTTGCCACTGCGGGCACAGGTAGTGCGCCGTTCACGTCAAATTCGAAGCGATGAATTTCCTGTATCGAGGCTTGATCGCCGTCAATTTGCATGACCACGGCGGCTGCCGGGGAGCAGCTGGTATCGATACTAAGGACAGATTGCATACAGTGTTATTGTGTCACCCGGGTGCAGGCCCCGCAAGGTTGTGTATTTTCAAGCTTTGTTGGCGGGCGAGAGGCATTCGTGCCGGCGCGAAGTAAGTGTCTCAAACTGTCGATCGAAGCCGAGAAGTTCGAAAGATGCTTCTAAATGGGACTGTCCCATTTTTTAATTGGGACTGTCCCATTTTCTGCGCCTGAGGCGATTCGTTTTTTCATTGTATTTCAGCTACTTATAGTAAATGCTTAATTCCAGCCTCCAGGTATGTCGACAGTAGATAGACTTTTTGAAAAGTTAGAATCTCCCAGCTGCGGCTGGCCATTTAATTTCAAGGGACTTCAAATGAGAGCAATTGGCAGCGTCAGGTTTGCGATTTCGTTAGTCTCGTTACTCTCGGCGGTCTCCGCCTTCGCTTGTGATGGAGCGAACTACTATCCCAGAAGTTGGAGCGCCTCTTGCGATGGCCAAGTGACGCCATCGCAGGCAGTCGTAAGCGGCAGTGTCTCAGCCAGTGGAAACCAGCTCGTCCATAACCGCGACGAAGTTAATCGGCAAATCGATGAAATCAAGAAATTGGTCACTCCTCTCGGTGGAGAATTGTCCTTAAGGGATCTCAATCGCAACTTCGCCGAGGCTAATGCTGCCATGTATGGCGGCATGCTGCCGGGTGCGCCGTCAAAATCGTTCATCACGACGCAGGCATTCGACATTCTGCTCAAAAAGAATGCCGATATTGATACCATCGTCGATAAATTGAATGCACTGGGAACAGTTAGCTTCGGACGAAATTCCACCTTCAACGATCCGCGCATGAAATCGTTCGTGCGCTTTCGTGTCACCGATGGGCCCGAGCAGCTTGATAAATTGCTAGAAAGTTGCAAGGAAAGGGCCATCGCTGATGGCTGCAAGGCCTCAGGCGAAGAGCCGGCTACCTGCGCAGCATCCGCAAGGAAGCGCGCGACCGTCAGTAACTTCAATTTGCAGTCTCAGCCCGTTGCGACCGAGTGGGGTCAGAATAACCCTGTGACACTTTATTACCCTGGACAGACCTCGCAGTTAACGAACTTGGAATTAGCCGGCGACATCGTTTTGAAATTGTCGGGCTCGGTCACTCTCCAAGTCCCTCCGCAATCAGCTCCGTCGGCGACTGAGCCCACCGCTGCTCAGGTGGCGCGCTAAAGATCTACGGCTTGGATCTGAAGGGCACGCTGGTCGTAAATGTCTCGATAGTGCCCTTCGGCGATCGCAGCTTGATGGTGAACTCTACTAGACGAGGCAGGTTTACTCGGCTCTCTTCACCCCAGGTGGGGCTCCAGGTATCCTCGTCCGGCATCAGGTAGCGAAAACGCAGGGCGAGAATATTCTTGACCACGGGGAATACCATGGTTTTCTCGTAGGCCTTCTCGAAGGGACGAATGTAGGGAGTCTCCTGCCTAATGAGAAGATACGAATCAGGGCTGCCGAGAGGCTGCTCCGGATCGCGCTCGACGCGGTAGCTAATCTGTACGATGCCGGAATGCGATCCGCCGTCCGGTAAATACTGCCCGCCCTCCATAGCAAGGAAATTAATTCGATCTCCGGGCTCTCCGTTAGAGAGGGTGTCGGTTTCTCCGACCAGGCAAATTTTTGCCGAATAGGGAGTCGTAAGTTTATCCTGGGCGGGCATGAGCGGCAGGCCGGCGAAGGCGAGTTGCAGCTCCCTGGTCATGCGGCCAAGCACGGCATCCGCAACCAGACGATTGTCTCTCGTGTCGTCCAGCACTTGCTTGGATTCGGTGATACTGGAGAGGGAGAGGTAGGCCACCGTCATGATGATCCCAAAGATGCCCAAAGCGATCACGAGTTCTATCAGTGTAAAGCCCGTTGGCTTCCTGCTCATAACTCGCCCTCTGGATCCTTTGCGACATCACCGTCATTGGGCATGAAGTATACCACTTCAAAGCGCTCGTCGGTTGATTCTCCCCAAGAAATCGTCAGCGTAAGGCGTTTCATCGCCTCTTCATTGACCTTAGGAATGCCCCAGTGCTCCACCTTGAGACGGGCGCGGAAAGCCGGGCTGATGGTCGTATCGGTGTCAACGGAGGAATCTCCTGGAATAAACTTTTGCATCAGCTCCTTCACGCTTCCTTGCTCGTCCTGGATGTCAATGCCCTCCTTGCTAGTCTCAATGGGGGACAGTATGCGCCGTGCGTAAAGCATTGCCTGCTGGGTCATCTTGTCGCGGCCAGTAAGCTGCAGGCTCGAAGTTTGCAGCCCGAGGAGCACTACCAGAGATCCGGCTAAGATCAGCACGGCAAATACCACTTCGATCAGCGTAAAGCCGCCGTTACTCCTGCTTCTTGCGTCCATAGGTCCACTCGAAGTCCTTGTACTCGCGATAAATATCCGTAAGTCCCGTGAAAGGGTTGACCAACAATGTTACGGGCTGATTATTTTCCAGCCTCAAATGAAGCACTGCAAATTCGGAGAATCCGCGCGGAGAGAACATTATATAGGCGCTCTCATGCTCGCTGGGAGTAAAGCGTCCGCGCATGGTCCGGATATCTTCAATATGCATTCCGGGAGGGAATTGCTGCGGTTCGGCCAGAGATGGAATGCTCGGCGGAGGGATTAGTGTTTGGCTGCGTCCCACGCTTGGGTTCAAGAATGCAGCCAGTTCTAGGCTCAGCACTCCTACATCCGAAGCCATCTGGGCGAGAGCCGCATCGTCGTCCGATTCCTCCGTGCGTACGACCCGGACGCGGTAGTTGTCGTTTCGTAAATCAAAGTCCATGCGGTAAAAGGCTTGATCCGCCACGGCTTGGTGATGCAGGAAGGTGATAGTTTCGGAGATGCGGCGCAGGAAGCCCTCTTCCTTCCAGAAGTCGAAGGATCCGGAGCGAATTCCCACAACACCGAATACCAATCCGATAATGATGATAACGACGGCAAGCTCGATGAGCGTGAAGCCCGCTGTCCTCAACGCGCTACGGACAGGCTTCGTGGTCCCTCTAGTGCCGCTTTCAGAAAGTTTTTGCATACATTCTGTAATGTCCGCTGATCGGCACTAGCACTAACGGCGTCGTTTTACCGCGCTTCCGCGCGATAAGTGCTGCCTTTAAAGAGCTTGTCAGGATGAGAAGACTTTTTGAAAGCAACACCAGGCGAAAGGTTGAGGTCTAGGGTCCAGTGACGAAAATATCGTAATTCACTTCCTCGCCGCCATCTTTGCCGTCAGCGCCAAGCGACCTTATTTTGTAAGCGTTGCCGCTGCCTTCGATGGTATAAATCAGCTTATTGCCCCAGGCGTCCTTGAGAGAGTCAGCCTTGCGAATCGGCGTACAGCCGGGGCCGGTGATATCCGAGCAGCCGGTCATCGCATCAAGGGTGGGTGGAAGCTGGTTATAACGCAGACGAAACTGTTCAATCGACATTTGCATGTCCTTGAGCATGGTTCTCGTGAGCTCTGCCTTGGTAGTGTCGCCCGCACCGAGAATTTGACCGCCGACAAATGTCATCACCAGTGAGAGAATGATGAGCACGACGATAATTTCAACCAAGGTGAGACCGCGTTCCGACTTGACGAGATGAGTGAAGCCCATAGATATGCCCTGTAAAGATTCCCTCTATCGTAAAGCAATTATAGAGAAGGGAAAAGGGCCTGCGGAACGCCTACTTTTGCACGACGGTGATAAGATCGGCCATGGGCAGCAGCACCGAGATGACGATACAGAGAACGATAAAGCCGACGACAATCATCATCAGCGGCTCCAATAGCGACGTAAGTCCGGATAGCGTCGCATTGACTTCGCTATCGTAGGCCTTCCCGGCCTTCTGCAGCATGCCCTCCAATTCCCCGCTGGTCTCGCCGACCGCAATCATATGGCAAAGCATGGTCGGAAACAGGCCGCTTCGACCAAGTTCTCGAGCCAAGCTGCGGCCTTCACGCACTCCATCCCGCGCATCCTCCATCGCCTTGACCATGTGCACGTTGCCGACGATGTTCTTGGTGATATCGAGGCCCTGAAGGAGTCCCACGCCGCTTCGCAGGAGCGTGCCCAGCGTCGATGAAACCCGGGTGGTGCAAATTTTCGTGTATAACGAGCCTATCAAGGGCACGCGCAGCAAGGCACGATCGACTGTTGCTCGGCCCTGGGGTTGGCGATAATACCAGCGGCTTAAAGCTGCGATCAGGATGAGTGCAAGTGCTGCAAGATACCAATAGTTGATGAGGAAGTCAGAGATGCCGATCATGATGCGCGTGGGCAAGGGGAGCTGGGCGCCCTGCTTCTTGAAAATCTCGACGATACGCGGTACCACGAACATAAAGAGACCCAAAACCACGAGCGTGCAGATGATCAGCATCAAAATGGGATAGAGCAGCGCTGACATGATTTGTCGACGCAGTTCAAGCTGGGCCTCGAGGTAATTGGCTAAATTTTCCAGGACCGTATCGAGCGTTCCGGAGGCTTCTCCGGCCGCCACCATGTTGATGTAGAGCGCGGGAAAAGTTTTCGGATAGTTGCCCAAGGACTTGGCCAGTGAAGAGCCTTGTTCCACTCCTTCGCGAACCTCGATAATAACGCGCTTGAGCGTGAAGGATTCAGTTTGATCCGCCAGAGCCTGCAGGGCACTCACGAGCGGCAAGCCTGCTCCCACGAGCGTGGCCAGCTGCCTCGTTGAGACTGCCAAATCCTTGGTGGAGACCCAGCCCGAGCGGAAATACTGCTTTATATCTCTTGATTTCGCTTTGTCTACTTCGGCGCCCTCGCGGATTTCGGTGGGGAAGAGCGAGAGGGAACGCAGCTTTTGTCGGGCTGCGCGCAAACTCTCGGCATCGAGAGATCCGCGCTTTTCGCGGCCGTTCGACTCGAGCGCTCTGTATTCGTAAATCGGCATGGCTTAGGAAGCTAGTTCCTCATGGGTGGCCAAAAGCACTTCCTCGACCGATGTGGTGCCCTCGAGGACTTTGCGCGCTCCGTCCAGCCGCAGTGTCTCGAATCCACGCTTGACCGCCGCGGACTTGATTGAATTGGAGTCAAGCCGCTGTAGGATTAGTGAACGAATTTCGTCATCGATGATGAGCAGCTCATGAATTCCCGAGCGGCCTAAGTATCGTGTATTCTGACAGGTTCTGCAGTCCACCGTGCCAGGGCGAAAAACGGTCTGCGGGCCGACCTTCTTGAAGTCGAGCCCGATTTCCACCGCCTCGGCCTCCGTCAGCGCATGGGCCTCTTTGCAATCCGGGCAAAGCCTTCTCACCAAGCGCTGAGCCATGACAGCCAGCAAGCTGGACGACACGAGAAACGGCTCGATCCCCATGTCGATAAGGCGAGTGATGGCTCCGGCAGAGTCATTGGTATGCAAGGTGGAAAGCACCAGATGCCCCGTCAAGGAAGCTTGAATCGCAATTTCAGCAGTTTCTGTATCGCGAATTTCTCCGACCATCACCACATCAGGGTCTTGGCGTAAAATGGCGCGCAGTCCATTGGCAAACGTGAAGTTGATCTTGGGATTGACCTGCATTTGCCCGATGCCTTCCAACTGATACTCAATCGGATCTTCAACGGTAAGAATATTGAGTTCAGGCGTGTTGACTCGTACGAGGCAAGAATAGAGCGTCGTCGTTTTACCGGATCCGGTCGGTCCCGTAACGAGGATAATGCCATTAGGCTTGTTAATCAGGCGCTGCACGGCATCCAGATTTTTGCCGCGGATGCCAAGCTGCTCCAGGTCGAGCACGGTCGAGGTTTTATCCAAAAGACGCATCACGATGCGCTCGCCAAACTGCGTCGGAACGGTCGACACGCGGATATCGACATCTCGGCCGGCAATTTTGAGGCCGATGCGTCCGTCCTGCGGCAGCCGCTTTTCGGCGATGTCCAAACCTGACATGACCTTGACGCGAGAAATGATGGAGGCCTGAAAGGTTCTATCCTCCGTAGCAACGTCGTGCAGTACTCCGTCAACGCGGAAGCGCACCTTGAGCCGATCTTCGTAGGGTTCGATATGCACGTCCGATGCGCGCTCGGAGTTGGCCTTGAAGATGATCGCGTTTACGTATCGAATGATGGGAGCATCCTCGTCCTCGGCGTCCGTAACGTCGATCTTTAGCGGGGCGTCGAAGCTCTCCTCCTCGCGTTCATCGGGGTTCGTGGATAGGGCGCTTGAGCGATCGCTCATCAGACTAGTGCGGATGGCGTTGATGGCGCGCGTGACTTCATCTTCCGAGGTTACGACTATGGAGAGCGGCCGCCCATAACACAAGCGAAGCTTGTCGAGTGCTGCCACATTCAAGGGGTCCGAAGTGGCAACTACAACCTCCCCATCCGTACTATCAATCGGGATCATCGAGAACTGCCGTCCCCAGGATCCCGCTATGCGCTCGAAATCGCCCTGGCGCAGGTCTCGAGGTGGGTTTGGAGCGCCGAGCCTCTCGAGATAGGGGAGGCCCAGACTCTTGGCGAGCGCCGGAAGATCGACCGCCTGAATCGCGGCGGCAGAAGCATTTGCTTGCGAAGAGTTGCCTGAACTGGCCACCAAAGCTCTGGGTTAAATAAATGCCGTGATTGGCTTCGCTACTTGCGGCTAACGGATCGCGGCGTCTTTGTCCACGGTCCCTGGCCCAGGTTCATTATTTCATAAGGCGATAGGGTGTACCAGTTGTCAGTAAGAACCGGATACAGCTGCTTGGCTTCCTCGCGCGAAGCAAAGGTTCCAATAGCTTGCAGCGGGTATTGAGAGCTCTCCATCGCGTAAAGATACTGCTGGCCTGCGCTGAAGAACTGATGCGCGGAATTCACCGCTTCCGCCGGTATGACAACACCAAAGGAGCCATCAGCGGCGAGCGAGAAGGGCAGCGTTTCGGCCTGTTTCGGCTTAGATTTGAAGCTGAACACGACGTAGGTGTCGTGCACGGGGAGCGACGCCGCAGCCGGGGCTTCCCCAGGCAGGCGCGGGGAGACCTTTAGGCTTATGGCGCCCTCGGACCCGGCGTCGATTGTCGTGGCGGTTGATTTCTTAGCGCCAGCTTGGGGTCCCAGTATTGTTCCGGGCTTCGGACCCTCAAACGCCGAAGATTCGGCGACGCTGTCAATAGCGGGACTCTTCAGGACTTCCTCTCGACGTGGGAAGCTGCCCTCCTGATCCATCTCCTCGCGCAGCGAGTCTCGCTTGGTGATGGTAATGTCTCTTGCGTCATACTGGTCCTGCACCACGCGGGGAGTAATGAATATCAAGAGATTCGTGCGTCGACGGTCGCTGTTGGTCTCGCGGAAGAGATGTCCCAGCACGGGAATATCCTTGAAGAACGGAACTCCCGAATCAGTGTCGGTCACGTTGTCCGACATCAATCCCCCGATAACAACCATCTGCCCATCCTTGGTGATGGCTGTCGTTTCACTGGTGCGAATCGTGGTCGTTGGTCCCAGATTGGATGAGAGCGTCGATTCGATGACGTTCGATACTTCGGTAAATATCTTAAGAGTTACTGAATTGCCGGAGCTAATTTGAGGAGTCAGTCGCAGGGTGATGCCGACGTCTTGGCGATCGATCTGGTTGAAGGTGTTATTCAGATTCGTGTCGCTGGTGGCTTGGCTGGCGACAAAAGGGACATTTTGTCCCACTACGATTTCGGCCGGCTCGTTATCCGTAGCGAGGATGGTCGGAGCGCTGAGAACATTCACGTTCGAATTCGACTGCGCAGCGGAAAGAAGCACTGACTGACTGGGGATAGTGAATCCTGGAAGCTTCAAGCTGCCGGCGCTGGCGGCTGCCACAGAGAATCCGGAAAGTCTCTGGGGGTCTTTCAGCACGCTGACTATATTGCCGGCATTGTTTCCCACCAAGAAGCCGCCGTCCGCTCCTCCACCCGAAGTCAGCCAATCGGTGCCCAACGATTGACTATCGTCAACGCCCACTTCAAGCAGCATGGCTTCTACCAGTACTTGACGACGCTTGATATCGAGTTCCTTGAGGAGCTCTAAAATTTTCATGTAATCGGACTTGCTCGCCATGATAATGAGCGAGTTCGTAGCCGGATCCGCCGTTATGGAAATATTCTCTCCCAGGCTTACCAATCCGGGGCTGCCTTTACGTCCTGTCTGCAAGCGCGACTGACCAGGGTTGCGTTGCTGCCCGCGAATGCGGCTTTGGGATCGGTTGCCTCCTAATCGCGAGGCGCTGCTTCCTCCAAAAGAAGTTGAAGAATCCTCGCCGGAATCCATGCTGGATCCGAGGGAAGCGCGGGAAGAGCTTGAACCGCCGCTCCCGGCTACTCCGGAGAGCACCTCGGCCAATTCGGTTGCCGTAGCATGTTGGCAGCGATAGACATAGAACTTATTGCCTGAAAGATCGACCTTGCTGTCGAGCTGCGAGACAAGCGCCTTGATGCGGGCCGTCGTGTCTTCATCGGCCACGACGATAACCGAGTTCGTGCGTTCGTCGGCGATAATTTTCGGATCTCTAGACTTTGCCGAAACCGTTCTTGCGCTGACTCCTATGGCTGAAGGGCCGACGCCTGTCGGTGAATTTGAGCCCGGCGGTCGATTGGCTTGAGCCATTTGCATCGCCGACTCACGAATGCGCTCGCGCAGCAGGTCGAGACTATTATCGCCGCTGGGTCCCGCCTTGCTGGTGCTTGACGTGCCCAGAATCTCGTTCAACTTTTCGGCAATATCCTTGGCGTCCGCATTCTGTATCGGAATGATAGTCATGTCCCGGTCGTTCGAGGGGACATCGAGCGAGTTGATGATATTTACGATACGCTGAATGTTGTCCTCGGAATCGATGATCATCAGGGAGTTGGTGCCTGTGTAGGCGTTGATCAGACCCTCCGGGGAAATGAGCGGAGTGATGAGCTGTTTGATGTCGTCAGCTCCGGTGTATTTCAAATTCACCAAGCGAGTAATCATCGCCGAGGTGGGCTTGTCATTGTCGTCGGTCTGCGTCGGAATGGTCGACTGTTTGGCATCTTTGGAAGGAATTATCTTCCAGAGGTTCTCGCTCACTGGAACTGAGGTGAAGCCCTTCAATGCCAGGGTGGAATCCAGGATGCGCAGCGCCTCATCGGCCGAGACCTTGCCCGGGAGATAAATAGAGACCTTCCCCTTGACGTTCTCGTCCAGGATGTAGTTGCGCTTGGTTTTGCGGCTGAATAATCGCACGATCGCGGCGATATCGGCATTCTTGACGTTTATTTCGGTGTTTCCGTCTGCGGCGATTTCTTCGTCTCCGCTCTCAGCCTTGGCAGCCGGCTTCGCTGAACCCGCTTGGGCAAGTACCGGAGAATGCGTGAAGGCAATCGCAAGAGTGACTACGAGAGCCGAGATCCTGGCGACCCAGCGTAATGGAGATATTTCGAAAACGGTTTTCACTTCAATATCCTACGGCTTATGCGCGACTGACGCAGCATACAATTACAACCCCATCACTTTATATGATATTGGACCTCGCGGTCATTGCGGTCCCGTTCCATTGCGATCGAGAGGCTCTTTTCCTGCTTCAAGGTTTCAAACAGTTTGACTGCCTGGGTAAGGTCGCCCAGGGGGTTGCCGTTGATAGCCTTCAGAATATCACCATTTCGCAGCCCAATTTTTTCGAAAAGACTTCCAGGCTTAACCGCAAAAAGGCGAAGGCCGATGGATTTTCCATCCTTAAAGTAGGGTACGGCGCGAGCTTGCGTGAGGAGCAGGGGGAGATTCTCCAGGGCTTTGTCAATCTCTTGCTCCTGAACCAAGTATTCCGTGTCACTAACCATTGCAACGCCGTCCTTGAACTCAGCGCTGCTGCTTTTGTCAGGTGTATCGTCCATGGCCAGGACTTCCCGCTGGCCGAAGCGCTCAATCTCGACTTGATCGGGCTTTACCGATATCAGCTTTGCTTCATCGAACACAGTCTCGCCAATTCCGAAGACATCCTGCACCTTCTTTTTCTGGTCTTCTATAATGGCGGTCGGCTCTGCGCCTTCGGAGATAAAGACTCCGATCAGAGCCAGAGGAGTTTTATTCACCGGCTTTTGCGTCTGGGTGGGAGATTGAGGGGCAGGAGCGGCCTGCAGGGGGCCAAACAAATTAGTGCGCAGGATTATGCCGTAATCATGTGTAACGTCGGGAGCAGCTTGCTTGTCTGTAACGCTCGCAGTCGCGTTTGAGACATCGGTCTGCAGCGCGGTTATGGCGGTATTCGCGGCCAGTCGTCCTTCGACAGCATCGGAGACGAGGGACACCAGGAAGCAGAGCATGATCAAACCCAAGGCGATTTTCAGCGCTAATGTTGTCCGTTCGACGGCCTTGCGCCTCAGCAGGCGCTGCAACAAAAAAGCGTCAATTCGAAACGCAGGTAGAGCCACAGCCAAGGGAATGCCTAAACAGAATTAGCCAGTGAGGAGGTCCTCACGCTGGGAAAAAATTCTATACTTTCAATGGGTTTAGTGTAGCGGGGGCATACTGCCGAGCGCAACACTGCAACTTTTCGTAGGGGCCGCCTCAGGGCCTGTGCGGCCGATAAAAAGGGCAGTAATCTTAAGACGTTGCGGCTTGAGCAGAGGGTATGTCAGCTTCTAGCGTTCGACTAACATCAGCCGCGGCGGGTTGTCGACGCTCATGACCTCCCAGACCTTTGTTGATGCCAGTGTAAGAGTCGCGTCTGCTGACAGGCTCAAGTCACTCGTCGCAAGGCAATCCTGAGTGGTTGGCCGAGCGGTGAGTCCATTAAGGGCCAGTTGAACCTTGCCATTGTTCGGCCGAATTTCCGTCACTGAAGTGGTGTAGGGTTCCCGGAGAAATAAGAATACCTTTCCGGCCCTGCACTGTACGCGCTGAATGCTTAGGGTGCCGAAATCGGCATTCTGTTCGCTCGCGTGCGATGCGTCACGCAAGGTCTCCGAGTGCTTAGTGGAGGCGGCAGCGGGGGCGCGCAGCGCGGCTAAAACGTTGGGATTCTCGGGCTTGCTTGGCGCAGTCTTTGCCGGCGCTCCCTCGGAGGCTTTCAGATCGGCTGCGATTTGCAGGACTGCGGGGCGCAATTTATCTTCATACACCTTAGCTCTGGCCTCGACTGCTTTGGGATTGCCCTTGCGGCGGTAGAAGTCCATGACGAATTGCTCATTGTCAGCAATCGTCTGAGCAACTTGCTGCAAATAGGTGCGAGCCTGGGACACGTAGAAGGACTGCGGGTACTGCTGAATGAGGCGCGAATACATTTCTCTGGCTTTCTCGAGCGAAGCCATATCGCGGCCCACGCCGCGGTTGGATAATTGATTGCTGCGGCCCGCTTGCAGGAGGGCATAGGGCGTGATGCTCGATGCCGGGTGATTTTTCACGAACTCTTCATACGCGGCGGCCGCCTGGGGGAAGTCGTTGGTCTCGAATTTGGCATCAGCGATCTTGATTTCCGAGAACTCTACGTAGGGACTCAGCGGATAGTTTACGCGCAGGGACTCGAAGGAATCGATGGCGATAGTGTAGAGACCTGCACGGTAGAGGCGTTTTGCCTCATTGAAGAGTTGGGCTTCGGGGGTGTCGGTGCTCGGAGCTTCGGTCGTACGAAGTTCGACCGGCTCGGAGGGCTTTGGAGTCTCGGATCCCGAGCAACTTGCAAGCAGAGCGGCAGCGCAGCTAGAGAATAAAAATGCAAACGGGAAACGGGGAAAGGCAGTGTGACTGTTAGGCATGGCGAGACACTAAAAAACGAAGTAGACAGCCGCGCTCAATCTACGTCGTCTACTCTATAATGGCAATCGCGATATCCCGCATTGCCTAGGTCGCCGCCTCAAGGATTCCCGCGCATTGCGCAGCAGCAGGCCCTTCAAGCTTGGTTGTAGTCTGGATTTTCCTGTTGAATTCTGACAGCTTGGGATTGCAACGACCATTTGCGGCTAAGGCGTCCTGGCGATGGAATTCGATCCTGTCTATGTTTTTGGAGAGGAGTTGATCGTCAGTAGCATCGCCAAAGTATCGAGAAGGCAGACTGAGGCAGCGTATCGATTATGAAAAACCTTCCTTTGGTATTGGACACTATCGAGAAGACTCGCACCGAAGTTGCGGCTCTCAAGCGTAAGGGCGCGCGCATTGGCTTCGTGCCGACGATGGGGTACTTGCATGAAGGCCACTTAAGTCTCGTAGAGCTTGCCAAGCAGCATGCCGATGTCGTGCTGGCATCCATCTTCGTTAATCCCACCCAATTCAACAATCCCGAGGACCTTGAAAAATACCCCCGCGACATTCCGCGGGATTTGCAGATGCTCGGCAGTGTGGGAGTCCACGGTGTTTTTCTGCCGACTCCCGGCCTCATGTACTCAGGGCAGCATGAAAGCTGGGTAGAGCTCCATAAGCTCACTGCTGATTGGGAAGGGGCGCACCGACCGGGACATTTTCGCGGTGTTAGCACGGTAGTCAGCATGCTTTTCAATGTGGTGCAGCCTGACGCGGCCGTTTTCGGAGAAAAGGACTTTCAGCAGCTGAGAATAATCGAGCGCATGGTCGATGATTTGAAGTTTCCAGTCCGAATCATTCGCGGCCCTCTCGTCCGCGAAGCGGACGGGCTTGCGATGAGCTCGCGAAATGTTCGACTGAGCCCGGATGCCCGCGCCCGTGCGCTTCATATCTCGAAGGGGCTCCTTGCTGCGCAGTCAGCCTACCGGTCCGGAGAAGCTGAGCCTACGGTCCTTCGTTCGCTGGTTCGAAAGTTTTTGAGCGGGCTGACAGGGGTTGCCGTGGAATATATCGAGCTCGTTCATGAGGACAACTTGCTGCGGGCGGAAACGGCGGGTCCGGGCACCAGAATTATAGTGGCTGCCGTCGTCGACGGCGTGCGTCTGATCGACAATATCGCCTTAGGCGAGTTGCGTCGTTAGAGCCCCGTTTACGCCCTACTCGATCTTGCGTCGACTATTGCAGAAGCTGACGCGCGATATCCTCGCTGATCTTTGACGCAGAGAGCGCCTGTGCGCCGTTCCCCACGATCTTTGCATTGAGCTTGTCGGCCAAGTCCTGAGCCTCTTGCAGCGATCGCACACTTCGCTCTTCGATGCGGGATAGCTGTGAGTCCGTGTTTTGGATCGCGTCTGCTACCTGGGCCTTGGTCGAGCGAAGTTCTTGACGCTGTTCGATGATGCCGGCGCGGTCCGATTTGAGCCCATCGATGACGTCATTTACATCCGAAAGTTTCCTGGGCGCATCAGCAGAAACCTTTTCCAGCTTTACGGCCTCGGTGCGCACGATGCCGATTTGCTGATTACCGACACTAAGATTTTTGGCTCGATCCGCTACGACGCGGTCGTTGTCCTTGGCAATCTTGTCGGCAAGATCGTTGCGCAGCTTGGCGGCCTTCTCGTACTTTTCCTGCGCGATCTGAATTTGCTCTTTGTCCTTGTCCTTGATCGCGGCTTTGAGATCCTTGGCGGCATCGAGCTGCTGCTTGACGGCCTTTTGAGCGGCTTTGAGATTGTCCTCGTCCTGATTGATGACGGATATGATGTCGTTGGCCTTCTGGGTGAACTGCGATCGCACTGAAGCAACTGCCGTGGAAATGGAGGTGTCCTGTACTGCAGCCTGCTGCGCTGGAGCAGCCTTCGATTTCTGTGCTGCATCCTCTTTCGATATCTGTGATTTGGATTTTAGCTCGCCGCTTTCGTTGAAAAATCCCTTTCCTACTCCGCCTACTTCTCCGGCCATGATAACTCCTTGTCGTGTCGCAATGTTTGGGGCTGCGTCTGGTAGAATCGATCGAAAATCGTAAGCCCTTAATATTTAGGGGCTATTTTCTTGGGAGCGAATTGTCTGGTCAATTGAGTAACGGCTTCTGCTTCGAGCGGCGCTGTCGGCGCGCCTCGGCCAAGTCGATCGGGGTCTTAGTCGACTTATCGCGGGCCTTGCCGCCGTCAATGACCTCGATAGTATGACGTTCGCCTTCGTTGGCGGCTTCTCGCATGGAGCTAAGGATGTCTTTATAGAGAGTCTCTTCGAATTCTTTGAGAACCTGATCGTCTTTGGTAAAGAGACGGTACTCGCCTTTGCGGATTTCTTCGATAACCCGCGTAAATATGGACAAAGCTAGCTTTTGCTCCGATGGATGGAGCGTGCTGAGAGTATCAAGAAATTTTAGGGCGGCATCTCCCCCTGCGCCTTCAAGTAAGGTCTTGAGCTGAAGCTGGAGGCTCAGCAAACTAGAGGAGAAGTTGCCACCTGACTTTTCGGACATTTCCAGTAACCCTTCGAAATCTTCTATCCACATATCAGGCCTCCTCAAGTATTTGCTTCAGTCTTTAGCAACTATGCGGCCATAAGCTAACCCACTAAAAATATTGAGCTATTTGAGAATTGCAGGAGCGACTGTCGCAAGTAAGGACAGTCGCCTGTAGCGCAGCGCTACGAACTAACGGCTGGCGGCCGACGGCGCGGCGTTTGTGCGCGGCATTTCGAGCACGTTGGCGCGGCTACCAAATTTGGAACGGACAAAATTGAAAATCGAAGTCGCATCGTAGCCCTGCTCGGCATGCTGCTCAGCCTGGCTCGCGTGCGCCACGTAGTCATCACCGACACCGAAGCGCTTTACAGGGTTCTGAATGGAAACGCCTGCATCATTTATGAATTCAAGCACCGCCGAGCCGAAGCCGCCTTGGACGGCGTGATCTTCGATGGTGCAGACGAGTTCGTAGTTAGGAATCTCACGGCGCAAAAGCTCCTCGTCCAACGGTTTGGCAAAGCGGGCGTTAATCACCGTAGCGCTCAAATTCAATTCTTGCTCCATTCGCTCCGCAACAGCCAGGGCGTACGAGACAATCGGGCCGAAGCCGATGAACAGCACGTCGGTGCCATGGCGCAGCACTTCAGCTTTGCCGATGGGCAAGGCCTTCAACTCGGCGTCGAGCGGCAATCCCCAGCCGTTGCCGCGCGGGTAGCGCAAGGCGATAGGGCCGTTGTGCTCGACGGCTGTGAGCAGCATATGACGAAGTTCGTTCTCGTCCTTTGGCGACATGATGACGATGTTGGGCAGTGTGCGGAGATAGGCGATGTCAAAGACGCCTTGATGTGTTTCGCCGTCATTGCCGACCAGCCCGCCGCGATCCATCGCGAAAACTACCGGTAGGTTCTGTATGCATACATCATGGACTACCTGGTCGTAGGCCCGCTGTAAGAAGGTCGAGTAAATCGCGCATACCGGTTTCTTGCCCTCGCAAGCCAACCCCGCGGCAAATGTTACCGCGTGCTGCTCGCAAATGCCGGCATCGAAAAACTTATCGGGATGAATCCTTTGAAAACGGTCGAGCCCGGTGCCGCTTGCCATCGCCGCCGTAATGCCGATGACGTCGGGACGCTTCTGAGCGATTGCGCTCAAGGTATCGGCAAATACATTCGTATAGCTGGGGGGAGCCTGAACGGGAATCGGCTTTGCTCCCAAAAATTCGCCTTTGCTGCGATCGAATGGATTTACGCCATGCCACTTAAGAGGATCGGTTTCCGCTGGCTCGTAGCCCTTACCCTTAATGGTGCAGGCGTGGATAAGCACCGGAACATCTTGCTGCTTGGCGTTTTCAATTGCAGATAGCAGGTCGTCGATATTGTGGCCATCGACCGGTCCGATGTAGCGAAAGCCGAAGGCCTCGAATACCATGGCCGGCCCGGCAATGAAGCTCTGTGCGGCTTCTTCGGCCCGATCGATTGCTTTGTAAACTAGTTCAGGAACGTATCCTTTCTTATAAAGATTCTTGAAATGGTTTCTAGCGATAGTCGAGGTCCTGGAAGTGACCGCTTTCGAGAAGAACCAGCTAATTGCGCCGACGTTGGGAGATATGGACATCTCGTTATCATTCAAGACGACGATGAACTTCTTCAAATTAAGCGCCCCGGCATTGTTCAAGGCCTCGAATGCCATGCCGGCCGTAAGGGATCCGTCCCCGATAACCGCTACGGTATAGCGCTCCGGATGCTCCTTCCGCATTCCGACTGCCACACCGACTGCGGCGGAAATGCTGGTGCCTGCGTGTCCGGCACCGAACACATCGTATGCCGATTCGTTGCGCTTCAAAAATCCCGAGAGCCCGCCGCGCTTACGGATGGTTGACAGTCTATCGCGCCTGCCCGTGAGCATCTTGTGGATGTAGGCCTGATGACCAACGTCCCAAATAATGCGGTCGTCGGGAGTATTGAAAGCATGATGGAGGGCGACGGTCAGTTCGGTAGCGCCAAGGCTGGAAGCAAAATGCCCCCCAGAGGAAGAAACAGAATCAATCAGCTCGTCTCTCAGCTCGGTGGAGACCTGCTTGAGGTCAGCGGCGCTCAGGGAGCGTAGGCCCGAGGGTAACTCGATAGTATCGATGAGCTTGGTCATGGAATTATCCAACTAAATTGCTGACGAGCCGGGCAACTATACCCTTGCTGCGGGCAGCAATCAAAAATCCCTGCCATCTTGGGATCCCTGCAAAAAGATATGGCCCACGATGGGCCATATCTTTGAGTATTCTCCGCTGGTTATCGGCGCTAACAGCGCAGTGGGGCTAGTGCCCTGGCGAGCCTGAGAACGCCGAGAAATGTACGCGACGATTCTCCGCCCAGGCCTGTTCAGAATGACCTGGATTCAGGGGAACCTCCTCACCATAGCTGATGGTCGAGAGTCGAGAAGCCGGCGTGCCGTAAGAGAGCAGGACATCGCTGACCGCTCTCGCTCGCTGATTGCCTAACGCAAGGTTGTACTCGGCCGTGCCGCGCTCATCGCAATGTCCCTCAAGCTGAATCTTGAGCGTCGAATTGGACTGTAAGACTTGAGCATTGTACTCGATATCCTGTCGAGCGGAGTCGGTGATCGCCGAGGAATCAAAGTCAAAATGAATATCCCGGAACATTCCTCCACCTTCAGCAGTGGGAATGGATCCGCTGCCGAAGCGACCTTCACGCTGCGCGTTCAGGTCGGCTTCCGAAAGTGCTCCACCATTGGCGCCATCCGCGCCCTTTTTGCCTCCGCCAAATAGCGAACAACCCGAGAAGGTTAAGGCAACGAACAATAGTGAGAAGAGATAGGTATTTCGCCTATGGTGGATTAAGTTCATGAAGCACCTCAAATAAAATTTCCGATTCGTGGTCGCTGCCGTCGGCGCGACACAACGGCTTGGGCCTTCTATTTTTACGTTGCTGTACCTTAGAGCGCAACCTGATTAATGCCCCCGTCATGGAATATCTCTGGAAAGTTTGTGGCGCTCGGATAGAATAGCAGGCCTGACAGTTACTCGGGAATCGATATGAATAAGGCCCAATACGAAAGTTGGTATAAGGCATCTGAGGCGCGCTTTCTTTCGGAATGGAAGGAGTTTCTCCGCATTCCGAGCATCAGCACTGACCCTGCCCGTGATGCGGATTGTCGTCACTGTGCAGAGTGGCTAGTTCAGGAGCTGAAACGGATAGGATTCGAAGCGTCCTTGCTCGAGACTCCCTCGAAGCCCACGGTGTACGCGACGAGAGCCGGTCGAA
>JAYRHW010000134.1:0-19672 GCA_041907145.1 Bdellovibrionota bacterium
GCTGATTGTTTGTATCGATTGGCGAGTGGTTAAGAAGATTTTTGCGCCGGCGCTTCTGTTTGGGATGCTTGGTCTCTCGGTATACTCATTTATTCCTGTACGAGCCGGGCAGAACATTCCTCTTAACACCGGACAGGCTTCTACGCTTCAACGATTTGTTGCGCATATTAGTGATGCGCGGGATCGAGAAGCACGGGCTGACGTGTCAGGACAAGCCGATCTAGGCCTCAGCAAAGGCAAGCTAGTCAGCGCAGAAAAACTGGCCGAGCACCTGCGTATCGATGGGGCAGAGTTCGCATCTCGATATTCACTCATAGCGATGCTGCTTGGCGCGGCGGGCCTCCTGCTCCTCTTTGCCTTCGAACGCAGGCTTGGAGGGGTATTTTTCGCGGCCGGCGTACCCACTTGGTATTTCTTCATGGGCTGGGACGCGGATCCTTGGCTGATACTGTTTGCGCTTGCGGCTATCGGTTGCGGGGTATGTCTCGCAGCTTTCGCAAACCTTGCCAGCTCACCGATGGGCCAGACAGCGAGACTTGCCGCTCTGTGTTGCCTCGTTTTGATCGTTCCTGCACTTAATACTATGGCAACACTCGAAGTGCGCTCACTACGTACCTTCGATGTTGCTAGCGTCGTCGCAGCCCGAGAATTGCAAATGTTGCCGACCGGAACCGTTCTCGTCAGCGAGCCTTCCTGGTTTTTGCATACCTATGCGCAGGTTGTTGAAGGAGTGCGGCCCGATCTGACGATTGTATATCAGCCTTCGATTTACTTGCCGCAGTATTTTGCTCGTGTCGCGCTCGTTGATACGAACGGCGGGCACTTTGACTCCTGGGCGTCCGATCGCAATCACCCCCTAGAAATGATGCAGCGCATGGGGCAGTTCACTAGTTATGCCGCTAGCCGAAGTCCCTTTTTCTTCGAACCGAATCAGGCTACTAACGAATTCTTCTCGACAGTGGCTCGATGGGAAAATGATGGATTGCCGTATCTCAAGAAGGGGGAGCCTGGGTACGTTCAACCTGAACTCGGTAAGAAGCTGGGCCAAAGCTTACTTGCCATGAGAGTGGCCATCGATAGCGAGTGGAAGGGGTTTCGAGCCGATTCTCAACACTACTTCGAAGGAAAGCTCACGACTGCGGCTGAGCTAATGCACTATAGCTCGGACAAGAGTCAGGCGCTTGAGCTCCTGCAAGCCGTTTGTCGTAACGCTGATGTTTGCGGCTTGGTTCCGACGAATAATCTCTCGACCTATTACATCGAGAACGGGAACTACCTAGAGGCGGCGGGCTTGCTCCTGAAGCTTGTAGCGCGCGGGAATTCGGATAATGCCGCGGTACGGAAAAACCTGAGTGCCGCCCTTAGTCACCTCGACGAAAACCAAGTTTTGGAATTGCAGGAGCGCACCGGTAATAATTCCTTACTGCAGCGCTGGAGGGCTACTCAGGCTTCCTCGTAGATCTGTCGGGCAATTATTGAACACGTTCTGGTAGTTAAGGCATCAATACCTAAGAATGCACTATGCTTGCGCGAGGCCCCTACCCAGGGGCTTTAGTGGGGAAAAGCTCCTCGAAATTGCAGTACTACAGACAAATGGTCATACATGGAAAAGAAATCAAAAGACTTTCTCTTCAAATTGCTCACCACCCCGTCGCCCACAGGATTCGAACAGTGGATCCAGCGGGTCGTTCGCGATCAGATGAAGAAGTATGCCGATACGATTGAGACCGACCTTCATGGCAACGTAATTGTCGGCATCAATACGAAGGCCAAGCGCCGAGTGATGCTGGCCGGGCACTGCGATCAAATCGGCTTCATGGTTAAACATATTACCAAGGACGGCTTTGTATATCTGGCGCCGCTCGGGGGCATCGACACAGGCGTGCTCTTTGGTGCGCATCTTACTATTCACGCCGATAAGGGTCCTGTTGAGGGAGTGGTCGGCCGTAAGCCGATTCATGCTCAGACCGGCGAGGAGCGTGACCGCGCTAAAGCCGAGATGGATAAAATTTGGCTCGATATTGGTGCCAAGAATGAAAAGGAGGCGCTCAAGCGCATCGCAATCGGCGATCCGGTAACTTTCAAATTGGGCGTGACTGAACTGGGCAATGATTTGATTGTAAGTCCTGGACTCGATGATCGTGTCGGATTGTTCGTCGCGATGGAGGCGCTGCGGCTGTGTGCGGAGGGCAAACTGAATGTCGGCCTCTACGCCGTTAGTACGGTTCAAGAAGAAGTTGGGCTTCGAGGCGCTCGTACAGCCGCATTTTCCGTTGATCCGGAGGTCGGCATCGCGATTGACGTCGCCCATGCCTATGACAATCCGGGTCACGACGCGAATAAATCCAGCCCTTGCAAGCTCGGTGGCGGTCCTGGGATTACACGGGGACCACATACGAATCCGGTCGTTGAGAGGGCTCTGGTCGCAGCCGCGAAAAAATCCAAGATCCCCTGGCAGCCCTCGCCCTCTTCCGGAATGCTTGGTAATGACGCGAATGCCATTCAGGTTTCGCGTGGGGGCGTGGCCACTGCATCCATCGGCATTCCCAATCGCTACATGCATACCCAGGTGGAAATCTGCAGTCTCAAGGACCTGGAACATTCGGCGAAGCTGCTCGCCGCATTTGTAAAGTCCATCGATGCTAAGGCGGATTTCCGTCCTCTGTAAGTTTCGATTCACTTGAGCTACCCTGGCCGGCATGACGTCGACCGAGACAGAGCTGTCTGAACAGGGAATAGTGCTTCGCTATGGACGTTTCATTGCGTTCCTGGCCCTTGGCGGCATCATCCTTCACCTGGCCCTTAGGTATGCCCTTCAGGACCCTGTCGGGGCAGCGGCTGTACCGCTCTATATCGTCCTGCTTCTCGGCGGATTGCCGATTATCTATGACCTGAGCATTAAGCTCTTGCGTGCCGAATTCGGCTCCGATCTGCTAGCAGGTATTTCTATCATTACCTCGGTTCTGCTCGGGGAATATCTCGCGGGATCGCTGGTTGTGCTCATGCTTTCGGGGGGAGAGGCTCTTGAGGCCTATGCAATGCGGCGTGCTTCGGCCGTTCTTGAGGTTTTGGCCCGTCGCATGCCCGCTATCGCACATAGGAAGCATGATGGCGAGATTGTCGATGTGCCGATCGACTCCGTAGTTGTTGGCGATACTCTTTGCGTCTATCCACATGAAGTCTGCCCGGTCGACGGCACCGTCACTGAGGGCAGAAGCTCGATGGATGAGGCCTATTTAACCGGAGAACCCTTCCAGATTAAGAAGACTCCCGGTACTGAGGTCGTGTCAGGCGCCATTAACGGCGAAGGCATGCTCCACATCTCCGTTCTGCGGCAGGCCAAGGACTCTCGTTACGCGAAGATAATGCAGGTGATGGAGAGTTCCAAGCAGAGGCGCCCGCGCATGCGGCGACTTGCCGATACTTTGGGCGGTCTGTATACCCCGATTGCCGTGCTTATCGCCGTATTTGCCTGGGCCTTCAGCGGAGATGCAGCGCGATTCTTGTCCGTGCTCGTGGTCGCTACCCCTTGTCCCCTGTTGATTGCCATTCCCATCTCGATCGTTGGCACCATTTCACTCGCGGCAAAGCGCAGCATCATTATTAAAGATCCGGCGATTCTCGAGCAGCTCCCGCGTTGCAGGACGATAATTTTTGATAAGACAGGAACCCTGACCTATGGGGAGCCTGCTGTATCTGCCGTTTTGCCCGCAAAGGGCGCTAATGAAGAGCGAGTACTGCAGCTTGCTGCGAGTGTCGAGAGGTATTCCAAGCATCCGCTAGCTGAGGCGGTGCGTGCGGCAGCTGAAGAGAGGGGAATTGTATTGCTCGAGGCAAACGAGGTTCGTGAGATTCCCGGGCAGGGGCTGCGCGGGCGAATTGGCGACTCAACGGTCACGGTGACGGGACGAAGCAAAGTATCCAAGGACATTGCGGCACTTCTTCCTGCGCTGGCTTCCGGACTTGAATGTATCATTCTGATTAATGATGCATACGCAGCGACGCTTCAGTTTCATGATGCACCGCGAAGCGACACTCCGTCTTTCATCCAGCATCTTCCCGATCGTCATGATGTTACTGAGGTAATCCTGCTTTCAGGCGACCGAGCCTCGGAGGTTAGGTATTTGGCAGAGCTCGTGGGTATTCAGCGCGTCTACGCCGAAAAGTCCCCCGAGGAAAAGGTTGAAATTGTACGGGAGGAGACGGCCAAGGCTCCCACACTCTTTTTGGGCGATGGAATTAACGACGCCCCAGCCCTTCTTGCTGCGACTGCTGGAATCGCGTTCGGACCGCGAAGCGATATTACCTCCGAGGCGGCGGGAGCCGTAATATTGGAGCCTACGCTCAAGAAGCTCGACGAGCTTCTGCATATTGGGGCGCGCATGCGAAATATAGCGCTCCAGAGCGCGGTTGGTGGAATGCTGCTCAGTATTCTTGGGATGGGGTTTGCGGCGGCGGGTCTTTTGACCCCCGTAGAGGGAGCAATCGCCCAGGAGGCCATCGACCTATTGGCAGTTTTAAACGCGCTGCGGTGCGCGTCCTCGAGATATCGATTGAGCGACTATTAGCGTCTGAGATATTGTTCTATTTCTCACATCCTCATTAAATCCCAACACAATTTTTCTTTGCGAGATTTTGAAACACTTACTATAGATTTACGACTAATGGGGGGATGCATATCGTCCGATCTGCATCTTGGCTCTGGAGCTCCGGGGGAGAAGGAGTCGAAACTCTAGTTAACAAGTCAATTATTGCAACGAGAATAAAATGAAAAACGGAAAATTGTTTTCAACCTTGACTGCTCTGACCGTAAGCACGTTCGCTGCAGCGGGTTTTGTCGTCGCTCCTTCGATCGCAATGGCGGATCATCACGAAGGTCACCACGAAGGCGCCGGCGAGAAGAGCTGCTCAGGTCAGAACAAGGGCGAGAAGCACTGCTCCGGGGAGACCAACGGTGAGAAGCACTGCGCAGGTGAGCATGCTGCCGCCGGTCATCATGATGCGCATCACGATGCTCATCATGACGGTCATCAGGCCCAGGGCGAGAAGTCCTGTTCAGGTGAGAAGGGTTGCAGCGGCAAGAAGTAAGTTACCGCTTGTTATACCTAGAAGGGGTCCTTCGGGGCCCCTTTTTATTGATAGTGTGGTACCAAGGTCTCGTAAAATTATCTTTAGATCTGTGTTTGTTCCCGCTAGAGTTCGACTTCTATGAAAAATTTCGGATTAAAGCCGCTCGGAGCTGGGGCGGGACTTCGACATGCTCACTTCGATGCCATAATTGAGCAGCGCCCGGCGTTTCGTTGGTTTGAAATCATCAACGAGGACTTCATGGGTTTTGGCGGACGTGTGCGCGAGTCGTTGCAGGAAATTAGGCGGCATTATCCGATTATCGGGCATGGAGTCTGTCTGTCGATCGGATCGACGGATCCGCTTGACATGAACTACCTCAAAAATCTGCGTACTTTTTTGGATGAAATCGAGTCTCCTTGGACATCCGATCACCTCTGTTTCACCATGGTCGATCATACGAACCTCAACGATCTCATCCCGCTGCCTTTTACACAGGAATGCGCTGACAATATCGTATCCCGAGTCAAGACGGTGCAGGATGTATTGGAGCGCCCATTCTTGCTCGAAAACGTTACGCGCTATGTAACTGTCTCCGATCGCGAAATGACCGAAAGTGAATTCATTAATCAAATCGTAACTCGATCGAATTGCGGGATCTTGCTCGACGTTACTAACGCTTACCTGAATTCTCAGTTTCACCAGATGGATGCCCTTGCATTCATCCGCTCGCTCCCTCTGCACCGCGTCGGACAAATGCATTTGGCCGGTTGGGAAACGTCGGATGACGGCTCGTTCATCGACAGCCATGATGCTCCTGTGCCGGAACCAGTTTGGAGCTTGTTCCAGCAGGTGCTTGAGCTTACTGGCCCCTCGTCTGTGCTGGTCGAGTGGGACAAGCATTTGCCGCCCGTCGAGAGGCTTCTGCAGGAGACGGTGCAGGCAAACTCTATTATGGAGTCCATGTACCCCTCGGCAAGGGCGGCCTAGGTATGGCTTTGGCAGCAGTCCTTTCGGCGATGCGTTCCCTCATTCTCGACGCTCCGCCCCTGCCGGCTAACCAAGGCGATCGCATAGTAGCGCTGCGCGAAATGTTTCCAAGCCTGTCGCAGGATGAAGTCGAAGACCTTTCCAAGATGGAGCCGGCCAGACTGCAGATATATACAACGAGCATTTTCAACGGGGAGTCTGATCTGCTCGGATCCTGTTACAAAGCAACGGTGGCCCTGCTCTCGCGGTCGCTCGAAACGCGGGAAAAGAATTTAAATTTACTGTCGTTCGTTCAAAGTCTCCATCACTTCCATCCCTGGAAAACCGCCACGACCGAGGGGCTCGTCGAGAATTTCGCCCGCGGCCTTGCCGATCCGAGGATTGAAGTAGGACCGCTGCGGCGTGAGCTCGTTGAATGTTCCCGCTTCGAGAGACACCTCTTTTATGCGCGCCGAACTCGCTCCATTGATTGCGATCCCAAGGGCTCCTTGCAGCTTGGAGACTTGGCCGAGCTTACGGTCGGAGAGATTTTGGAACTGCGGTGGAGAATGCCTCAGACCGTATTTTTCGATACCTTCGCCTTTGATTTGGGCAGGTTTCTGGCAGCGTTCCGTCGCGATGGCTCGTTGCCCGCCGTTCTTGATGAACGTGAGGTAGAGATTGTTTTCAGTCGCGATCGCGAAAATATGGTGCGATGGCGTGAATTTGAGCCTGCGCTCTTTGCTTACTTCCAGCGCTGCGGCACCACCGGAGGGGTGTTAGCCGATATGGCAGGGGCGGTGTTGAATGATTTGCCCGAAAGTACTCCCGAGGACGAAGGCTTTAGAAAGTTTCTCGAAGCACTGCGGTCCGCAATCGAGTGCGGAGTGATCGTGCTACCGAAGACGATTTGACCCCGGGGTCCGGCACTCAATTGAGCGCCTAGCGGACTGGTATGGGACGATTGTTCTTATCGACGGCTACCATCACAACCTCCGCCGATGTAACTCGAATTGTTCGCAGACAATCCTCTCCCCGAGTTGCCTCGACGTCGACTTTTATCGTGATTGAAGTTCTACCGATTTTTTCCGTCGTGGCGTAGAAGCTAACGACGTCTCCGACGTTAACCGGGGCAATGAATTCAACCTCCCGCATGACCTTGGTCACGAATTTCTTCGGCGCAACGGTTCGCGCATGCTGTCCGGCAGCCAAGTCAAGCAGACTCAATATATGCCCGCCAAAAATGCTGCCCAGCGGATTCGTGTCGCGCGGCATCATGACCAAGCGGATAGCCGGAACTCGCTGAGGGGCAGGGAGAGCATGCTTTTTGGGAGGCATAGGATACCTTCGAAGACGGCTATTGTTCGCCTAGCCGAAATGGGTTGCAGTCGCTAGATTATGCCCATGGCAGCCTCCCCTGCAACAGCTCCCCTCGTTACCACGAATCAATTGCGAAAGGCGATTGTCTACCTTTCGCTGTGGGCCGGTGTGCTGCTGACGGCATTGCTCCCAATAGGGATGTTCTCAGGGCTGCGGTCAGGATATTTCGAGTCCTTCTTCTACGTGCACCTCGTTTCGCTCGGATTGGCCGTTTGCTTTTCGCTCTGGCTCTTTGGCCGTTGCTCCCTACGCTCGATGATGAGTCCCGTCTTTTCGCTTGGGGCATTGTTTCTCTTTCTAGCAATCATCGCTCTTGAATCTCTGCACCCAGTTATTGCTCGCGATGCGCTGATTCATCATCTGGCGGTTCCGCGTTGGTGGGTGCAGGCGGGAAGAATCCTGCAGATTTCCTGGCATGAGTGGTCTCATTATCCGATGCTCGTCAATTTAGGTTATACGGGGTTGATGCTTGAGGGATGGGACAGGTATGCATCGATATACCACGCCGCCTATTTGCTGATTGCCTGTGGAGTTGCAGCCGGGTTCGTTCTTTATAAGACCCAGGATTATAGTATCGCTGCAGCGACGTACCTTCTCTTCCTTTCCATTCCAGTGTGTACGCGTTTAGCTGGAGCTCCACTCGTTGATTTGGGGCTATCCCTGTATTCGGTGCTGGCATTCTGCCATGTCATCTACTGGGCCGAGGGAAAACGCCGGATGCTTCATTTGCTGATTGCCGGACTCGCGTCCGGACTGGCGCTTGGCTGCAAGTACAATGGCCTGCTCATGCTGGCGCTGCTTCTTGGTGCCCTCATTCCGTTTGCGTTGCTTTCGAAAATTTCGCTTGGCGCTGCACTCAGAGCCTGCATGCTGATTGGGCTTGTAGCGCTCTTGGTATATGCCCCATGGGTAATGAAGAATATTGCCTGGACAAATAATCCCCTTTATCCGCTCTTTAACTCCTATTTCTCTGTCGCTACCGGACCTCAAACTCCCAGAAGCATTAACCCGATCGATCAGCGAATGCTGTTGTACGGTGAAAGTATCGGAGACATCGTGGCAATTCCGCTGCGCATGTTGTTCGCCGGAGAGGACGGCAATCCGCGTAAGTTTGATGGAGTGCTTAGTCCAGTGTTGTTGTTCGCGCTCGTGCCGCTTTTGCGCTTCTTCAAAGATCCATGGGTGCTATTCTCATGGGTGTTCTTGGCAGGCTATCTTGTGTTGGCGCTGATCCTGAGCTCGGCACGGGTGCGATATTTGGCTCCGTTGTTTGGTCCGGTCATGATCGTAGCGAGCATCGGCATCTGGCAGCTTACATCGAGACTTCCGGCACGTGGGCGTTACAGCGGCTTTGTGCTTGTAATTGTTATGTCGCTGGGGTGGGGCTGCTGGCACGCAGGGAGGATGCTGTCAGATTCCGCGGCAATTGAATGGGCGGAGGGCAGGGACGACAAAACAAGCTATCTGCGGAAACACATCGCCGAATACCCGGCCATTGAGTATATCAACTCGAACGTACCGGCAGAGTCCGTAACCTATCTCCTCAACACCGGAAATCGCTTCTATTACTTCGACAAGAGGGTGACCTCAAGCGGACACTTTTCGGCGGCACAGATTCTCACGTGGATTCGCTCGTCGAGTTCCAGCGACTTTCTGTATTCGGAATTTAAGAATCGCGCGATCGATTATTTGATGAGCAATACCGAGCTGACTCGGCGAACTTTCCAAGATTCCCTGTCGCTCGAGGAGCGAGCACTTTGGAATGAATTCCAAGAGAAGCACCTGCAACTAGTGTTCAATGAGCGTGGCTTTAGCGTCTGGAAGATTAGCTGAGTACCATCGCAATGTTGCGGATATGCCTATTGACGACTTCCTTCCCCCGTTTCGAGGGCGATGAGGCCTCGATCTTCGTGCAGCGCCTGGTTGCTGGCTATGCGGAGAATGGAGTGAGCGGGGTCGTCCTAGTGCCGCGCGATGCCAGTGAGCCGGAGGAGTCGGATTGCGGCAGCTTTCAAGTTCGAAGATTTCGATACGGTATATTCCGCAAGGGAGCACTGGCCTTCGGCGCCGGAATTATGCCGAATATTCGACGCCGCCCCGGGTTACTGCTACAAGCTCCGGCGCTTCTCTTTCAGTTATTTTGGCAGGCATTTCGTCGACGGAATGACTTTGAAGTTGCGCACGCAAATTGGGCGCTGGCGCTCCTAGCTGCCTGGTGGCTGAAGACGTTCACCGGCAGGCCATATCTCGTTACCGTTCGTGGCGAAGATTTGCGCCTGCTGCAATCCAGATACCTGCGCTATCTGTTTCTGCCGGCGCTGCGGGCTGCCGGGGCAATAGTGTCCGTTAATCAGCAGTTCGTGACACAGCTTCAAGCCCTGGGCTTACGCGGTGTGCCGTGCGTCGTCATTCCGAATGGTGTTTCGCAATTTGCGGTCACTCGAGTTCAAGCAGAAGCGCTCCTTCGAGACCGGCCATTTGCGGGACGAAAATACTTACTCTTTGTCGGAACGGTCGTGCCTCGAAAGCGAGTCGCTCAGCTGCGTCCTCTTCTGACTTGTGCCCCGTTTCGTGAGCACGGATTGGTCATTTGTGGGCGACTGCAGGACGAAAAGTATCTTGAATTACTCCAGGCTGAAGCGCGGTCACTGGGAGTTGCTGATCGAGTTTTCTTGGAGGGCGCAGTCGCTCCGGAAAGAATTGGGGCCTATCTTGCCGGAGCACATCTCTATTGCTCAGCCTCGGAATTTGAGGGGCGGCCGAATTCGGTGTTGGAAGCGATGGCTTTTGGGCTGCCTTGCGTGGTTTCGAACATTCAGGCGCATCGGGAAATCATCGAACATGGGAAGAATGGATTAATCTGCGACTTCGAGGACATTCAGGCAGCCGAAAAGCTGTTGCTTTCGTTCTCGGAGGAGTCGCTATCTGCGCTCGGAGCTGCCGCTAAGGAGTCACTAAAGGAAGCTTCGTGGAAGGCCTGTGCGCAGACTTACCTTAATCTTTTCAAGCAAATAGCACCGGCAGACAAGGCATAGCGAAAGGCGCATAATCATGCGCGGCGAGGCCTCGCTTCGCTGAAGTATGTCAATGCACCAATCTTCGATTACCGGCGCAGACAGCCAATGTTGTCCAGCCGCCGAGGTTCATCCGGCGCCCCGAATGCGGGGACCATGCTCGGAGCCTAAGCAGTCTACCGAAATATTCTCCCAGCAAGTAGCCCACGCCCTCCCCGAAATTTTATCCCTGCGTGATTCATTCAAGGGAAAGACCGATCAACGAGAGCTCGATCGGCTCAGCCGAGAACTTTGGGCGGAGGCTCGGCAGCTGGATCAGCTTGTCGCCACTCTATGGGACGGCTCGATCGCTCCCGTTGCTCGTGAAAGCGCCAGAGCGGGCCTGTTCCATGCGCGGGGATCGGCACGTAACCGTGTGGTGACCGAGTTTGCTATGACAGAGCGAGTCGTCGGTGACCACTTGGGCATGAACATAATGCGCACTGATTTGAATCCTGAAGGAGTTCCTGCATCAGTTCGCGATCCGACCGCGGTGAAGGCGGGGGAGTTGCTAGCGCAGCTTTACGATAATCTCAAGGCTGTGGCAGTGCGAACCGTTACCGCATACCTTCAGAGAGACCGATGGGAAGTAATACCCGCACAGAAATTGACCGGGGGTGTGGAGCTAAACCCCGATGCTTTGTTTACAGGGCTTTCCGCCGAGCTTCGAGAACCATTTCGTCAGATGGTGCAGGCAAATTCCGGGACGGTGCTGCGGCGCTCGATGGACGCATTCCTGCGAAGTAAGCACTTAGTCGATATTGCCTCGCAATCAGCGCTTACCTACGCAGTGCTCATCGGGCAGCTGGAAGTGTCGCCGGCTCTAATAGCCTCTTTTCGGTTCGAGCGGGCATCTCTTATAAAATTCGTCGAAAATTTTTGTGCAGACGATAGAATAGAATCCTCCAGCCGCAAGGCCCTGATCATGGAGTGCTTGCAGCATGATCCCGCATTCTTTATGGATCATGAGCAAATGCACGCGCCTTTTAGGTTGTCGAGCTCTGAGGAGAGATATCAAGCAGCGCGGAGTTGGATTAGTGATGAAGCTCGCCGGGCAACGCTACTTCCTGAAGAGATGAGAGCTTTGGTCGGGCTTGTCCATGGCCAAAATCGTGAACAGGACGTGAAGCTCCTTGCCGTGCTGGCAGACGAGCATCCTGAGTTCTGCGATATGGCGCGGGCCCAGCGTGCATTCTGGATCCAGCGTGGTGAGCACCCAAGAAGCGACTGGATTCCTGGCAGCGGCTTGTTTTGGGCCTTGGCGGCGGCGGCAGCTCGTAGGGGCTGGTAGTCTCGTGTGCTTGCCCGCTGCCCGGGTGAAGGATACCCTTCCTTGGAGATTCCCATAACTCTTATTGAGGCTTCGAGCCTCCTTATTAGTCGGGTTTTATCAAGGGTTTAGGACGCGTGGCATTTATTTCTTCAGCCTTTCGCCTGGCAGTCGCCCTAGCTCGTATTCCGAAGCTCTTCTCATCGCTGTTCTTGATTCCGCTGATTTTAAGCTTAGTGCTGGTCTACTTTCAGCTCGTTGTGACCGGCCTATTTGTTCGAACGTTTAGTCAGAACCACGAGAGCGTCGAGGATACGCTCAAAATCATAAAGCGCGAGAATTTGGGTCGCCGGCTGCTCTACGGTGAGATGGCGGAACTTCCACCCCTGCGGCTCTGCCGCTGGAAGTTTGCGCCAGACTTGCAGGGGCATAGCGTGGAAATGCCGCCCTCGGATGACTGCGCCCCGGATAAGCTTGATGTGGCGTTAAAAGTTGACGACCCTGCTAGTTTCGATGCCACCGAGTACCAAAAAATCTTCAACGGCAACATCGAGCGGCTGCATGTATGCTCCACATGTCGTCCCCATGTAGTAATCGAGGTGGGACAAAATAAAAACGAGACTCAAGTCTACAGCGTATGGGGCCTGATGGTCTTGAGCCTCCTGCAGTTCAATGACGATGTGAGCGAGCAGTATGTTCAAGTCGTGAAAAATTTCGACAAGATTAAAAATCGAATCGGCGACATCAGTTTCCATTCGCCCGGGCTGCGCAATCCCGTCAGCGTTCGTCAAATGTATGTTTCACTTGCGATTGTATTCAATATCGCCATTCTCATCGTCATAACGATGTGGCTTGCGCTGCGCGCACATCGCAAAGTGCTGGACTACTTTGCCCGCAGCGGAGCGCTGCTGCCGATGGTTGCAGCGACGGGCAAGGGGGTCTTCTACGCGGCCATATGGATCTTGACCTTCTTTCGCGTGGGAGGATTTCTTTTTGCCGCGGTGCCGATGACGGTCATGGGGTTTGGGGAGATTCTAAGAAAAGATCAGATCGTTACCGTGTTCGGCAAAGACCACCTGGCTTTGTTTCTATGGATCGTTGCAGTGATATCCAGCCTCGGACTTGCGACCCTCATCTCCTCCATCTCCGAACTCAAACAGCGCCATCAATTCCTGAGTTTCGTGTATCGATATTTGCCGCTGACCGTATGCGCCTTGGGTATGCTGCTGTGGTCATTTTCCTTCATAAGCGATGGCTATTACACGGGACTAATCCGAAACGTCATGACGGCGATGCCTATCCTGGGAGTTGGGCCCGTATTGATTGCCCCTGTTTTCAAGCCCAATTTCGACGTGCTGGCCATTCATACGGTTTTGACCGCGCTGCTCTTTCTCTTCGCGCTGCGGCATAACGCTCGCTGGTTTGCTGCCCATTTGGAGGATTTATGAGCGCAGACGACTTCGAGGGGCCGCGGCACGTGGAAATCGCTGCGCGCAATCTCTGTGTGTCCTATGAGGAGTTCGTGGCGCTGCGGGCGGATGAGCTGAAGCTCCAGGGGAATATCATTTCCATCGTTGGACATAACGGGGCCGGCAAATCAACGCTCATTAAATCGGTGCTCGGACTTCTGCAGCCTAGCACCGGCAGCCTCGTAGCATGGAGTGTCGAAGGTGAGAGCCGTACTATGCTAGTGCCTGAGCAGCATATGGCCTTTTGTCCGGAAGTCGGGGCGGTATTCTTGGATATCTCGGTCGAGAGCTATATTAAGCTCTGGTGCCGCATCAAGCACCGTGATGGCAACTATTTCAAAAAGGAGGGTGCGCGCTACATCGATGTTCTGCAGGTAGGACCGCTGCTAAAGAAGCTTGGAAGGGAGCTTTCAAAGGGACAACGCCGACGCGTTCAGACAGCGATAGGGTTCTTGATCCGGCCAAAATTATTTTTGTTCGATGAGCCGTTTGACGGGCTTGATGTTCAGAAGACATCCGAGCTCGCCGATATTATTCGCCAAGAGTCGCGCGCAACTTCGTTTATTATCTCTTCCCATCGTATGGATGTGGTTGAGCGGCTTTCAGATTTGATTGTCGTGCTCAAGGAAGGGCTATTTTTTGCCTCCGGGCCCGTCGAAGATGTCTGTACTAAACTCTGCGGACGCAGCGCCATTATCAGCAACCTGAGCGATCCTCATACACTTCTTATTCGCATCCGCACTCAGTATCCCGAATGCCTCGTGAGCAGAATTGGGCATCAAATTACCGTCACCGGAGCGAGCTTGGATGTCGCTGAGTTGAATCGATTCCTCAACAGAATCGATGGCGGGGGAATGCGAGTGGAGGAGATTCAACCCTCGCTCGTTGAAGCGATGAACTTCCATCTCAAGGGCATGTCCACCTACCGAGAGGAACAGTTTGCCGCCTAGCGACACCCTAATATAAGCACCTGTATATATTGACTAAAATGCCGGGCTCATGGTCGGGTCCTGGAGCGCCAAAATCAGCGGTTCTTTGCCTAACCCCCTAAGGCGCTTTCCTTTTTAATAGCCCTAAATTGGTCTATAGTTCTCACGCTAATTGACTGGGATAGTTCTGTATTTCTTATGCTTAACATCGTCGCCAAGAAAGTTTTCGGCACCCGCAATGACCGCGTACTGAAATCCCTTCGTCCATTGGTAGGCCGGGTTAATGAACTGGAGAAGAAATTTCAGGCTCTCAGCGATGAGGATCTCCGACAGCAGACGGCGCTGTTTCGTGAGCGTATTCAAAAGGGCGAATCGCTAGAGTCAATCCAGCCGGAAGCGTTCGCTGTCGTGCGGGAGGGCGCGAAACGCGCACTCGGCATGAGACACTTTGATGTGCAGCTAATCGGCGGGGCGGTTCTGCATGGCGGCATGATCTCCGAAATGAAGACGGGAGAGGGAAAGACTCTCGTAGCGACCTTGCCTGCCTATCTCAATGCGTTGGCTGGGAAAGGGGTGCACATCGTAACAGTCAATGATTACCTGGCTCGCCGCGATGCCGAGTGGATGGGGCGAGTCTATGGGTTCTTGGGGCTAACCACCGGGGTCGTTTACGCCGGATTGAATGAGGAAGTGAAGCGCCAAGCTTATAACGCTGATATCACGTACGGCCAGAACAACGAATACGGCTTCGATTATCTCCGCGATAATATGAAGTTTAGTACCAGTGAAACGCTGCAGAGACAGCACTTTTTCGCCATCGTCGATGAAGTTGACTCAATTTTGATCGACGAGGCGAGAACTCCGCTCATCATCTCTGGTCCGGCGGAGGACCCCACGGATAAGTATCACCGTATCAATAAGATCATTCCATATCTCGAGAGGGAAAAGCACTTTGTAATCGAATTGCGGACTAAGCAGCCATCATTGACTGAAGAAGGCGTGGCGCGCGTCGAGGAACTGCTGCAAGTAGAAAATCTCTACGATCCGAACAACATCGAATTGCTGCACCATACGCAGCAGGCCCTCAAGGCGCATTCGATAATGGTGCGGGACGTGGATTACGTGGTGCGTGATGGACAGATTGTAATCGTCGATGAATTCACGGGCCGCCTCATGCCGGGCAGACGCTGGTCCGACGGGCTGCATCAAGCCATCGAGGCAAAGGAGGGCGTTCAAATCGCGAGAGAGAATCAGACGCTCGCCTCGATTACGTTCCAAAATTACTTCCGCATGTATCAGAAGCTCTCCGGCATGACCGGAACTGCGGATACCGAGGCGGCCGAGTTCAAGCATATTTACAACCTTGAAGTTGTTGTGATCCCGACCAATAAACCCATGGTTCGCAGTGACGAGAGCGATCAGGTATATCGGACTCGCAAGGAAAAGTACGAGGCGGTCATCGAGGAGATCGTGCGCACGCGTGAGACCGGCCAGCCGGTGCTCGTCGGAACTATCAGCATCGAGCAGAGCGAGGCGCTCTCCCAGATACTTAAGAATCGAAAGATCGGCCACAATGTTCTCAACGCGAAGCAGCATGAGAAGGAAGCTGAAATTGTGGCTCAGGCGGGACGATTTGGTGCGGTCACCATTTCCACTAATATGGCCGGCCGCGGCACGGATATCGTTCTTGGAGGAAATCCAGAATTTTTGGCGGCGGCCGAGGCAAAAACCAAGGACCGCAAAGATCCGGGATACCAGGAAGCTCTCGCCAAATTTTCCGTGCAGTGCGCTGAGGAAAAGAAAAAGGTGCTTCAAGCCGGAGGGCTTTGCATTATTGGTACGGAGCGGCATGAATCGCGTCGTATCGACAACCAGCTTCGCGGTCGCGCTGGGCGTCAAGGAGATCCGGGGCGTACCCGATTCTATGTGTCCTTAGAAGACGATCTCATGATGCGTTTTGGAGGTGATCGCATCCAAGTCCTCATGAAGCGTTTGGGGTGGGAAGAGGGTGTCGCTATCGACGGTAAACTCATCAGTCGCTCAATTGAATCAGCGCAGAAGAAGGTTGAAGCTTTTCATTTTGATAATCGCAAGCACGTAACCGAGTACGACGACGTCATGAATAAGCAGCGGCAGGTGGTCTATAACTTGCGCAACCGGGTACTTGCGAATCAGGGTGTTCGTGATGAAGTCATGACCATGATTGATGACCTGCTCGAGGAATCTGTCCTTTCAGTCTGTAGCGAGGAGACCAAGGCACGCGATTGGAATTTAAAGCAGCTCGAGGAGCGCTTTACCTTCCTCTTTCGTGAGGGGGCCTCGATTTCCGGTCATGCAAGCCCGCAGGAAATCTTCGATCAGCTCCGTGATTCGGCGCGCAAAATATATGCGCGTAGAGTCGCGTATCTGACTGAGCGCTTGGCCGCCCTAGAATCCCTTTCCGCTAACGAAGCTATGCCGGTTAAGGTGCAGATTTCGAGAGCGGAAGATAAGCCCTTCGATGTCAGCACCATCGAGCAGGATACCATTCTCGAGACCTTGGATCATTTCTGGAATCTCCATCTGCAAATGATGGATCATCTTCGCGAAGGAATTGGGTTGCGAGGCTACGGACAGAAAAATCCGCTGCACGAGTACCAGAAGGAGGGCTTCATCCTTTTCCAGCGCATGCTTGATCTCACGAAGGAAAATATCGTGCGCAAGCTTTGCTACTATGAAGTGCCCGACGCCAAGGAGCTTCTTGCGCATATCGAAGCAGAGCAAAAGCGGCGCGAGGCACTTGAACGTCAAATGCGCATGATTCATGATTCGCCCGAGCAGGCGGCAGAGGCTCCGGCCGAAGCGCAGTTGGCTCAAGCCGCAGCCGTGAATCGAGATCCTGACGAGCAGCGCGCCCGCATGTTGGCTCAGAAGAAGGCTCGTCGGAAGGCTGGGAAATAATACCGGGAAACTCGTGCACGCATGAAGCCGTTTTCACTCTATATCCACATCCCCTTTTGCTTTCATAAGTGCCCTTATTGTGATTTCAACGCGTATGCAGTGAGCGCCATACCTGAGAAGGAATATGTCTCGGGGCTGCTGGCGGAGCTGGACTATCGCGCTGAGCAGCCGGAATGGCGAGCCCGTGTTGTTCAAACCATCTACTTTGGCGGAGGGACGCCGTCTTTGTTTCAGCCAGCTTCGATTCGGAAAATCATTTCGGCTATTTGCAAAACTTTTCCCTTGGATGAAAGAGCGGAGATTTCCCTGGAAGCGAATCCGGGAACGGTTTCTCAGGAGTCGATAGCAGGGTTTGCCGACGCCGGTGTCAATCGCCTGAGTCTTGGCGCACAGTCATTCGAGCGCACAACGTTGAAAACGTTGGGCCGAATTCATTCTCCCGAGCATATCGAAGCCGCCGTCGAAGCTTCGCGTACGGCAGGCATCAGCAATATCAATATCGACATTATTTATGGCGTGCCTGATCAGACGCTGGAGTCGCTGCGGGAGGACATTTCAAAAACGTTGGCGTTAAGTCCGTCCCACGTATCAGCGTATGGGCTTACCATCGAGAAGGGGACTCCCTTCCATATTTCCTACAAGAAGGGCTCGCTCAAACTTCCCAAGGAGGAGATTTTGGTTTCCATGATGGAGGAAGTGAATGAGCGGTTACCGGGTGCGGGGCTAGCGCGCTATGAGGTAAGCAATTTTGCCCAGCCTGGCAAGGAGGCCCGCCATAATATGGCCTATTGGAACGGCACGGATTATTTGGGCCTGGGAGCCGGGGCGCACAGTTTTGTTGCAAGTTCTGAGGGTGCCGATAGTTTTGGTAAGCGCTGGTCGAACTTTGCTCTACCTAATAAGTACATCACCGAAGCAACTGCGCATGGCACTGCGGAGGGTTGGAACGATTCCTTGTCTCGTCAGGATGCCGTATTCGAGGCCATCTTTTTGGGGTTGAGAACCGCTGCCGGCATTGACCTGGCGGATTTCAAGAAGCGATTTGGAGTTTCGCTGCATTCATTGTACCCAAATCTGCTTCGGGTATTGAGCTCGGAGCGCTTGATTAAGGCTGAGCCGGCGAGGATCGCCCTGAGTTCTCGCGGCTTCATGCTGGCGGATAGTGTCATAGAGAATTTCGCCCAGCCCGAGAAGGCTGCCGTCGAGGGAGCGAATCAAGATGTTCCTGTCGCTGAGGATGCCGCTGCAGCTAACGTTCCTCTGTCTGCGAACGAGAAGTGAGCTCACCCATGATTTGCCCTCGCTGCCGGTCAGACTGTGAATCGCAGACTCGCTTTTGTCCGAATTGCGGCTGGTCGTTGCAGAAGTCCTATTACCGAGTGCGCTGGAATCCTCGTAGCATTTTTATTTTAGCTATTTTGACCGGCTTTCTTTGGGGCTCCGGGTACGCCTTGCAGGTATTTCAGGCTGGCACCAAGCCGACGATCCATTTCCAAGGTTCGCTGGGATCCGAACTTGCAAAGCTGAAGGAGGCAGCTGAAGCAGCCCCGGAGGAGCTCGAGCCGCAGCGCGCATACGCCCGTGCCGTCTTGGAGGAGTTGCGTAAGACAGCGGAGCCGGACCAGGGTTTCATGATGGAAGCTGCCGATGCGTTTAGCTCCTGGCTTCGCCTGAGCCCTAAGGATCCGGAGCCTTTGATCGCTTTAGCGGATCTGTCCTTTAACGCAAAGGTCTTTGATAAGGCGGGGGAACTCTATTTGAAGTATCTGCAGGAAAGGCCCGATGATTTGGCTGCGCGCGCCCGCTATGCAAGTTCCCTGGCTTTTATGGATAAGTCCGATCAGGCCATCAAAGAATTGCAGGCCGTGCTGACAAAGGATCCCCAGAATTTCCACGCACTCGCTTATCTTGCCATTGCCTACGCGCAGGTAGGGGACTTCCAGCACGCAAAGGAAATTGGACTCAAAGCACTTGAACATGCTCCTTCTCCCGAAGCTCATGCACGATTCAAGAAATTTCTTGATGAGCTGGAGTCCGAGAAGTCAAAGTCACCAACCGCAAATAATGCTCGCCCCAAGCAGGAAGGAGTTGAGGCGCTGGCGCAGTATATTTCGCTAAATCCAGTAGCCGGTCCCAAATACGTGTCGTTTTCCCAGCCCTCCGCTACCGAGCTTGTGGTTCGCTTCAAGAATTTTCCGATGCAGGGTATGCCGGCATTTGCCAAGCAGAAATTCTTTGCTGGAATTCAGGCCAAGGCCAAGGAGCTAGGCCTTGCCAAGCTTGAAAAAATTACTTTCGTAGACGCTGATAGCGGCCAAGCCATGGATACGCTTCCGCTCATCGACAGAAGGCAGTAACTAACTGGCCAACGCGCCAAGCCAGGCGACATAAAAGAGAAGGGTAGCCAGGAGCCCTCTCTTAAGTGAGGGAGTCGTTACGGTTCCCACGGCAGAAAATCCGTAAAAAATTGTCCACAGTGCCGAAAGTATCCATCCCCAAAAGCAACCCTGTGCCAGTAGCTGGCTGCGAAAATGTGGTTCAGGACGTTCTGGGCGAGTAATCAAGCTGACCGGGGCGCTGCCTCGTCGCAGAGAA
>JAYRHW010000135.1:0-12610 GCA_041907145.1 Bdellovibrionota bacterium
GCATCGCAGTGTCTGACCCGGACGTTGTCTTCAATGAGGCAAACGGTGGAAATACCTGGTGCGTGTCCTCCAGCAACAATTTTGCCGGCTGTCCGGCGCCTGCGGCAAACCGACTCGGCAGTCTGAGCGCTGCCTTAACCGAAAGCCGTCTATGCGCACCCTACGGCAGGCCCACACCTCCGGCCGGACCTCGACGCGTCCTGTTGAGACGCGGCGACGTCATTGATGCTGGAATCATAGATCTCGCCGAATGTAATTTCAGCAGTCTTGCACAGTACGCCATGTATCTCGGCGCGTATGGCAGCGGGGCAAAGCCAATCATCCGCGCGAGCTCCCGCGGCACGATGTACGACGATAATCCCATTATCAGCATCACCTCCGGGCCGACGGCAGGGACGACTATTACAGACATTCGGTTCGAAGGTCGCTATGACTCGTCCACCGGCATGGGGGAGATCGTGCCTGGATTATGGGTGAAGAATCGCGTTCCGCACTTGACGCTGAACCGTCTGGAATTTTCAGGTTTGGGACTGTCGCTCTATTTGGACGGCAACGAGGACACCGTGTACGCTCCATACTCCATAGCCTCCAGCCTCTCTATTACAAACTTTGCCAATTACGGACTCTACGGCAGACTTCGAGACGGCGCGCTTATCGGAAGCTCCCTGGCGCAAAGTCCAAATGCGCTTAACGTTAACTGGGACGGAAAAATCGGCTGCGGAAAGCCCGGCAAACGCTGCGCTTCCAGCACCGGCGTGGGATCGGACTTCGGTGATCACGGTGGGCTTCGTGCCTTCGACAGCGGACATGCGTTGATTGCCTACAACTGGGTTCTGAGCCTCAACTCCTGGCTCGGAATCAACTCACGCCAGCCCTCGATTCGCTTGCCGGTCGATAATCCTTTGAATAGCAGCAACCAGCCTGTATTCATTCGCGATGTAACCGACACCGTTATACTGGGGAACATCATGGACCCCGGCGGAGGCTCGAATGGCAGCAGCGATGGCAATACACGAGAAAATGGATCTGCCTATCGGATCATTTGGGATGGAAATCAAATCTTTCAGCGCCCGGAGCTGAACGACGGCGGCGGACTCGCAACATCGTTCGGGGGCACGACGTTTCGAAATAACCTGCTCCTTGCGCTGCCCGGCCGCAAAACCTGGCCCGGGTACGGCACCAGTGGAATTCTCTTGAGCATGTTTCAATTCAACCCCGCAGGTGACCCAGCAATTAACCAAATCAGCCTCGGCATGAAAAACCGCGTGCTCAACAATTCGCTTGTTTCGCTCTCGAATCGTGCGGGCTGGAGGCCAAATTCGATCGGCAATGACGCCTTTCTGCGTCTGGATGTGGAGCGCGGGACTACGGTGCCCCTCAATTATGAGGTGAAAAACAACCTGGTAGTGGCGCCGCAACTATCGTACTTCTTAAGTTACGACGGAGCCCCGACTCCGACTGTCGACGCAGCGGCCAATATTTTTGCCGTAGATCAAAGTGCCACCGGAGGACAGGGTCCTTACTCGACAAAACTGAGCACCTCACAAGCCGCCCAGCTGCAAAGCATCCCCTCTGCATGTTCCGCACTCAAAACAGTGCGACTGTCAGTAACGGGACAGCTCTCCTCAAAGGACAACGGGCTCCGAGGAATCCTGGTGGTTCCGGGGGCGCAATTCGAGGCAAATCGCACGTTGCGCGGATCCCCGACGACTATCAAATCGGCTAGCGCGGGAATGTACCTTTCGGCGGATCCGGCCGATACGACCACGGACCAAATCGACGGCCTTCCCGTTTTTGATGTAATCGGCGACAGTCTGTTCTTCCCCCACGATGTGCGAGTCGATAAAACCGTTCCGCTGCCGGTTACCGTGGAATACGAACGGCATCCGAGTTCAAGCGGAAGGCTCTATGTCGAAGAACCCGACCGCTTTGCAGTTGGCGACCTTATCAGCTTCGGCCTAGATGGGATCTCCAGAGTAGTTACCGCGAAAGGGGCGACCACTGACGGCACCTACCTTGATATTAGTCCGGCCCTGAGCTCGTTCCGTGACGGCTTTGTCTGCAAATGGTCGGGTGGCAGCGTTCTGCTGGCATTGAATCCGCAAACCGCCTCCCCCGCGGTCAATACTGGAGTATCCGTACCAAATCTGTACGACATCACGGGGAGCGCCCGCCCAGGATCCTACGGTGCAGGCTGGGACATCGGTGCTCATGAGCGGCAGAACTGAATTACGGTCAGGTAACCGCTTGAAACGACGAGGAGTAGCCCGATCGGCGCTTCTCCTGTATACTGTAAATAATTTCCAGTGGTTGCCTACCCATGACTCAGGCTTTCTTTCGTTCCTGTCTACGCACCATGCTCCGGCCGATTGCCCGGTTCTGCATCCATCATTCTATCGGCGTCCAGGAAGCACTAGAGGAATTGAAATCGGCCATGCTGAGAGTAGCTCAAGAGGACCTGCGTTCAAGCGGCGAGCATATGAACGTCAGCAAGCTTAGCGCCATGACCGGCGTGCACCGCCCGGATGTGCGTCGTATCTGCCAGCGAGAAGAGGAGCGGACCGAGCCGCAAAATCAGCTGAGCAAGCTTATCGGCAGGTGGCAGAGCGACAGGCGTTACCTCCGAAAGGATGGGTCCCCGCGTGTCTTACGAATAACCGACACCGAAAATGAATTCGCCGATTTGGTGAAGGATACCTGCAGCGACTTTCACCATGGCACCATGCTGGCCGAGCTTGAAAGACTAAAGCTGGTCAAGCAGGTGCCTTCGGGGCTTTGTCTGATGCGCGGCCCTTATATCACCCGCGATCTGAAGGAGGCATATGCCTATATGTCCGAGGATGTAGCCGACCTCATGACGGCCGTGCAGTTGAATGTGAGCGAAGGCGAGGCGGCCCAGCATCTGCATCTTTCGACTATATACGACCGCGTCGTCGAATCGGCAATTCCCAAAATCCAAAAATGGCTGCTCAAGGAAGGCAGCGCCTTCCATCGCAAGGTTCACAAATACCTCTCTCAATTTGACTATGATGCCAATCCAAAGCTTGCGCGTGGAGAGCCGGTCCACCGCGTAGCACTTGGCAGTTTCAGTCTGACCAGGCGTAAGGAAAAGAAGGCCTATGACAAGAAGCACTAGCCGCTTACATCTGTATACGCTGTTCAGCTTGGTGATTATGATAGTCATCGGCACTTTCCCTGGCTGCGGCGGCCAAACGCGCGGCACAGGAGGAGTTTCCCTGGACGGTAGGGTAGCTGATGTCAGCGGACTGCCGCTGGCAGGCATCACGGTAACAGTGCGCGAGACATCCCAGACTGCGGTTACCGACGCGCAAGGGCAATTCACGCTGTTCGCCGATACTGAGGTGGAGAGCGTTACTCTCGACTTCCGTGATGCCCAAGGCTTGGATACCTCCGGCATCATCGACTTATCCAACGCTGCGACGATTTTAAGTCTCGATGTTCGTGTCGATCGTCCGAATCAAACGGTCATCATTAACGTCGCATCCCCTACTCCAACGCAAACACCGGCGCCTGGACCAGAGAGTACGCCGACGCCAGTGGTAACTGTCACGCCGCGCCCCACGCCGATTAGTACTCCCACCGCCGCGCCCTGCGCCCCCGATTTCAATCATGACGGCGTACTGAATCAAACTGACTATTCTGCGTTCGAAGCAGCGTTCAACCTGGGAGATCCTTCAGCGGACTATGATGGCAATAGTTTCGTGAATGGGGATGACTTTGATGCGTTTGCTGCTGACTTCGAGCACGGCTGCTAGCGCTCCCCATGGTCCCCGTCCGGCTTGAAATTCGGACGCAGGGCAGAAGTGCGTGACGGACATCGCCAATCGTGACAAACTCGCTCGTGTATGCAACTAAAGACCAGGGCTCAGACTCTCGTTAATCGCACCCCGCCCCTAATCCCGTTTTTTCTGGGACCATTATTCTTTGGCGTTAATCGCGAACGCTTGCTTGATGAAGCCTGGATGTCGTCCTTCCTTCTCTTTTTGCTGCTCTTTTTGTCCTGGTCCGCAGTAAAGGCCTGCGCCTTTGCAATCATCGAGCGCAAAGCTGCCGCTAAAGCCGAGCCCAGCGGCAAGGACAAGCTTCTCCTCCTTGGACTCGTGCTTTCTGCGTTGCTGACATTGGCGCTGCTCGGAACGCTCAGGTTCAAATTCGAGTACATTGTCTTTATTGTCGTTCTGGCTCTGTTGGGTTTCGGCGCCTTGCAGACTTCGCTGCTCAAGAAAGGCATTACAGGGCTCGCTCAGCTTATCGGATTGATCTATCTCACGGGGATCGGAGCACTGAGCATGGTAATGATGCTGGAGAATCCGACTTGGCAGCCTCTGCTTATCTCCCTCGGTGTTGCGTGCTCAGTCTTAGCAGCGGAGATTCTGCGGGACGTCGTTAATCGCAAGGATGTCTACCCATTCGAAAGGAACGGGACTCCGGAGTCAGCGAAACAGTCCAAGCGTGAACGCGCTACTCGCCCCGTGCCGCTGCTGCTTTGCTGCGCCCCGCTGTTCGTCGCGGCGTTGGCCTATATGCATGAGCTTCCGCGGCCGTACCTTGCCGTAGTGCTTGTCCTACTCCCGTCCACCTCTCTTATTACAAAGCTAAAAAATACCAAGGATTCTGTAGAGTTAGATCGGTCAGTTGGCACTATGGCGGCTGGTATTTCTCTCCTCTTTATTGGTATCATCACGCTCGTAAGTCACCTTACTATTTAAAGAACGCGCCATGTTTTCAAAGTATCCCCGGCTTGTTACGGGACTCCTGAGTGTCGCCTTTTATTCCTTCATCACGACCACCGCCGCTGCCGAGCCCCCGGAGAAGTCCGCTCCGGCGCCAAAGCTTTCCGAAGCCTCGGCACAGTCTGTTCAACTAAATGAAAAGGGCGTAGCTGCCGTAAAGTCCAACGACTTTGGCAAAGCCGAGCAGCTCTTTCACAAGGCACTGGCAGCGGACAGAAATAATCTCACTGCCGTTTTCAATCTTGCCGGTGTCTATCTCAACAATAAGCGTCAGCATGAAGCGATCTCACTCCTCGATACCTACATTCAGAATTACGGAAAGGACGCGGGACTTTTTGCAAGACGCGGCGACTCCTACTTTTCCTTGAAGGATCTTGACTCGGCTGCCAAGGACTACGAGAAGACCCTCAAGCTGGATCCAGAATATCCGGCCATCGCGGGGCGACTAGCCACAGTGTACACGCTGCTCAAGCGCAACAGCGACGCCGAGAAGATGTTCCTCAAGGCCGTCGAACTGGATCCGAAGAATGGGCAGATGCTACAGAATCTCAGCAGCATGTTCCTGGCAAATGGCAAGCCGGAACAGGCCATTAGTACGGCCAAACGGGGACTGCAGGTGGCGCCCACCAGCGAACTGTACGTGACACTGGGCAATGCCTATGAGTTGCTTGGCGACATGAAGAACTCATTGATTTCATTTCAGCGCGCCTCGGATCTGGGAGATTCCCGGCCCGAGCTTAAGGCCAAAATCGACGAACTAAAGAAGGCTGCCTCGTAAGCGCACATCATCCAAGGAGTGGTTGGAATGGACAGGTTTTTAGAGCAGGTGCTCGAAAAAGTAAGGAGCAATGTTTCGCTTAGCCTCGAAGACGGGGTCAAACTCTTCGAGCACAAGGACCTGCTCGGTATCGGCTCAATTGCAAACGAGCTGCGAGAGTCCCTGCACGGCAACAATACCTACTTCAATTGGAACTTGCACCTTAACTCGACCAACGTATGTGAAGCCGATTGCCTCTTCTGCTCATTTGCCAGGCTAGAGGATGGAATGCCGCAGGCCTACACCATGAGTGTCGAGCAGTGCAAACATTGGATTAAGCAGCGCTATCATCCGGGGATGACCGAGGTTCATATCGTCAACGGACTAAATCCAAATCTGACGTTCTCATACTACGAGGAACTTCTCTCCATGATTCGAAGCGAATTTCCGGCACTACACGTCAAAGCGTTCACTGCCGTGGAAATTCACTATTTCGCTGAGAAGTATGGCATGAGTTACGAGGAAGTCCTCAAGCGCCTGATGGCCGCTGGGCTGGGCTCTTTGCCCGGAGGCGGTGCGGAAATTTTTGCACCGCGTGTGCGACAGAAAATCTGCCGCGACAAGGTCGATGCCAACGGCTGGCTTGAGGTGCATCGAACAGCGCACAACTTGGGGCTCAAGACAAACTGCACCATGCTCTATGGTACGATTGAAACGCCCGCGGAGCGCATCGATCATTTGATCCGCCTCCGCGACTTGCAATCCGAGACCAACGGCTTCCAAGTTTTCGTTCCGCTGGCGTTTCATAATGACGGAAATCGCATGGAGCGCTTGCCCGCGCCAACCGGCGTCGATGATTTGCGCATGATAGCGATTAGCCGGTTGATGCTGCACAATATTCCGCATATCAAGGCATATTGGATTATGCTCGGTGTTAAAACCGCACAAACGGCCCAACTTTTCGGCGCCGACGACTTTGACGGCACAGTCACCGAGGAGAAAATTTACCATATGGCGGGGTCACATTCGCCGCAGGCCCTAAGTATCGACGATATTAAGCACGTCATCCGTCAGGCCGGCCGAGTTCCCGTCGAACGCAACACCGTCTATCAACTTGTCGAACGAGTCGTAGAGAGCGCCCAGGCTGCAGTCTAACCCGGGGCAAGGAATTACCATGGCAGAAACAGAACTCATCACGAAATTGGTGTCCCTTTGCAAGCGCCGCGGCTTCGTATTTCAGAGCAGCGAAATCTATGGCGGACTTAAATCAGCCTATGACTACGGCCCGCTCGGCGTCGAACTCAAACGCAACATAGCCCAGGAATGGTGGCGCGCCATGGTGCTCGAACGCGAAGACGTTGTCGGCATTGACGCGTCAATCATGATGCACCCCGATGTCTGGAAGGCCAGTGGACACTTAGCAACTTTTGCAGATCCGCTTGTTGATTGCCATAACTGCAAAGAGCGCTTCCGCGCCGACAAGGCTCCGAAGATTGCTGCCGGCACTGCCATTACCTACATAAAGGGCGGCAAGAAAAGCGGCGAGCAGATCAAAGGCACCGTCGGAGAACATGGCTACGTCTGCCCGAACTGCGGAAGCTGCGACTTATCCTCGGAGCGGCAATTTAACTTGATGTTCCGCACCTCGATTGGCCCGGTTGATCCCTTGGACGCTTTTGTGGACCAAATTCAAGGGAAGAATCTCACCAAGAAGGAACTTCGCGAAAAGCTTGATGAGGCCGTGCGCTCGACTGCTATTTACCTGAGGCCAGAAACCGCGCAGGCCATGTTTGTTCAGTTTCTCAACGTCCAGCAAACGCTGTCCATGAAGGTGCCATTCGGCATTGCACAGCAGGGCAAATCCTTCCGCAATGAGATTACAACCGAGAAATTCATATTCCGTACCTGTGAGTTTGAGCAGATGGAGATGGAGTTCTTCGTTGAGCCCGGAACCCAGAAAGAATGGCATCAATACTGGGCCAATGAGCGCATGAACTGGTGGAAGCGCTTTGCCAATAACAAGGACGCCTTCAAACTGCGCCAACATGAATCGACCGAGCTCGCGCATTACGCCGACAACACCTACGACATCGAATACCAGTACCCCTGGGGCTGGGACGAACTCGAGGGCATCGCCTCGCGCACGAATTATGATCTGACCCAGCATACGAACTTGTCCGGGGTCAAGCTGAGTTACTTCGATCAGCAGAAGAACGATCCAGAAACCGGGAAAACGGGCTGGCGCTATACTCCGTATGTGATTGAGCCGGCAGCTGGATTGACTCGCGCCGTACTGGTCTACCTCTGCGACGCCTACGCCGAGGAGAAGGGCATGGACGCTGACGGACAGGAGAAAGTGAGGGTCGTTCTCAAGCTCAATCCGCGCCTAGCACCCATGAAAGTTGCGGTGCTGCCTCTCGTAAAGAAGGATGGGCTTCCGGAAGTTGCACGCTCTATCGTGACTGATTTCTATAAAGCCGGAATCAACGCCAGCTACGACGAGCAGCAGTCCATCGGCAAGCGCTACGCGCGACATGATGAAGTCGGAACACCTTATTGCATTACGGTCGACCATCAGACAACACAGGATCAAACCGTTACCATTCGTGACCGCGACACCACCAAGCAGGATCGCATCGGAGTCACACAGGCGTTGGAAGTCGTGCGCAAGCGAATTGCCGAGTCCTAGTACCCCGCCCTCCAGGCATTGCACATCGTGTGCAAGAACTTCTTGGACGGAGTAGGAGAAAGTTCCGGCCAGCCAAAACATTCGTTAGGTTAGATAATTTCGCCGCGATAATCTGGTCACTAGAGGCAACCCAAACACGATCATTCCCCCTTTCCTATATGGGAAGTAACTCAGGCTCATGGGCTCCAGAAAGGAGACACCCATGCCAAAGAAACGACGACGGTCGTTCCTGCGTTTCCTCTGGAGACGTAAGGTTTTCATCGTTCTCCTCCTCGCACTGGCGGGTATCGGATGGGGTAGTCACACGGCCATCCAAGCCTATGACGCCCACACCGAGAGGCTCGCCAAAATGCAGGAGGAACTCAACAAGGTTGATTTCAGCAAAGACCCCGGTCGCTGGATCGCCCTTCAACGTGAGCTCGACTTCGCAAGAACCGAGCCCATGCTCTACGGACTCATGATCGCTCCGCTCTGCGCCATCGGAACCGTACTTATCGTATCCATCATTCAGGCAAGCAGCAGCAGTCGTGATCATCAGCCGTCAGAGAAATGGCTCCCAGAAATGCGAGCCAAGAGGGAGGCCCACATTCAACGCAACCAAGAAAGGTAGCCCGATAGATTCTGAGTTACTTCCCTCCCTTTTAATTCGATATCTAAATCTAAGGAAAAATTTCCCTCGGTTAGATCCATTTCTGATCGTACCGTTGCTTTATAGCATTCCATTTCCTCCGGAGGATGTGGCGCCGATTCTAATCATGCACCCAGGCTTGTCCGGCTGGTGGCTCGAAGATGAGATTCGTGCGCTCTTTCCCACCTGCGGAGCGAGTATCACATTCACATACGCAGCACAGCGCGTGAGCGCACCGAGCTGCAATCGTATGAAAACAGCTTTCGAGCTGAAGGTTTTCTCATTTGAGGATTGTCAGCGGGGCTAACACGGGGCGTTCCCGTGTCGGACTTATACATGCCTATGCATACCCGCTGCTGTTCGTTAGGAGGTGCCTCATGGGCATCCAGATCGATCGAGTTCTGGGGGCGGCCATTTCGGCCGAGGCGAGCGATATCCACCTCAGGGTGGGTGTGCCGCCGACATTGGTGGTGAACGGGCTCCTCACCCCGCTCAAGACCAACGCGTTGAACGATGAGGACATGGTGTCGGCCATCAAGCAGATTTCGGCGGACAAGCCTGCCGTCGAGATCGCGATTTTCGAGCAAGGTGGCGCCGACTTCGCCATCGAGTTCGAGCACAACGGGGTGAAGGCACGCTTCCGGTGCAACGCCTTCAAGGAACAGGGACATCAGGCCGCCGTGCTTCGGCGACTGCCGTCCCGCATCTTGAAGGCCTCCGACATCGGCTTCCCCAAGAAGGTGCTGGAACTGGTCACCAGGCCACGGGGACTCTTCCTCGTGACAGGGCCGACCGGCTCAGGCAAAACCACGACGCTGGCGAGCATCGTGGCCTACATCGCTGAGGCCAAGCCGCAGCACATCCTGACCATCGAAGAGCCCACCGAATACCGTTTCGCGCACGGCAAGAGCATCATCACCCAGCGTGAGGTGCCCAATGACGTGACGAGTTTCGGGGATGGGCTGAGGCAGGGACTGCGGCAGGCACCCAACACCATCATGGTCGGCGAAATGCGCGACATCGAGACCATGGAAGTGGCCATCAGGGCAGCCGAGACGGGGCATCTGGTTCTGGCGACGCTGCACACCGTGAGCGCCGCCAAGACCGTGGACCGCATCATCGAGGCCTTCCCGGATGGCAAGCAGGCCGAAATCAGGGCCATCATCAGCACCAGTCTCCTTGGCATCTTGGGACAGCAATTGCTGCTCAAGAAGGACAAGGAAGGGCGCGTGGCGGCCTTCGAGTTCATGGCGATGACTTCGGGAATCGCCAACTGTATCCGCGAACGAAAGACGACTGCCATCAACGATGCCATCCAGTCGGGTGCCAACATGGGCATGCGGCTGCTGGACGAACATCTGGTGACGCTCGTCAGGTCTGGTCAGGTTGACGCTGAAGAGGCCATCGCCAAGGCCAACGATCCTGAAAAGGTTCGTCAGCGGCTCCTGACGCCCTAAGCGTCAGTGACTTACACACCGACACCTCCTACAGCCGGTGGGTAAGAACTCACAAGGTTTTTGCTCACCGGCTGTTTTCATACGAGACGCAGAACTCACTGCAATGATGTGCGCCTAAAAAACTCCTTCACCGCATCAGTATGCGTGCTGAAGGCCAGCTCCTCCGGTTGAAATAGAATTCTTAATTCCGGAACTTCGTCATTCGGAGTAAATCCTGCGATTTCCTCTTCCCGTACCGGAGGAGTTTGCCCAAATAGTATTATTCGAGTTGACTCGCGCACGCTCTCGATACCTAGTAGCTCAATCGGAGTCTCAGGGGATATGCATACCCCTGTTTCCTCCAGGAGCTCTCGGCGCCCGGCAGCTCTCCAGGTTTCATAGCCCATGTAACCACCCGGCAAGGCAAGGAAGCCTTTTTGCGGCTCGATCCCCCTGCGAACCGCTAGCACTCCTAGCTTTTCAACTCCGTCCCTAGGGTCTACTGCCACAACCGGCACGACGAGAACGGCTACCGGGATCGGATTTTTGAAGACTTGCACTGGAACTTGCGGAACCCGTTCGGCGGAAAGGTCGAAGTGCTCCACTGCCTGCGTACTCACTGCTGCCTGAGTCATACAATCTCCCTAAAAGAAGTCCTTAGACTCATTAAGGCTAGCGGTATTTTGACTTTAGGCCGGGATTTTGATGGTGCTCGATCCTGGACATGGATCCAGATTAGAGGTTTAAAGCGTAAAGACCGCCAAGGCGATTGAGGTACTCCCCATACTCACAATCTTGCAGGACTGCCTCGACCAGCGCATGCCGCTGCTCCGGTTTCTCCAGAAGTTCAAACCAAGCCAGTCTCAAAGCCTCGAGAAGGGAGCATTGCAGTTCGTCCTGCACCCTATGATGAATGCAAAGCACATTGTCCCCTATGAGAGACAGAGGATCATTCCGTTCGCTCATGGCGAGTCCGAAATGCTTTGCGGCGACAACGGACAAGGGAAAGCTAAAAATCGCGCCCGAGGCCCCCTGGGAAAATGCGCGAAAGATCTCCGCAAAGCTCGCCTGGATAGGCTCGGCTTCATGCGAGATCCTGTGCCCCTCGGACTTAAGCGATTCGAAATATCGATATGGATAGCCTGACGGTTCGGTGGCCATTAATACCGACCGGAGCGGCAATGATGCCTTCCCGGGCTTCCAGACCAGATGCATTCCAGTTTTTGGTAGCAACATACAGGGAACAAAGGCCCTGCCCTGCTCGGTCAACAGCCGCTTCTTGAGCGCGCCCCAGGAGAGCACCACTGCATCAAAGTTCGGGTCAGCAGTATCTGCTATTTCCTCGACGATCGCAGAGCTACTTGGAAAGGCGGCATCAAGGTGAAGCGGTACTTCCCTTTCGCGCAAAAAATTGAACAGCAAGTACGCACCAACCGCCATTGGTGGAATCGCGACGCGGATAGCCGTGGAGCGCGATCGCAAACGCTGCATCATTGCTTCATTGGGGCGACCATAGCGCTGTGCCAGCGCCGGGAAGGCTGATATAAGGGTGATGAAGTCCTGGGCATCGCACTGTGCCTTACATGATTCAGCCGCGCTTGGCTCCAAAAGGTAAGTCTCCTTGAGCCCCGCCTCCAATTCATGAATAAATTCAGCCCTGAACCAGTCTTGCTCGTACCAGAAGTTGGAAACCTCTGGGGGATTCTTCGTACCGACATCGAATGCAGCAACCAATCCGGCTAAGGTATCGCGGGAGGTTAGAACCCGATTATCAAGAAAAATCTGGACCCCTTCCGGTTCATGGAGTCCACGCGCGAGAGCAATCCGCACGGGGCCCGGGAGCTTTCTCTCACTATTTTCGCGCCGGAAGGCAAACTGCGCGCTTGGGCGGCCAGACTGCTCGCGGCCGAACATATCCACAATCCAGGAAGTTGGCTTGCTAATCGCGTAGTCCAATGATGCGGCTGGCGAGCCTGCCTCCCCAGAAATCCAGGTGTCGCCGAGCTCGGCAGCAGATTTCACGATCAGGCATGACAGCGCCTTAACGGCAGCGGTCCACTGAAAGGAGCCGATATCCGGTTCGACATTTACCGCCTTACGCCGTACGGCAACCACCTTCTTGCCCGGATGGCGCTCAAATTCGACCCTAACCAGCTCCGGCTCGGGGGTGCTCTGAAACCAAAGACTTATCCGCATACAAAACCGGGACTGTCCCATTTGTTAATCAGGACTGTCCCATTTATTAATTGGGACTGTCCCGGTTTTTGGGGAGAAAAAAGTAAATGAAATGAGGGTGTTGGAGAGGATGCGTTTATGGCGAGGGGGGAAATTGCCGAAAGAACCTTA
>JAYRHW010000136.1:0-10827 GCA_041907145.1 Bdellovibrionota bacterium
AGCCTAACGTGGACTCTCTCTCCACTCTGGGCGTAGGCATTAAGTGTCTGCCGACACGCTACCGAGTGACGCGATCGTTCGTGATGCAAGACGAGGGAAAGAACGCACTGAAAAATTATGATGAGGATCCTCATGGGGAAGGGACGTTCCATGAGTTTATGAAAGCTAAGCTGAATGTTGAGTGAGCAACACTGTTGTTGAGGTGACTGCCATGGAAGTTAAGGTCGCGCCCAAAGGAATCCGTTTATTTCTGTCGGCAGTAGTGTCGGTAACCGCCGCGTTGTTGCCGCTGCCCTGTCATGCTGATCCGATACCTCTCGAGCAACGACCCTTCACGATTTTTAAATTGCTGGAGACTCAATATGTCTATGTTCCCCAGCTTATGAATAAGCGGCTGGGGGCGCAGGGCGAGGCAACATCCGCTGCTGCCCGTGTCCAGGCCCATCAGGAACGTAAGTACGAGAGGGGCGCAGAGGTCGGAGAAATCGTGCAAAATATTTTGCACGATTTTCAGGTTATCTTGGGCGATTTCTTCGACTGCCTCGACTTCAAGATCGTCGGCCTTTGCTACAAAATTACCTGGACCGGAATTCATTTCGATATTTATCGCCAATACAGGTTGCCGGTCCAGGACGTTGAGTCAGTCCAGCATCCTTACGAATCCGGATTTTTACCCAAGTTCGTGAATGAAGCTCTGCTTCCCGTTTCCGAGCAGACTTTTTATCCTCTCGCAAAGACGATAGCCGAGACCAATAATCTCTGGGTGAGTCATTCGATCGATCTTGCGGGCAACATGGCGGGATATGATTTTAATGCCGCGGATACGCGATTCGAGGGCAATGATAACGCCAAGAATGATATCAAGACCGTCGACAGAGATAAGCGATTTCATAACTCGGATGACTTGATGGGCGGGAATCGCTATGTCGAGTTCGCAGTTTTGCCGCAACTATTCAATCAGATCATGGGCCGCTTATGGTTCTTCTGTCATGACGTCCTATTTCCTGGAGTATGGACCAGTTACTATCCGCTCACTATCCTTCCGGCCCGTATGAGCGGATTCAGCCTTCTGTTGTATCCGGCTGAAATGATCAACAAGATGCTGGTGCCGCAAACCTGCGCGGGCGTAGACAATCAGCTTCGAGGCGGCAAGACTCCATTCGATATGATTCTCACCGGCAATCAAAACTACGATGCTCTGAATCTTGTTTCTCCGGGGCTTGGTTGCTTGAAGGAGAACGACGGCAGCTGGGTGCCGCTGACGAATTATCATACGAATAGCGCTTTTAGCGTGGGCTCGGTTGCAGCTACCATGAAGGGCATTAAGACAGCTGTAAAGCTGATGCCATGGTCCTTCTATGACATTGATCGATCGAGAGACCGTATCCAGTGGAGTGCAAACGATCGCATGCCGGATGACTGTGTCAAACTTGAGCGATTCGTAAGAAACTTTGGTGACGCCAATCTGAGAAAGGGCGATGATCCCAGAAACGTGGCTATTCATTGGCGGTTTTTCCGTTGTTGCGCCCGTGGTTTCCATATCTTGTTCGGACCGTCGCCGATAATTCGCCGTTAATGTGAAAAGGACCAGTGAGCTATGAAAAGCATTCGATGGGGGATGACCCTCGGCGTTTGTTCCTTAATTGTGGGTTACTCTGCAGCGCGTGCGCAGCCGCCTGAACGCTCTAAGGACTTCTTCGAGAAGAACTATGCGGAAACACCGCTCAAGCCCCGTCAGCAGAAGCAAGGAGGATTTCCTGATGGATCCTTTCTAAAACCTACTCCGACTCTGCCGGGAGGAATGCCGCGTGAAATGACGCCCGAGGAATTTGAAAAGTTCATGAGAGATCCTAAGCACAACCCGATGCTTCAGCAGCAGGGCGGGGCGGCTAAGCCCTCATCAGGACAAATTCCGGGCACTAACCAGGCTCCTCTGTTCCAGAGTCAGGGCAATGACGAACGAGATCTTACAGGACTTGAACGAGCCATTCCGGTGAAGGCGATTGGAGGGATTCTTAATTCCCTGGATCCGGAGCACTATCAAAAAAGTCTTGAGCAGCTTACTAGTCTGGCGATTTCGCGGGATATGAACATTGGCACCATCTATGCCATTGGAGACATGAAGGTAGCTTCAGACACTCCTTATATGGGCAAGATTATGGCGCGGGGAGGAGTAGTGCATATCGTCAGCAATATCCCCAAGGGTTACGAGGTTTCTCTCTCTCCCACCTGGATTGTGAAGACAGACGAGGGGGAAGTCCTACTCGAGGCTGTCGGGGGGCTCGATAAGTACTTCAATCAGCGCGGTGAGTTTATAGACCGAGAAAAGCGCAAATCCGCTTCCCCGCCTGCGAAAAATTCGTAGATCTCAAGCTTGCCCTCAGAAAATTACCTAACTACCTGAAATTAAGTCAGAAAAATACAGCACTCCGTACAGCTGATATCCCATAACTTCTTTAGAAGCCAAGCGATTCGACTTCGCCTGGTCTGACTCGGAGGTTTTGGTGCGAATTTCAAGCAGTTGCGGATTTCCCCCCGCGTGGCTGTGGGTATTCGTGGCGGTCCTAGTGACGGCAACGCAGACTCCTGCCTTTGCGCAGCTTAGGCTAGCTCAGGCGGCAGCTGCTCCAGTCGTTACCTCCTCGCGAGCGCCGGCATCCCAATCAGCTCCGCTATTCCAAAGGCAAGAAGAAAAAATCCAGAAGCCGCTTGCGGCCAAGAAGACAGAAGCTCCGGCCGTCAGTTATCGGACGGTGCCGGTACAAGAAAGCGAGAAGCCTCGCGATCTGAATGCTCCGATTGTGGGAAGCCAGAACACGGAGTTCTTTAGCGCCAATTCCGCTTCGACCATCTTCCAGGACAAGGTCAAGTTCAACAAGAAGCCGGAGATCCAGTTCTTCAACGCGCGCTATATGCCACCCAAGGAGGATGATGCCGAGGCGGTCAAGTCTGTGCCTGGCTCCGAGCAAAGTCCCGAACAAGGAAAGCCCAAGCTTGAGAGCGCAAATGATATCCTCAAAGCTTTTGGCGCGCCGACCGAGGACGATAAGATTCTGGCCTTGGACAATGCTCCTGATTCCTTCAAGGGGATGATGGCAGCACTGCAAATCGGCGATGAAAACCTCGCCTACCAGTACGCCCGCCGATACGCCAGGCGAGTACGGGAGTTCAAGAACCGCACGATGGTTGGTCTGGGCATGATTGGCAAGGGCATGGAGAGCGAGGGGATGCTGGCGAAGAGCGATTGGGCTAGCAATCCGATGTTCGCTGATCAGCAGCGGTTGGCGGAGCAGAACGATTTACAGACGGCGCAGGCCCAGGAGGATACTCGTATTGCCCGTCTTGATCCGCAAACCCGGGAGTTCCTGCGCAAAGCCGAGGAAGCCGAGGAGATGGGCGATACACCCGGCAAGAAGCCGGCGATGGAGCAGAAGCCGCAGCTTAGTGAGCCTGAGGAGCGTGCCCAGGTACGAAGGTTGCTGACTGGGAAGTTGCCCGTCGATCCCAAGGGCGAGCTTCAAATCTTCTTCTTCTTCCGTCTTTACGATGTGGCCTCACTTGAAGCAGTGCCGAATATCGAAGCATTCTATCGGTCCGTTGCGAAGGAGGGGGGCACCAACTTCTTGGCGACTTCCCTCGATGAAACATCTGCGGGAGAGATTGACGGCTTCCGCACCCAAACCAATACCACCTTCCCGGTCAAGAACGCAGCGCGCCTTGCCAAGGAGTTTGGGATTAAGGCAGTTCCAATGGTCGTATTCGTTTCGCCAAATACTGGAAAAGCCGTTTTCGAGGAAGGAAAACGATCGTTTGCGTACCTAGATGAGGTCGCACGCATGATGAAGGGAAAGTAAGCCTATGAACAAAGTACTATCCTTAGCAGCGGTACAGTTAACTTTTGTAGTTGCGGCGGGGTCGGTTGCTTTCGCGATTCCGACTGATGATTGGGCAAAGGATACCCGCAACAGAACTGGTGTTTCAGAATGGTACTCCCCTATGGCTGGCATCGCGCAGGGCGTTGGCCGAAAGGACTCCATGGATAATCGTTGGGGATTCAGAACGGCCGATCCCAGCTTGCGCTGCACGACTGGCGAGTGTCCGCAGATATCCACCACGTATCGAAATATGCCTGGTACTTTGAAGCGAGGCATCATGCTGCCTGCTCCGATCAATGGCCAAACCGATACCCAAAACAGCGCTGCCTTGGCCAGCTTGGAGAGCCAATCACTGAACTATATCAATTCAAGTCTAAAAATCATGTACGAGTACCTTGACTCAGGCGTTGCCGGCGGATTGTTCAAGGCCAATATGCAGGCCGCCGAGGGGCTGACCCATCGCTATCTAGCGGTCAATACTGTCATAAATCAGGCAGAATTAATGCCGGAAATAAAAAGCGTTATCGGCTCAGGATTCTTGGGCTGTATGAACAAGGTGCAGGGTGCCGGTGGTGCCGCTGGCGCTCAAAATCCTTGGGTTGTTGCAACGGATGTTTGTCTCAATGAGTTGGGGCGTCCAAGCGCCGCTAACTTTTCTCAGAGCGGTGCCACTGCAATGCCTAATTGGATGACGTCCCATCCGGATGCGCCAACTACGGCAACCGCTGGCGATACTGCAGTCTTCCTTAGCGATCTACTGGTCGAGCCGATCCGCCGACAGCTTGGAACTTTTGTAGGGCCTCCTGACCCTAATCACCCTTTGCCGGATCCTGACGCTCTTAAGGCAAACTTCCGCCGCTATTTTGGAGATAAGTCATACGCTATACCCATAGCTGCCCGCGGAATGGGCCTGGCACCGACAGAAGAAACTTGGGCTCCCGACCTTTCTCCTGAGTTGTTGCAGAAGCAGTTCTTTGACGACACTTGGATAAAGCTTCATGAGCTCATGCGTGGATACTGTGAGTTTCAACGTGCAGCGGTCACTCATGAAGCTAATGGACATCAGCCCTTTCCTTACACTTTTACAGGATTTGTTCCGTACTTCCCCTTCGTCTCATTTGGACCTTCGCAGAGAGACTTCTGGAGGAATATCAACCAAACGTACGGAGGTGGAGCGACTGGTCCAACGCCTGCCCGAATGATCGGTTTGAAAACTTCGACCTTTAGCATGAATGACGTTGTTGGCGATGCGCTCTTTACCCTGTTCGTAAAGACGCAGGATATTAGCGCTCCCACAGGCGGAGGGGCTGCCCCGCACCCGCTCGACTATGGCTGCGATCAACTGAAGGCTACTAATCCTGGAGAGGGGTCATATTACGATGACCTTGCAAAGAATCCTCAGAAGAATGCGCTGCCATGGCGAGAGATGTTCACCCGATTGACGAGAATCATCGCTTCTGGGCGAAGACTGGATCTCTATACCGTAGCCTTGCAAAAGGTGAATGAGTGGACGGCGTCGAGCTCGGACGCGAGCTTGCTCAGAGATGAGACGAGATCGCTGACGGATCGAGTGACTGAGGGCGGACTGGAGGCGATGAGAGCCTCACTGTCAGAGGATGTAAATTCGTTCGTAAGCGATCTTCAGGCGCGTAAGCAGATGGAGACAGGGGCCTTGGGCTCTCAGATTCCGGCTGGTGTAGCGGGTCGCGGCGGATCAGACCGCAGCCCGGGCAGTATAACAGGCACCTAAGGGTTGAAGTTGAGGGTTTGCGATGTTGGTATTTGATCTAGTTCAGGCAATCATTCACGCACAAGCCACCTGTAGCCCAGGTGAGATGTGTACAATCTCCTGCCTTGATCAAAATGCCATGTGTCCGGCAAGCGCCTTCAACCCAATCGCCGCTGCCTTTGCGACCGAAGGCTACTGGGTTCAGGATCATCTGATTCACTATCTCGTTGATACTGGGATGGGGCTGTGGGCCCCGTTGATTTATATCATCGCCGCGATTGGAGGCCTCGTCGGACTGGCGGTCGGTGCTCCGCCTCGCATGTATATGTGGTTTTTTATGGGGCCGGCGATTTACGCTTGGCTGCTGGATACCCGAGAACTCGCCAGCGGCGTCGAGTGGCGAGTCGGTGATATGCCGCAAGACCAGCGCGAAGTTTGGAAGCTAGCTGAGCCTGGCCTCAAGAATTCGGCCACTTTCTATGATAACGACTGGATACATCGGAATTTGCCGATAACGAAGAGTAAGCCGCCCGGTGCACCGCTTCCGAATCCAAATGCGCGTTACGCTGCTCCAGGCTCCTATGCGAACGTAGCCACATTCTTTTTGTGGTTTGACGAACTCATTAGCGACACTGTCCAACAGATGACTTTGTGGGTTGGAGCTTGGGACCAGTTCGATAACGTGGCGGCTGGGCGTGATACCAACTTGTCGCCAAAACCCGCGGTAGCCGACGTCAACAAGAACAAATGGTTCTTGATGTCGAATTCTAAGTGGGAAATTCTCACCAATATCACCGACGCCAAGCTGCACAGTGCAGAGCTGCGTGATGCCTTTGTAACCTTTTTGAGCAGCGAGTGCGGCGACTTGCTCAAAGAATCAATCGATAGTGGTCGGTTTATAGCGCTTGCAAACGCGAAGGGCCAGAACATCGATTCAAATAGTACGGTGATGAAGAAGCCCACGACCGATACGGCTCCACATCCCTACAATTTGGTAACGCAGAACTTAATGAATCAGACCATCCCGACTCCACGCTCGGTGGTCAAGCTCTTGAGTTATAATACTCGTGGATCATTTCGTGAATTCGCAAATCTACTGGGTGCAGGAGGCGTTTTCGGAGCTGGGAACGTCGGAGCCTGGGGGCTTCGCGACCGTATCGCCTGTGACCAATATCTCTATTTGTTGATCCACGGCTTTCGCTGGGAAGCTGGTCACACCATGAACCAGTTGGTAGCCGCGGGCCCCAACAATATGCTGCCTTCGGGTATTGTATGGACGCTGCTCTACGGCTGGGATCTCGGAGACAACACGAGCTTTGTCGGCCCGCCACCGCCGTGGTCGCCAGTTTACTTCGATGGGCAAGTGTACTTGCTCGAGAACTTAATCTTAGTGCACATGTTCCGCAATGAAATGGCGATGGCGCCGGCCATTACCGATCAGCGATACAACACCTCTGAGAAGTCGCTGAACTTCACCTTGGCGTACCAGCGCTCCGTAGGTCAGAAGTCAAAGTGGGCAGAGGTCTACACCTGGGCCATGATGATTCCATATCTGCAGGGTGTTCTGCTGTACCTCCTGTCGATAGCCTATCCGTTTGCCTGCATCGTGATCCTGATGCCCGGTATGCACAAAGCTATCCTTACCTGGATGTCCTTTTGGGCCTGGGTAAAGCTTTGGGATCTTGGCTTTGCGATCTGCGTAGTGCTCGAGCGTAGTGTTTGGGGCATGGTCGGCAATAATTCCAATGCCGCGCGTCTGCTTGGACTCATCAAAGACATGGCGCAGTGGGGTGTCGTGCGTATTGACTGTACGGGAGCGGGCTCGGGTCTGCCTGCCGGCCCAGGTGTCGGTATTATTCCGACCGGGGGAGTCAACACCAAGGCTTGTCCGCTGCCGAGCATCTTCCATGTGGCTTCAAACGGCGCGGTCCGCGATATTCAGACCTCCACTTCCTGGATTGATGCACTTAGAATTTTTGATCGCTCTCTCGTATTAGGCGCGAACCTAGACTTCGATCTAGCAAATTCTTACTACATTTACATCATGGCGGCCTTGTACTTCGCGGTTCCGACCGTAACGGGACAGCTTGTTCTCGGTGCCCGCGCCGGAGCTGCGGGCATGGTGAACTCTGCACTCGGCGGCGTTGCGCAAGAAGCCGGCAAGATGGCCGGATCGGGACACGGTTCTGAGGCTGTGACGCAGATGAGTGCGAACATGGGCAGTGTCGGCCAAGCGGCGTATGCCAAGTCCTTGAGACAGTCGGGACTGGGAATGCAGGCGATTGAGTACGGCAATCAGTCAGCGAGAGAGTCCGATGCGGCTGGGGCCATGGGAACTAAGAGTGGACTTATCGGAAATGCCATAAACAACAAGGCATTGGGAGTGCAGTCTGCGTCAATCGCAGGAGATGTTGCTGAGCGTTATATTGGCGCGGCTCAGGGGACGTACAATAAATCAGTTGATTATGCTCGTTCTGCACAAGCTGCAGGAGCAGGCGGTAGTAATGGTAGTGGAACAGCGCCAACGCCGAAGGCATCTTCGCCTGCACCAAAGGCTCCGGGCATGACTTCTGGGGAGCAAGGGCCAGGCGGCATTAACAAGCAGGGAAGTTTAAGGGATGGAGATAGAGATCCAAGCCCAGGAGTTGATTCAGTAAGAACTAATCCGGAAGCGATGCAAGGCTCAGGGCCCGCATTGGATTCTACTGGTCAAGGGGCAGCAGCGCTGTTAGGTCAGGCTGCAAATGGTGCTGCTGGGGATCGCGCAAGGCAGGTGGGAGGCTCCGCTGCAACAGCTGGTGGGCCATGGAAAGAGTCTGCTGCCGGCTGGCTTGGAGCTGGTATCCGAGATCTCGTTGGAAATATGCAGCAAGACAGCTTGGCATTCAACGCCAATGGCACTGCTGCTCAAGCGGATCTGTCAGTAGGCTCTTACGGTGCAGGCACTCGCGCCAAGGGATACGAAATGGCTGCAGGCCGCATGAGCCAACACGCCGGATTTGAGGCGCAACAGTCTGAGTGGGAAGCAAAGAATGCGTTTGCGAACCAAATTTCCGGTCAGGCTGTCGCCATGGGACACTTCGTTGGTGGTATGAACGCTGGCAATAAGCCTACCGGCTCGGCTGAGGCGATGGCGATGAGTGGAATGCTGAATACGAAGCAGCATGATGCGAAGGGAGCAGCCTTCTGGTCGGATCCGGTTAAGGGGCAGCGCTTCGGTAATATTGAGGCAACGCAGGCACAACTTGGACGTTTTGGCGGCGATTTTGCTGCGAGCCAATTCCAGCAGACAAAAGTCGGAGCGTTTGGTGGAGGATTTACTTCGCGGTCGGGTGGAGAAGTTCGACAGGACGCAAGTAATCCATTTAGAGGTAGCCAGACGAGTGGTCTGGTTGCTGCAAATTCACGATAACTTTCTTTGAAAATTTGCGGGCGATTTAAAAACTGCCCACCATACGAGTAGTAGATATAACTGCGCTAATGCAGTGTCGCTGTGGGCACTCAAAGGTTTTGCACGTTACGCATAACCCCCACTGGCGAATTTGTGATGGGAATCAAATCGGAGAACACATAGATGTCCAACGACCCATTTCATCTGTATGGTGAAGCGTATCGGAACCTCCAGAAGAAAATCTTCCAGATTTTCTGGCCGATCTTCGGGGTTCCGCTGCTGCTTCTTCGGTTGCACCATGTCTTCGCCTCGCATAACAGTTTCGGCATGGTGCTGTTCGGGCTTCTGATGGTGGCGGTCTTCTCCGGCATCATGGCCTGGATTGTAAGTGAGGTGTGGGTGCGTGTCGATAAGCTGTTGAGCAGGAGATAGTATGTTCAAACAGCACTTCGCTCGACCTCCCCCTCGGTCCTGTCGCAGATTCTCCTTTGGAGAACAAGGGTTTTAATGTACCCATTGCGACACTAGATTAGCGCTATTCGACTACTCCAACCCCGTCCCCAGGAGCAGCCACCTGCGCTCCGACGGCGCGCCGTTTCGTGCGGCTGCAAATTGCGCCCAGGATCTGGCTTTGAAGATAAAATGAATATTACCGTCTGTGGCCTCTGCGCCCTTGGGTGGATTTGGATCTCGCGCCCCAGTTTCCACCGCCTTTTTTACCGTGTCGTCGAATCTGCTGCTACCGGAGCCTGATTCAAGGACTACACGTAAAAGTTTCCCCTCCGGCGACAAGATCGCGCGCACATCGACAAAGTCACCAATGCGATCGACATCTGCCATCGAAAGAGACGCCCAACCAGAACCACGCAAGTTGGCAAATACCTGCGTTGCTACCCGGCGCACGAAAACGGCAAATCTATCAGCCTTGGCGTTGAGTAACGTAAGATCGCCATCAGGCAAATTTGGCAAATAGTCCGGCACGCCGGCATTACCGACAAAGGCTGCACCGCTTCCAGCAGGCCGGGAAAATGCGCGATAGGCGCTATGTTCCATCCCGGTTGGGGAATTCTCTTTTTGGGGATTTTCCGGGGCGGGTTTGGAGAAATTTTCAATCAGTGTGTCTCGATCCAGAGCCAGCTGCTTAATTCGAGGGGCCTCTGATTGCCGCGGAGCAGGAGGAGCTTTTGATGAGGGGGCAGTCTTTGGCTGAACCTGTTGTGGCGCTGTAGCTTTACCGCTGACAGGTCCGGCCTCGGAGTTCTCCCCGCGCTTTATTTGTTCCTTAGCTGTCGAGAAGTCCTTCTCAGCCAAAAGTTTAGTTTCAAGCGGCAGCTCTTTTTCTTCGCTGTGATCTGGGGCGCTCACTATTTGACGTGGAGCCTCTTGTCTTAGAGATTTGGGAGGTTCGGATATAAAGTCCACCATTATGGTGGTAGGCGTAGCTGGTGCGGAGCGTTTCTCCAGCAATAGCCCAAGAAATACATGGACAAGCAGCGAGAAAAGCAGCCCCCAAAATAGGTAGCCATCGAGTGAGTCGTGGCTGCTGTAGGGAGCCGAATATCGCATAGGGTGCTGTGTTATGCCTGTGGTTGCGCCTCGGGAGACCTTGGGCTAACCTTAACACAATAGTTTCATTTCAACAGTTTTCGGCAAATAGAGGCTCTCCCATGCTTGGTCTAAGCCCCCTTGAAGTTGCAGTCGTAGTCCTTCTCGTCGTGCTGCTCTTTGGCACCAAGCGCTTGCCCGAGTTGGGCAGCGGGTTGGGGCAGGCTATCAGCAATTTCAAAAAGTCTTACCGCGAGGGCTCAGCAATCGATGTAACGCCCAAGAAA
>JAYRHW010000137.1:0-14515 GCA_041907145.1 Bdellovibrionota bacterium
GACGCTTTGTGACTGTCAGCTCCGGCTTATACGATCCCGCCACCGGCACGTTCGAATTTGCCCGTGCCGGACATCCGCCGGCGTTTGTTCTCAGTCGCGCATCGGGCGAAGTGTCGCAGCTTAAGGGGCGAGGGTTTCCCCTCGGATTCACTCCGGACACGGAGTATTCGCCCGAAGAGACTAATCTGGCGCCCGGTGATGTGCTTCTGTTGATTACCGACGGCATCTCCGAAGGGCAAAACCGTAAGGGCGAGGTGTACGGGTTCGAACGAATGTCAGCAGCTCTCGCTAAAACCTCGGCGGAGTGGAGCGTGGCTAAGATAGTCGAGCATGTACTGCATGACTTCGAGCAATTTCGCGACGGACGGCTGCTCAAGGACGATGTTACCATCGTGGCGTTAAAGCGCCTGAAGTAAAGCGCATAAAATCCGGCTACCAATCCGCATCCTTCCTCCGTAGTATGGAGGTCAAGCGTATTGCGTACTCACATGTTTCATCTCCATCCCGCGTTATCCACATTTCCGCCGGTGCTTCTGCTGATAGCAGGTGCACTTGAACTAGCGGCTTTGGTCGGGGTCGCCGAGCTACGGCGAACTATTCGACTTCTACTCTGGCTTGCTGTTCCAGGAGTTCTGGCGGCCTTCTTCTCCGGCTATCAGGCCAGTGATAGCGCCAATCAGACCTTTGTGATTGCCGACCAGGCAATAGGTGCGCACCACAACCTCGGCAGACTTTTGGCGTTTGCCATCATTCCCTGTGCAGCGCTCGAATGGGTGGCAACCAGTGCCAGGCATGCCAAGGCATTTTTTGAGTGGCTCTATCGTGCAGTATTGATGACCTGCGTAGGCCTCGTCATCTCCACCGCCTATTTAGGCGGGGAGCTGGTATTTCGACACGGCGCAGGTGTATTCGCGATTATGGGGACGCCGCAGGCTCCTGAGGCGCAGAAGTAAATAAATCACTTCTCGACAGGCTTACCTGGTACCCAAAGATACTCCGGCTTGCCCGAGCGATGCGATTCAAATCGTGCCATGGCGAAGAGAAGATCGCTGAGCCGATTAACAAAAACAACCAGATCCTTAGAGACGTGCTCAGTGCGGCCAAGATGAATGATGCTGCGCTCGGCGCGTCGGCATACGCAACGAGACATATGCAGCGCAGCGTTTAGTTCACTTCCACCAGGCAGTACGAATGAACGAAGCTCTGGTATCCCATCCATGAGCTCGTCGATCCAGTGCTCTAATCTATGACCGTGAGCGGGCTGCATCGTTATCATGCCGGGCCATGCCGATCCCGGCGGAGTTGCCAGTTCGGATCCGAGATCAAACAAATCATTCTGCAAAATCTTCAATTTCGGAAGCAGGGGATGATCTGCCGACTGCTCGGCCAGGGTGCGTGCCCAACCGAGAAAGGCATTCAGCTCGTCGATATCGCCATATGCTTGCACGCGCAGCGAATCTTTTTGAGTGCGAGCGCCGCCAACGAGGCCGGTTTCTCCATCGTCACCGGTGCGTGTGTAGATCTTATTTATCTTGACCATTGCTATCGAGCAGATTCTCAATGTCAGCGAGCTTCTTGTTATGCTTGGCCTCACCTTCGACTGCCGGGTTAAGCAAGTCTTCGACCATGGTCTGTTTAGGATGCGCCTTTTCTTTTGGCATAGTCGCCGAGGCTTCTATCCGTTGAGCAGCCTGTTCCGGAGCTCTGGCCGCAGGCTCAGGCCTGGTACCGAAAAAATCGAGGCCTAGGTACGGTGCCAGCAGGAGGATCGCTGCGACGATGGTAACTATGGCGACCGTGCGATTCATGGCGATTAACTGTCCTGCGCGGCAATCAAACGAGCAATCGCCTCATCAATAATGGACTGCATTTCGTCTCTGACAATAGTGCCCACGCGTTCGCTAATCAAGTCTTGCTGCTGCAGACTAACCTCTTGTTGCCGCTTCAATATAGCTTCGTGCAGAGCCCGGACCTCGGTTGACTCGATATCAACCACCAGCCCGCTGTTCTCCCTATTCGAGCATGAGAGCAGGTTATGTTTCAGCAGATGCAGGAGCGCCTTATCGGATAGACCCGAGAGGCGCTGATATTCCTGAAGACTTACAAATCGTGAGCTCATTTACGGTTCCCGAGCGGTTGCTCGACGGATTGCTTTGCCCTGCACGAGCAAATCCATTGCTTTGGTGCTGTCGGCAATCATGCTCGAGGCTTTCTCGATATTGCCGCCGTTTACCTCCAGCGCCGAGAGTCTTACTCGTTCCACGAACTTTGTAACACTATCGTCCAATGAAGTCACCGAGTCTTGAAGGGCTTCTTGCGCGAATTGGTGAGCGGCGCTGGAAATAACCTCCGATGGTGTTGCAGCTGCCCCCGATAATCGCGAGCGAAACACCTCAAGCACGATCCGCTCGTCGATGACACGCAGTCTATTCATGTCGGCCAACTCGCAGAGCTGGGCGACATTGTTTTCCAGCTGACGAAGATTGCCGGGCCAGGAATGGGCAAAGAGCTGGCGATAAGCTTCGCTCGATACGCCTTCCACGATAGTGGCATGCGGACGTTGCCGAAATACCTTAGCCAAGGCATAGCCGAGGGCAGCGGGGATATCCAAGCGGCGCGTCTGTAAATTTGCCAGTTCTAGTTGTACACGCTCGAGTCGATAGGCAAAGTCGTGCCGCAGCACATTGCCCTCCATCATTTCATACAGCGTCATGTTGGAGGCGAATACGAAGCGCACATCCGCCTCCACGGTCTCGGCGCTTCCTACGCGGCGGTAGACCTTGTTCTCGATGAACGTAATCAGCTTTCCTTGGAGCTCCTTGTCGATACTCTGCAACTCGTCGATGAAAAGAGTTCCCTTTTCGGCTCGTTTGACCAGTCCCCACTTGTCGACAGCGCCCGTATAGGCACCGGCGACGGCGCCAAACAGCTCCGCCTGCACAAGTTCGGAAGAGGAGAAATCGCGCGGGGTTATGCTGACGAATTGACCTGTCCGGCCCGACAGAAGATGCAGAGCCAATGCTAGATTCGTCTTGCCTGTACCGGTTCGCCCAATAATGATGGGATTTTCATTCGTGTAGCAGGCGTAGCGCGGCAGCCACCGCATCCACAATTCACGGCTCACGGGGTCGGCGAATGATTGCGCCCATCCGGGACTCCCAAGTGTGGGGAGGGGGCTCTTGCCTTCAGCTCGGCGAGCGAATTCATCCTGGGCCAATCCCAGGAATTGCTGCAGCTGCTTACCGATGTCCGCGATTGAGGGCATGGAGCCCGGTGGTTGTACCAGGAAGGAATCGATATAGCCCGACGGCTTCAGACTCTCAGTATCAGCGAAGAGCAGATCTCCCCCGTAGGCAAGCTTTTCAGGGGCCATCAGCACTGCGGCGACGAGAACCTCGTTTGCCGAACGTTCACGCAATTGCTGCAGGAACCGTCGGATGGCGGCATGTAGCTTGTCGTGATGGTAGAGTCCGATTTCCAGGAAGATTACTTGAGGTCGGTGGGTTACAACGACGCTCCATGCATCAGCAAGCGACCCGCTTACGAATTCGCAACCCGAACGCAGTGCCACGCCATACGACGTTAGACGGCGGGTGAAATCTGCGGATCCCAGCACTGCGGCGATCATGCGAGGGGAGCGCGCGGGCATCATGCATCTTCTCCCGGCCTCGACGTACGGCCTAGAACCGCATGCAGCTGCCTCACGGAACAACCCAGTCGGGCTGCGGCGGATTGATAGCTAAAATTATAGTCCTCAAGAACGGCAGCGGCGGTTAGCGGATTGAGCGGCTCGCTCCCCGCCAGCTTAGCGGAGTCCTCCCACAGCTTCATGCGCGCCTCGAGATTGGAAAGAAGGGCATCTTCGGCGAAACCGCCCAGGGCGGTGTCAATGACGACTGATTCAAGTTCACGCAACTGCCCCGGCCAGGCCTGCTTCGCCAGCCAGGCAATTGCATCGGGCGGGAACGGTTTGACGCGTTTGTCGCCGTATTCCTCGGCTTTGCGCACGAAGCGCTGCACGAGGGCAGCCATATCGTCGGCTCGATCCGTCAGCGTAGGCACTCGAATAATTTCAGCTCCTGTTTGGCGGTGCCATGCCTGGACGAGCGATTCATCGGAACTCACGATGATTAACGTCGAATTGGGCTCAGCCTCGCGGTTCCAGAGGGAAGTTTTCTCGCGCGCCACATGTTGAAGCAGGGAACCATCCTCTTCTTCGGCATATTCCACAATCAGTGACAGGCCATTTCCCAAGCGAAGTGCGGGGTAGCTCGGTGAGATCCCAGCCACGGAAAGGAGGCTTCCGTCGAATGTTCTTAGAGAAATCGTGCGGGCATATCCGAACTGTGGAGAAAGTGTGAGTAGCGTATGAGCGATGGTGCTTAGCCCGCTTCCTGCCTGGCCTGTAACGCAGATTATCGGTAGCTGCCTTGCTGCAGCGGCCCGCATCTGGGCTTCAAGCGCTCGACCTGCCGGTGAACTAAGGATCAAGTCGTCGATAGCGGGCAGGCTCATGGCAGGCAGGGGGGGCGTCACATCGCCCCTAAAGACTGACTCGATTTCCCGCGCGACTTTGAGGATAGCTTGGGGATCGTCGAGTTCGACGTAATGCAGCGCGCCACCGCGCAAGGCATCGACTGCGACCTGGATGCTGGGCTCATCGGTTAGAAACACCACCTTCGGACGTCGCTCCTCATCGAGAGCTTGCAGATGGGACAGGATGTCGAGTCCGGTGCTGTAGTCGCCAAGTAGGTAGTCTAGGACAACCAGCCGAGCTTGGCGTTGTTTTAGAATTTGGGGGAGTTGTTCTGTTACCGGTATCCGAGATGCCGTTATACTCGACGACTTAAGCTGTGCCACGAGCGCTTCGGCTGCTTTGGCCTTGGTGGGTTCACGTTCATTTAGAACAATACAGACCTGTTCGCGCATCAATAACTAATAGGAATTATGAAGGTTGTTTCCCTCAATCTGCCTCTACTCTTGTAGGATGAATGTTCCCGCCAGAGTGATGTCAAGGATTTCAGATATGAAAGATATTTTGATCGTCGAAGATGGCAAGCAGGAAAGAGAGCGTCTGCAAGTGTTGTTCGCGGATGCGACGTACTCGGTCAGTGCGTGCGACAGTGTAGGGGCAGCGGAAGAGGTACTCAAGCACGAAGAGTTTCGCTTGGCGATTCTCGATATCGGGCTCAACGACAAGTCAGGATCACTGCTCTTCAATACGATCCGTCGTGGCGGGCGGGTGTCATTCATCATTATTTTCACCGGCAACCCCTCGGTGCATCTGAAGCAGCGATTCATCCAGGAGGGTGCGGTTGACTATATCGTGAAAGGGTCCCCGCAGGCGCAGAACGAGGCATTCCTGAGCCGGGTGCGCGAGGTTATAGGAGATCCAAATCCACAGAAGCAGGATGGCTTGGACTTGGAAACTTTTCTCGATCGATATGTCGTGCCGACTTCGCGTCAACTTTTCCTGGATGCCGACAATTCCTTTCCCGAGTGCCGAAAATGCAAGGCGTGCCGCTATGTCGTGACGTTCTCGCATCAGGCGCAGCTACCGCCAGCGGTTTCGGGATTGGTGGTTTGCGCGAGCTGTGGAAATCCGATGGATCCCGAGGTGGCATAGAATAATGCTGCCGCGTAGATAAGGGGATCGCTTCGAGCGAAAGTACATGAGCACATCGAACATCATCAAGGCATTGCGAGAGTTCGGTCGGGCCCCGATTGCAGACGCTCGCAGTTTCGAGCGCTTAATTGTCCTTCCGCAGATATTTGTATTTATCGCCTACATCTCGGTGGGTGCCGCGCTTCATGAGCCGCCATCCGCCAGCATTCTCAAGCTTGCGACTGTGGGGTACTTAGTGCTCGTGAACATGGTCGTTCAGAGCTCTTTGAACCGCTTTTCAGCGCGTTTACTGGCCTTTCATATTGCTGCACTCGCATTGCTGCTTTCGCTCTCGTGCTTGGTCATGAGCCAGCCATCGCTGCCGAACGTTTTCGTGCCCATGAGTATCGTAATGCTCGTGCTGTCACTCGCTCCTCTCTCATGGAGTTCGGCGCTGACTGTTTGCGCAGGAGCCGCCACCGTTCTTGGAGTATTCTGGCTTGCAGAGCTGCTTATTAACCACCAATGGTGGTACCAGGATACCCGTGGACCGCTGCTGGCATGCTGCTCATTCTTCATGCTACTCCTCAAGACGCTGGCGCGCCCTCCGAGGCCCGCCGGATTTTCTGGACTTGGACCTTCGTCGCCACCAGGCCGCAGCAGGGGAGCGAGTGGAGGATATCAGTCCAAGTCTGCAGGAATAACCGCCGATGGGCTGGACGATGGTTCGCAGACTTTCTTGGAGGAGCTGCGAGCTGACTTCTTTCGTCGACTACTGATTGCTTCTCTGGCCTTCAGTGTCCTGATGCTGGTCGTAAACGTCGATATATTCTCTCAGTCCATGACCAGTCGAGCAGCCGCAGCGGTGCTTCTGTTCGTACAAATCGTTCTTCTCTATCGTCAGCGCATCGTGACCAGGCTGCGCACCCTGTATCTCAATGCCCTGAGCATTGTGGCGGTAGAGGCGGGATGGGTAGCTTTGTCCGTGGTACATAGTTCGGTCAGCGAGCCCCGAAATCTGCTTGGCTTGTCATTGCTCATCTTGAGCTTCGGCAGTCTCCCCTGGCCGACTGCGCTGGCCATCGCCATCCCCTGCATCGTTTTCGTGACTGCATTTCTTTTGGACCTGAATGGTCCACAGGCCGGAGTATTGCTGTTGGTGGTGCTCGGAAGCGGCAGTCTTTCGCTTTCTTCGGCGCTCCTCGCGCATCACGCGCTGAGCCTGCGTGCAACGTTGTTGCATTTGCGCCGGGTGATTGAAGTCGGCATTTCGTCGGCACCGCTGGTGCGATTGGTGAGTGAGCGGCTCGTGAGTTTGCTCAACGTTGGTCGCGCCCTTCTCGTTGGGGCGGGAGAACACGCTGAAATACTCGGTGCAGAGAGTGCTCATCAACGGCTGCCCGATCCAGTTTTTGTCCAGGGACTGGAGGAGAGGATTGCATCGTTGCATGTCGATGATGGAATTGTGTCGAGCGCCGATCTCGGGGAGCAGTTTCTGCCTGCGCTGACTGATTGGTTTGAATTCATACCCCGCCGACTTCTGTTTTTCCGTGCGCGTGCGGTAGTTGATGGGATCGAGACCATCGTTCTGCTCGTCGTCCCAGTTAGCGTGCGAATAGAGCTGCTGGGAGTTGAACGGCTCTTCCGCTCGGCGGTAAGCGTCTTTACGGTGGTGCGGGGAGCTCTGTCAGCTACTCGCAGCCGGTTTCTTTCCTCGGACGTCCTGCTCGAATCTCAGCGTTCCGTGGCCGAGCGCGAGCAGGAGTTGGGGCAGGTGGTGCATCTCGTAAACAACATCGCGCAGGACTTGACTATCCAATGCGAAGCACTTGGCAGAACTGTGGGAAATGATGGGGCTGTGCAAGAGAAGATTCGCTTGATCGAGACGCTCGCGCGAAACCTCTCTGCGGGAGTCTCTGACATAAAGCTTCAGCGCGAACTTGTGAGACTGGCGATCGGTGAACGCTCTGATGATCTTGACGTCGAAGTATTTATGGAAGAGTTGAGACTGTACGGGCGCTACAGGGATCATCGCCGGGGCGACAAATTCAATGTAATTAACGAGGTGCCGGCGCAGGCCTCCGTTCGAGTCATCAGCCGAGAGTTTTTGGAGACCGGTGTTCGCTCACTTCTGCGCTGCAGTGTTGCCCGCATGGAGCCGGGCGGTTCGGTCGAAGTACGGGCGGTCGTCAAAGATGGCAACATGTGCCTGACAGTTCAGGATTCAGGGCGTCCGGGTGATTACGTAGGGGAACAGTCTTCAAGTGGGCGTGAAATTGGCGAGCGCGAGGCGCAGTTTTTCTCCTCCTTGCTGCAGCTTGCCACCCGGAGCGGTGGGACGCTCAAGGTGTGTGACCCCGGCACAGGATTCACCAACGCCTTTGAATTGACGCTTCCCATCCATGCTGCGGCCGGTAAGTTGAAGATTGAACAGGGCCACTGGGCACTCTTGGTCGATGACAACGTGCAAGTTACTACCTTTTACTCTCGTGTTGCTGAGGCATTAAATCTAAAATACTTCTCGGCGGCATCGGTGCAGGAGGCGGAAGCCCGGATCAGCGAGCATGGCCGTCCACGAATCGTAATTACCGACATCCAGCTCGGAAGCGGGAGCGGACTGGATCTCGTACGATCGCTACGAGCTCAATTTGGGGACGGGCTGCCGGTCATCGTTGTCAGTGGTCATACAGCGGAAGCCTTGGCTGAGCAGGTGAGCGCGGCAGGTGCCACGAAGTATTTGGTCAAGCCGGTGGGCAGAGCCAAGCTCTTTTCGGAAATTCGGGCGTTGTTGTCGTCATAGTGGTACATGGGGGGAGTCATGAGCGACAGTCAGAGGCAAAAGGAGAGAGTTCACGCGGAGCTTTCGGAGATCTTGCTGGAAGATACTATCCGGTCCATGGAAAGCTGTTTGCGTCAGGCGTTCAAGCAGCGCCGTGACGTCTTTCTCTCGGAGATTCTCAAGCGCTTGCGCCAGAGCGGCGTTGGAGGAGGCGCGCCAGGGAGAGCCACGGAAGTGGAGGGCGGTTGGGTTGACGTCGAGTCGCTGTCAAAGCTGCGAAATCTTGTTGGCGGGCGATTCGAAAACATCAAGAAGAAGTGGGTGGGGGCTGGATTTCCGCTGCGAGAACATCGCGGAGATAAGTCCGGAGGGTTTGAACTTAGTCAGTCCGGTTGGGTAGAGCTTTCAAACTGGATGTCGAAACATGGTTTTGAGGCTAGACTGTGCCCGGACAAGCCTGAATGCGTGTTCCAAATTCGACAACTTGGGAATTCAAAGTAACCTCTTGAAATCGCCGACTATTTCATTCGACTTTTCGCGAGATGATATAAAGTTGTTCTAGTAATTCCTGGAACTTACCCTTCATTTGGTGAATCCCACTTGTGTAGTATTATATTCAGATAACTCATTTTCCTGCCGATGATTTGATTGTCGGAACATAGGGATGAGGTTGTAAGAGTCCGGCACGGTTGGCCGAGCAGGCTTTTGGCGTGTCGGGTGCTTATGACGGTTGCGGGGGCACTCAAAGTTTTGTTCGTGGTTTTTTGCCATCCAACTCCTCTCATCCAAGCTTGATGCGATGACGCGATCAGGCTTCGGCCTTACGTCCGATCTGAATAGAGAGTCAGAGCGCATGCTGCTTGAAGACGCGAATAAGAAGGGCTTTGATACTGCCGATGAAGCGGAGGGATCCTCTGTCCCTGCTGCTATCACCGATACCGGCTGCGAGCGGGAGCTTAACGAAGATCGTTACGCCGTGGTAGAATCATCCTCCGGGTTAGCTTGGCTGGTATGCGATGGTATGGGCGGTGCTACTGGCGGCGAGCTGGCCGCGCAGTTGGCGATTGATGCCATACGCCGCGATTTAGAAAATTTACCTCCTCGCGCTCCGGAGGTTGCCTTGCGCAGCGCTATTCTCGAGGCAAATCGGGTAATCGTGCTGCGGCGCCAGAATCAGGCATTCTCCCAGATGGGTACTACCATCGTGGGTGCCCTGTTCGCAGGCCCTGAGGTCGTCGTCGGTCATGTAGGCGACTCGCGAGTGTACCTTATTCGTGACGGCGCTATTCAGCAGCTTACGACTGATCACACTTATGTGCAGGAGCTCGTCGATAAAGGGCAGATCCGAGCGGATGAGGCACTTTCTCATCCGCAGGCGCATATTTTGACCCGTGCGATTGGCTCCGAGCCAGGACTTGAGGTCGATTCCCATCGCTTTTGGGTTTGGGAGACGCCGGATGGCGAAGCCCAGGACTATCTCCTGCTCTGCACGGATGGCCTTTATAGTCTCGTAAGTGAAGGGGAGATGGCCAACCAAGTATCTCAAAATTCACCGCAGCGGGCGTGCGTCAAGCTCGTCGAAATGGCCAAGGCTCGCGGCGGCTTCGATAACATTACACTGGCTATTATTCCCCTGAATGGGCAGCTCCGCCAGGAAGCCCCACATGGGTACGAGGAACAGGCTCGCAAGCGCCGTGCTAAGCAGGTGCAACCTGCCGATGGTGCTGGCGATCCGTCCAAGAATTTAACTCGGATGATACTTTTGGTCGTTTTACTGTCAGGTTTATCAGCCTTGGTCACTATGCTCTTGATGGCATTTTCAATGAGTAAGTAAACGAGCTGATTTGTAAGAAGGGGGACTGCGCGATGGACAATGAAAAAAATCTCAATTTTGACGCCGGAACGGCTTCGCAAAAAGAGGGAGACTTTAGCTCTGAGTCTTCATCTCGTGCGCGCAATCGTACCGTCATGCTAACCCCGGAAATTACCGGGCAGGTGCGTGCTCGAATTGCGCAGGAGATTGAGCAGGGACATCCCGCTACTCCAGCCCGCGCACCGGGCGGCGGATTTGAGTCGGTAGCTGGCGCAGGCAGCACCTACGCTCCCGCTGGCGGGCGCTCCGCACCCGCTTCTGATCCAGGTGATTTCAAGCCGGTTCAATCGATGGCACCGGCGAAGGCTGGCATTGCTTGGCAAAAGGAGACTCCGGTCGTCGGCTTTTTGGTTTCGTTTGACGTTAACCCGAACGGCGACGTGTACGAGCTTCGCACGGGCCGCGTCATGATTACCTCGCAGGCCGCACCGGGTTCGAACTGTTTGGTCATAAAGGACGACAGCGTTTCTCCCATGCACGCCATTATGCGTGTTTCGGGCAGCGGAGAGATTCAGGTTCTCGATCAGTTGTCCGAATTTGGTACAAAGATTCAGCGTTTCGGATCGACTGAAGAGGAACAGCTTTCAGGCGATAAGGGATCGGTAGAGCATGGCGATGTTATCAAGTTTGGCAATCGCAAGTTCCATGTCTGCGTGATCGCTATGGGAGAGGGAGCCTAGGAGAGTTTCCAGAGGGAAAAGCATCGGGACTGTTGAGGGCGGCTCACTCAGCTGCGATGATATGAGATGCTGCAGGCGGCTTTGCTGTCTGTCCTGATTCGGAAGCTCAAGACCGCGCGTAGAGCTTAGGTGGGCAGTTTAAGCAAATGGGTATTAGCAGCAGAAGTTCTGGAATGGCCGACGAGCATTCGATTAGTCTTCAGCCAGGCACAGTCATCGGCGGCCGCTACGAGGTAGTAAAGTGTCTCGGCGCCGGCAGCATGGGGCTCGTGTATGCGTGTCGGCACAAGGAACTCACCGGACATCTCGTAGCCATTAAAGTGCTATTTCCTGAGGTTGCGCAGGATCGCATCGCTGCAGCGCGCTTCCGCAATGAAATTTTCGCGTCCTATGGGGTCTCTCACCCCAACGTCGTACGTGCATACGAATACATTCGTGACGGCGATCTGGTGGCCTACACGATGGAATATGTCGGCGGAGGTGATTTGGCGGATCGCTTGGGTCGTTCTGATAGTCTGCTGCCAATCCCCGATATCGTCCGGATATTGAATCAAATGTGCTCCGGAGTGCAGGCGATTCACGATGCCGGTATCGTGCACCGTGACTTGAAGCCCGAGAATATTCTTTTAACCAAAGAAGGTAATGTAAAAATCGCCGACTTTGGTATCGCGCGAACGGGGCACGGCCCCAAGCTGACCGAGCATGGGGGAGTCGTTGGTACCATCGACTACGTCAGCCCAGAGTATATGCTGAATTCTCAGGTTGATTGGCGCTCGGACATCTACGCGATTGGAATTCTCGGTTATGAAATGATCACTGGGGAGTCTCCCTTTCGCGGCGACAGCGTGTACGCCACGATGACCAAGCGGCTGAAATCCGATCCCAAACCGCCCAGCCAGGTTCGCAAAGACTGTCCCCCCGAGCTCGATAGAATCATTGCCCGAGCCATGCACCGCAACCCGGAACTGAGGTACCAGTCTGCAGCCGAGATGTTCCATGATCTTGAAGTGCTGATGCCGAATGCCGGCGGTCCGCGTTCAGCCGGGATTTTGCAGAGTCCGCGCGCGGTGCCTAGCTACGTGGGGCCCAGCGTGATTCCAGCTCCCGGCGATGATAGCGGTCCGGTTCCCCTTGATGATGATTTCGAACCGCCAGCTGCGGCAGCTTCCAAGCCCGCGCCGCAGCATCAGGAGCCACCGCCGGAACCTATCAAAGTTATCCAGAATCGAGGTTTGCCTATAAAGCCGGCCAATGATTTTGTCGTCAAATCAGCTGCCACAGTTAGCGCGACAGATCCGATGTATGGCGGAACGCAGGTAATTAACCAAGAGATCGTCGACATCGCCGCCCATTATGGGGAAGAGGAGACGGTTCACGAGCCGATTCGCATGGAGCCCATGCTGAATTACAAAGACATGGTGTCCGAGGGGTGGAATTCAGTCACCAGCACTCAGGAGGTCAAGATTGGCGGCGGCCGCATCGATGATAATCGGCTCAAGCGCCTCTCGCAGATAGTTGACAAGGTCAATCGCTCGATATGGATAGATGTGGTCACGCTCGTCGTAGCAGTTCTCATCGGGGTGGGGGTGGGATTCGCCTTTTTAAGAGTTTTCTTTCCTGATTTGCTCTCAAACAAGCCCAAGGCGATTAGAACGCTGGATGTTAAAGCTCTGAGCGAGGAATAACATTCAAACGTGAATCTAGTTACATTGTCGGAACATCACCTTTATATTATAGTGTCTTCGTTCGTAATAAGCGGTATTCAAACAGTTTTTCATGAAACTTCTGATTGTTGATAGCTCAACTGAGGCTCAGGCCTTCTGCGCAAAGCGAATAGAGGCCTTCAATCAGGGTGACATGGAAATGCTTGACCTCAAGGTCAAGCTGGTCAGTGAACGCGACTTCATGGAGCGCGTCAACGAGGCCGATGTTCTGGTGCTTGGTTCCGGTTTAGGCGAACGCGGTACCGCGCTCGCTCGTCAAGCCATGGCCGTGGTCCCCTGGCTGCACATTATCATGTTCGTCACCGATGAAGCCTATGGCGGCGGCGCATTCCGCGCTGCGCACTCGGCCGGTGTTAGAAAAGTATTTCCAGATAGCGCTAGCCCGCTCGACTTCCTCCAAGAGCTCGTTGCGATTCATGCCGAGTTTCGTCGCGAGGGTAGAACGAGGGAAGGGAGAGTGATTGCGGTTACTCACGCCAAGGGCGGAGTGGGAGCCACTTCGATCGCGGCGGCGCTGACCGAAGTCTGTAGTGTCTATCATCGTCGTACCATGCTGTGGGATCTCGACGTTGAAACCCGCGATTTAAGCCGTTCTCTGACAGTAAACGGGGTAGAGGCAAAGGTCGTCAGTGCTTGGGTGAACGGCAGTCGCGAAATTTCCCGCGAGTCATTGAAAGACGCCTTAATTCCCATCAGCAGCGACGTTTCCGTCCTCATGCCGCCCGATCGTATGGCGGAATCAATGGATCTTGTTTGTCATACCGACGGCATGCAGCTCGTGCAGCGTATACTTGAATTATCTCGCGTCCTTTTCGACGTTATCATCGTTGATACCGGCGGGCGAATGGGGCCGGCGACCGGTACTATCTTGCGCAGCGCCGACGTGGTGCTGATTGTTATTGACGATACTATCCTTGGCCTAACGGCTGTCGATCTCTATTTGACGTTTGTGAAGACCCTGGTAGGCGGAACAGACAGGATCGTGTTTCTGGTCAACCCATACTCGGGCGCACTTCTCGGAGTCCCGCAAATCGCAGCCGAGTTAGAGCCGGCCCACAATCTTGGCGAGCTCCCCTGGAGGCTTCCGCCGGTTCCGAATGATCCGAAGGCCGCTCTATGGCCTGGAAGCGGGAGGACTTTGTATAGCATGGGGCAAAAATCAACCCGTGTTGTGCTAGAAAAGATAGCTAAGGAAATTGGGCTTATTGATACAGCCGCCAAGGGCGCCGCGGGACCAAGCAATGGGCCTGACGCTGGAAGCTCCGGTGGTTGGTTAGGTAAGCTTTTGGGGCGTAATGCCCCGACTTCACAGCAACTTTCGGGTACTCGAAAAGACGTTCCCGGAGGCGAGGGGCGAAGCTAAGTTCCCTGGCTTAGAACCTGCATAGCGATCTCCTGGAGAGGCTTTTGTGACCCCTGGTCATTAAACCTTGTCGGGAAGTTAGGGGCTTTAGTAATTGAAGTTCTGTCTGCTATAGTGGGGCCATTAAAACTACCTGTGGCTAATTTTTATTTTTAGCGCAGTGCAAGAGATTCGTAACCAACATTTGGAGGACTAATGGACCAGAAAGATTTGAACAAGACTGAAGCCGCGAATAAGAAGCAAAAAGGTGCCAGTCTTGTTGAGTACGCACTGCTTGTAGCGTTGATCGCGGTGGTTTGCATTGTCGCCATCAGGGCAGTCGGTACATCAGCCTCGGCTCAGTTCAACAGCATTGCTGTACAGCTCGGTTCTGCGAACTAGTTTGGGATTTGTGCTCATCGCAGCCTGAGCTTACAGCTGAGTTTGGGTAGGTATGAGCCAGGATTAGGCCCTTGTTTCAGGGGCTTAACTGCGACAAGGGGTTTTTTGAA
>JAYRHW010000138.1:0-2302 GCA_041907145.1 Bdellovibrionota bacterium
CGATCTGGTGCCGATCATGAGCGATCTGGTCGACGAGTACGGACTGACCACGCAAGACAACCTGTACATCGTCGCCTACGACCTGATCTCTCGTCAGGTCGTGGTCTTCTCCGGACACGACTACAACTTGAAGCTGGCGCTCGCCGCTTCCTGTGCCGTGCCCGGGATGATGCGTCCGGTCGAGTACTTCTACAAGGGGCGTCGCATGCTCCTCGTGGATGGAGGCGTTTTCCACCCGCATCCCGGCTCGCTCTGCGCGAAGCCGGCCATCATCGGCAAGTTGATCGACACCGTCGGTCTCAACCTGGTCTACACCGACCGGGAAGAGGACGTCATCTGCTCGGTCGGCAAGCCGTTCGCCCCGTTCTTCACCTCGCTCTCGCGAGAGAAGGTGACGGAACTCCATGAATACGGATACACGCAGGCGCGCGATGCGCTTGCCGTTCCGCTGCGCCGGGGACTGCTCCCCATCGCCGCGTAACCCACAGGTACAGGTAGCGCCTGCCCGATGTCGCTGGTAACTCCAGCCTCGGGCAGGCGCCGCCTTTCCCTTCCGTATTCATTTTGCCTTTTTCTACTACTCTTTTTCGTATCTTAACCGGTGTGGATTGGACGAAACTGCTCGTTTCGAGGGGTCCGAAAGTTCGAAAACAGATTAAATCGGGAGGCGATGGACGAAACTGCTCGTTTCGGGGGGTCCGAAAGTTCGAAAACAGATTAAATGTCAGGTGCGGAAGCTGCTCACATGCGGCTGCGCGACTGAGTCAGTCCGAGCCAGTTGAGAAACTGTCTTGTCGATCAACAAATATCGCGTCACTCGACCAAAGATAATGGACGGCTGCAGTACACGTACCAATTCAGCTAGACTGCGCTTAAGGAGCGGATTTTGGGAAACATCCTCAGTCTTGCATGGCAATCACTGGTGATGCCAATCATGTTTCTCTCAAACCCTTATGTAGCAATTCTCTGCCTGGCAGGATGCATTCTGATCAAAGCCGATAGTCCCAGCCCGCGCCTCCTACAATTCCTGATTCCTTTTGGGTTGAGCCAAGCATTACTTGCGTTGGCAGGATTGATTCCTGGGCGAATGCCGGATGCTTCCGGACTTCTGATAGCCTTCTTGTGCATCCAGATCATAGTGTGTGGAGTTCTCATCTACCGATTACGGCAAATCGGTATAGCCGCGTCGATGCTGGCGCTCTTCTGCGTTAGTTATGCTGTCTTCGCTTCGGTGGCAGCCGGCATGTCTCTTCAAAACACATGGCCCTGACCGATCGAGCGCGGTTTTTTAATAAGCATCGGCGGTTTCAATTACAAAACGGGGCTTGGGATGCGGTTTTGTAATTAGAAAGGGCAGTTTCAATTACAAAAAAGAGCGAGGTCCTTCGTTGGCGGAAGGACCTCGCACACGGGTTGCGGGACCGTGGGGAGCCTGGCATGCGCCTTCCGAAGAAGTGCACGCTGGGGGGAATTATTCAGGAAGCGCAGGAACGTACTTATTGGACTATGCGGGCTGCGGACATGCGGACATTTATTCACGCGCTGTTAACGCGTTATTGATGTACGTAGTGAACGATGCGACGCGGCTCGTAGAGCGCATCATAAGATGATTCGTATACCGGCCGCCCATACGCAGGCTGATATTGAATCGGTTGCGTTTCTGTTTGTCTGATCTGAGGACTGGATGCAGGAGCCTGGCTCTGGGTGCTTGAGATCACGAAGATAACAGCGAGCGCTGCCCCGGCAAAAAGTGTCAACACCAGCGAGCCGAGGATCAATAGATCCAGGGAGTCGGCCACAGTAAAGCTCACGGGGAGCGGATTCTGGTGAATGCCTTGGATGCCACTATTCGGATTTGCGTGCAAATATTTCATGGTTTGCCTCGGGGTAAACCAGGGTGCGGGACTCGATTAGCACAATAAGTGCAAAGCCGATTGTTGTAAAGTACTATTTTGCCAGGATGTAAAGCCAGCTGCACATTGGCTCTGCAAGCGGCTTTCCGCCGGTGTGCCTACTGCCCCAAAAGTCGCGCAAGTTGGCCTAGCACCAGACCGATTTCACCTCCGGCAGACCGACCACTGACACAGAGGCGATTTGCACTTATCGCAGGAACGCCGCACGTCATGCCAGAACTCGTTGTCTTTGCCAGTCCAGATCCGTAGGGTCGAAGCATATCGTTTCGAGTTCCGCAGTTCGCTTTTCCGCAACCGCAACCCGCGCAATTCCGCGCATTTTTCCAGGGAGTAACACGAGCCAGGCATCGCTGTTTCTTTCTACAGACTACATATCGATGGAGGTGCAA
>JAYRHW010000139.1:0-2875 GCA_041907145.1 Bdellovibrionota bacterium
GGTTTCTGATCCAAGCACTACCTTCCGGCCAACAGCAAAAGGCCGTAAACTGGTAGGGTATTCGGGGATCGTCTAGTGGTAGGACGCCAGGTTTTGGTCCTGGAAGCCGGGGTTCGAATCCCTGTCCCCGAGCATGAAACAAGAGTTGCCATCATTCCCGACTGCCGTTTGCCGACCGGCAATTCGTGAAGTTGCCATCCGTCCCGAGAGGTGTAATGTATTTGCTCTACGTTGACGAATCATTCCACGATAGACGCCTCGTTCTGGGTGGGGTGCTGATCGTTGACAGCAAACTCAATACATTCAACAAGAAATTCGAGGAAATGTGGGTGGCTGCGGGGTTTGATGCCAGCATCGAGCTCCATACCAATGAGTTGTGGAACCGACGCGAGCAATTTTCTTCTTTGAACATTGACCAGGCTCGATCAGTTGTCGAGAGCGTTACCGAAGTGATTTCACCACAAAGGTTCGTAGTCGCCCACACAACTTCTTCAAATAAGGAGGAAAAGTACGTTCCACTGATGGAAGAGATGATCGGAACCGCTGCCAAGACGGTTCATGACAAAGGGTCAAGGACCTCGAAGCAGTTGATGGTGATCTTCGACAAGTCAGATACAAAGCACGAAACGCACTCAAAAATCCTCAGTATGAGGGCTGAGGTGGCGAGCCGTGTAAAACGGACTTGTCATATTGTGGACGGCGGGTATGAAGGAGATTCGAAGTATAGCCGCTTACTCCAAGGTGCGGATTTCGTTGCTTATTTTTATCGGCGCCACCTGCAGTTGCAGCGTGAAGATACTTTATTCCGGACATCCGATGATAAACGTTTTATCGCCATGGTGGATGGGGTGATCAACAAGCTTGGCAAGAAGCTAGTTCTAAAGGAATTGACTACAGGTAAACCTTCAGATTCTTGAGAAATATCTGGCCTTTTAAGCACGCGAGCAACTCGCGTCTCTCTTCCTTCGAGCCTTCCTGCAGGATGTACTTGGCGAATTTTCGGAAATCGATATCTGGCATGGTCTGTTCGTCGGGTTTTTCAGAAAGAATTACCTGACGGAACCGCTGGAAGCGGCGGATTTCCTGGTCAAACCGCTCTTTGGTCTTGACCTTGTCGAGGTCGATTTTGTCCATAAGCGAGCTGAGCTGGGCGATCAGGTCTTCTTCTCGGATCCACGGCTGGCGGCAGGTTCGTTTAGCGCCGTCGGTGCAGTGGTAGTAAACGTAGCGACGAATCGATTTATCCTTTTTGATTTTTTTGAACTTTTCTTGCGCACAGATGCCGGAGCCGCAAGCTCCGCATTTCATCAGCCGGACGAAGTCGAATTCCTTCGTACCTGGTCTCGAGCGGGGAGCGACGGTCAGCTTGGTCTGAACTTCGTCGAATAGCTTCTCATCAATAATGGATTCGTGGCCGACCTTATACCAGTCACCGCTGCCTTTCGGGTATTCAAACTTTCCGCAGTAGTAGGGTTCGCGGAGCATCCTGTAGACGGCGCTTAAGGCCATCGGCTTGCCCTCCCGGGTCCGGAGTCCGGATTCTCTTAGCCACGCATGCAAATCCCACCCCGAGAAGCCGCCTTTTGCGATTTTTCGGAACGCTTCCCGGACAATCGGAGCACGTTCTGGGTCGAGGAATATCCGCTGTTCTCCCTTCCTCCCCGTGTATTCATTGATGTAGCCGATCGGCGCTTTGCCCGGGCGCCACCCGCTCAGTACTTTAGCCCTCATGCCGCGCTTCACGTTGATGCCGCGCTGGTCATTCTCCAGCTTGGCTTGGCTGCCAAGAATCATCAGCAAGAACTTTTCGCTTGGAATATTTCTGAAGGTCTGCCCAAACGTTCGAATTTCGTGCAGCTTTCCCTGGTCCATCAGGTCGACTAGCATACCAAGGTCACCCGCGTTACGGCTTAGCCGATCTGGCGCCCAAGTTACGACACCTTGGAATAGGCCTTCCCGGATGTCCGCGACCAGTCTCATGAAGACCGGTCTAGATGCCGAGGCCTTGGCCGAGCAGCTCTCTTGGCGGATCTCAGCGACTTCTAGCCCCTCCTTCTTCGCCATCGCCAGCATTTCATCGGTCTGGGATTGAATAGAAAGGGCCTGCCGTTCATCCTGCTCGCTCGATTTTCGGGCATAAAGACAGTACCGGATCGGGGGAGTAACTATCTCCGGTTTATCGAACCCATTTGGCGCTTTGACGATTCCGGTTTCCATGGCGAGGGAACGATACCGCCACAGCGCTGGAAGTCCAGCTAATTTGACGGTCGTTTATTGTGGGGCGTATTCTGAAGCCAGCAGGGGGAACCCTGCTTTCATTAAATAAACGGATCTGAAAATGACCGAAGAAGAATACAACCAGCGAAAGCAGCGCATCCGAGCAAAGTGGCAACGCAAGAGCCACGAAATCGGTGTGCGGTACTCGCACACTTCTGCCCCGATAGCGGCGGCCCCGGCTATTGCCCGCGCGATGCAGAAGGAGCTGGCTGAGCTGGAACGAGAACGCGAAAAAGCTACCTGCTAACGTCGGCGCCTCGGCGTCGCGGGCCACGGGTTGTCGTCCTCCTCGTCGTCCACGTCCACGGCTTCCGGGATCGGCCCTCCCATGCTGGACGGGCGCATGTCAGACATCATCATTCGTCCGCCGATGGAGAAGTGGTCGGCTCCACCCCGGCCGTCCTTCATAATCTCCCGTAGCAGCAGCGAGAAGGCATCTGCCAGGTCGTTGTGGCGTTCGACATCGAAGCCCACGAGCTGGCTAATCAGCGCTTCCGCGCCGCGCTCGGGGAACAGCACCCGGCCGGTCTGCACCAAGCCGCTGACGACGCTCAGGCGGGCGCGTTTGTCCGCTCCGGCCACCCCGACGCCAGTGGCA
>JAYRHW010000140.1:0-3272 GCA_041907145.1 Bdellovibrionota bacterium
GCGGGTATCGCCCAGATGCTTTTCCGGCTTGTCGTTGTCGGGGCCGAGAAAAGCTTGGACGACGAAAAAGTCCGCGATTTTGTCGTGCCGGAAATGCCACTCGGTGCGCGACTTGCCGCCTTCGTCCAGCGAACGGCTGACCGCCATCTTGTGGTGTTCCATGCATTGCAATTCCTCGGCAAATTCGCCGACGGACAGGGTATCCTCGTCTTTGAGGCGCATCTGGTAAACCGCCTCGGCGAATTGGCGGAGCGGAAATTTGTGCAGATGTTTCTGCCGATAATCCTCGGCCATGATCCGATATTGTTGTTGCTGCAAACGGAACAGATCGGGAGTTTCGCCACGCGCCAGCATGGCGGCCACCAGGGTCAGGTCCATCGGATTGGACAGCAGTTGGCGCATGGCCGCTAGGGTTTCCGGCGATTGTTGGGGGTCGAGGGTGGCAGTCAGGTAATGCCGACAGGTTTGTTCGTAGGCATTGCCTACAAGTTGGGCGTCGTCGGGGAGGCTGGCTTTGCGGCTTAACAGAAAAGTCTCGATTTGGCTTTCGGTGAGGGGTTCGAGAACGTAGCTTTTGGCCGTCGCCGGCGGCGTCCATTCCAGCAGCTGGGTGCTCATGAGGATGTTCCCCTTGAAATAGCTTTCCACGAACCCGGTGATCTTGGCGCGGGCGTCCGCCGAGACTTCGTTGAGACCATCGATGCAAATATCGAGCGCGCCGCTGTAAATCAAATTGCGGAGGAAGGCGGGGTCTTGGGCGGGGCCGTGCAGTTTGGCCTGAATCGCCTCTAGCACTCCGCCCACGCATTTCCTCGCGGGCAGATACACCACCACGCGCCGGGCACGTTTCACCAGTAGGCGCAAGAACATCGTCTTGCCGATGCCGGATTCACCTTCGAGAACGATCTGGCCGCGAATGGCGGAGATGGCATCGCATAGCGGTCGCTGGCGCCCCGAGATTTTCTCCTTCACCACCGAATCGGGGAAATACGCTGCCTCGTCGAAGGCATCCAAGGCGGCGTCGGCGACGAGCGACGGTTTGAACGGCGCGAATAGTTTGGTTCGCAGAAAAGGAACCCAGGTGAGCGCGAAGCCGACATAGCCCAGCCCGGTAAAGCGCCGCACCCAAGGATTCCAGAAAAAGATGGCCTGCACGATGCGGGAACGAGGATAAACCGTGATTAAAGCCAGCCAGAACAGCACATGGCCCAGCGCAATTTTGGCAATGGTGAGCACATAGTCAGTCGCTTCCACCGATGCGATGACTTGCCGCACCGCCGCCGCATGAGTGGAGCCGACCGCCTCCAAATTCGTTGCATGGGTTTTGAGCAAGGGCAGATCGTCGGCTTTCCAGTGACCCTTTTGAGCAACGGTAGCAATCTGGGTTTCCAAATCGCGGCGCAGCTTGGGGAAAGGTTCGCTCGAAGGCCAGGCTTGCTTGAAAACGTGAAGCGTTTTAACCGCCAAGTCGTGATTTTGGCCGATTGCGGCGGTGGGGCGGGTTATTGGCTCGCCGATCCAGGCGGTGAGTGTCTCGATATCGGGATTACCGCCGCCAAGAAAATGGGCTAGAAACCGTACCTCACTCAAACGGAAACTATCTTCATAGCTAACATTTAATACTTCTAAGATCAGTTTCATTGATAATGGCCCTTTCTTTATAAGCGCTTCGGAGGCCGCTTTTTTTTCAAATGGGTCACGTAGTAAGGCTATTAGCTTGGATATCTCAGTTTTGTTTAGGGTGTCCGGTACGAATGTTAATCGTAGTACCGTTGGAGGAGATTGAGTGACTGGAATGACATATCCTAACTTATCTTTGAGTGGCTCCCCTAATTTAGATAACGCTATTGCGGCTGCGGAGCGTACAGACAAAGCCGGATCATGGCGTTGTGCTTCCAACAGTCGAGGCGTTTGGTTTTTAGCTACCAATCCTAGATTCCCCAGCGTCTCGGTGATCGCCTCACGGACTGAGGAGTCTGGATCACTCAGTAACTTAGCCAGTTGCGACACTTGTTGTGGAGCTACCACACCTAATCCTCCTAATATCTGCGCTGCCTTCTTACGGACGTCAGGGTCCGGATCACTTAGTAGCTCTATCAATTGAGGTCTCAGCTCTTTAGCTGCCGAACCTGATTTGGCCAGCGCCTTGGCAATCGCTTCGCGAACAGAGGAGTGCGGATCACGAAGCAATTCTATCAATCCAACTATCTGTTCTTTAGAGATTTCTCTTAGCACACTTAATGCTTCGACAGTCGCTTCACGAACGGTTGAATTAGGATCGTCGAGCAGCTCTATCAAATGAGGTATCTGATCCTTGGCTACATTATCTAGTCTGCCTAACTGAATAACGGTTCCCCGTCGAATATACTCTTTTCGATGGCCCAGTAACTGCGCTAGCCGTGCCTGATCCTTGGTCAACACCCAAAGTCCCGTCAATACTTGGGCGACAGCGGTTTGGACATTCGGGTCCGGATCGCTTAATAATTCCATCAGCCGAGGTGCTTGATCCTTAACTTCCATTCCAAGTTTACCCAACGTCATAATTGCCGCTTCTCGGACGTTGAAATCTGAATCGCGCAATAATTCGATTAGCCGAGGTATTTGATCCTTGGATGCCATACCAAATTTGCCCAATCCTTTGGCCGCTAATTGGCGGCTGATCGTCTCTGCGCTATCGAGCATCTTCACAAAGCGGGGTAACTGCTCTTTTGCTCTGTCACCCAATGTAGTGAAGAGTTTATCGGAGCCTTCGCTATTGACGGCCATCCAAAGTACTTGCGGATTTTCGTCTTTTAAGGCAGCCCAAAAACCTTCTACTTGCCAGGCAAACGGTTTCGCATCGTCTTGGGCAGCGTGGCTGAAACTGGTTATTGCCAGCGTACAGAAAAGAAAAATCCGGCTTTTAATCCACATGCCAATTCCTTCTGCATAAACATCATCATGTTAAAACGCTACCGGTGAAAACCGGACGAACGTCAAACAAGTCCCTAAACAGCTACTAACGCCTTGATCGCCGGATGGGCTCGATAATCGAGAATCTCGAAATCTTCGTATCGATAATCGGCCAACGATTCGGGGCGGCGGCGAATCGCCAGTTGCGGCGGTGGGAAAGGCTCCCGGCTTAGTTGCAAGCGGGCTTGCTCCAGATGATTTAAATACAGATGGCAATCGCCGCCGGTCCAGATGAACTCGCCCACTCCCAAATTGGCCTGTTGTGCGACCAAGTGGGTCAGCAGGGCGTAGCTGGCGATGTTGAACGGCACGCCGAGAAA
>JAYRHW010000141.1:0-9503 GCA_041907145.1 Bdellovibrionota bacterium
AGATAAACCAGCGTCCATACAGCCTTGCAGTCATTCTCTCAAAAAGTCCCTTCAACTGGTCAAGCCTTGTATGGCAGTGGGTTCCAAAAGTGTGCAGGGATTAATGGCTTTGAGCCCGTTCTAGCGCGCAAATGTAACATCTTCAAGGGAACGCACGAAACAGAGCCTGCTGCGGTCGTCTGGTCGATCAGCCAAATGCCCTTCCATGAGGCATTTCTTATCCCAAAGCTCGACGGGTACGGTATCATTTTCGTCAGGGACGACAATTACCTTCCCGATTTTGAGACCATTATATTTTGAGTTTACGCCATTGTATTCCGCCCGCAGAGCGGCAACGGCGCCGTTAGCCCGGTCCTCGATCACCCACATGTCTTGAGGGCTGATATCGAACTGCTCTACGAAATGTGCAACTTCAAGTTCATAGCAAAGTGGATCTGGTTTCCCCTTGCCGTTTAAGCGCGGGTCGTCGCAGCAGACTCGCCTCTCTCTTGTCAGAGGAAGAATATCATCGGCTTTCAGGATATGCTTGACGGATTCACTGGCGATGGGAAAGGGCATTCCAGTAACCAAGCCGAGGAGACGATTACCTGAGCGAAGCTCGTCGAGATACTCCAAAGCAAAAGGCTTGGGAGCAACACGGCCATCTCTAGTCCATGCTTCCCAGGTGGCGCGCCTTGCCTCGACGAAGAGCCCTACGAAACTTTCTCTGTCATGAGCGCGTAAAAGCTGACTGCTTCCGAGAACCGGATCATTAGATGCCTTGTCGAAGAGCGCCTGCGACATCAAATTATCAGGCTGTCCAAAGGTGCTTCTTGCGAGTTCCGTCTGCTCGGGAGTCAGCGCATCGAGCGAACAAACCGAAGCTAAACTCCCTAGAATGCAGGACTGAATGTGGGGTTCAGAGTCGCTTAGGACTCCGTCGTTGTCGCAAGGATTTGCGGCCATCGTCGAAGGGAGAACGAGCCGTGTATAGTCGGAATCCTTGATTTGAAACATAGGTGGGGGAGTAAGGCCTCTACAGCACAAGGCTATTGAACGATACAGATGGTTGCGAATCTCCAGCAGTTATTCTACATCGATATAGATTCTTAGTCTAACCTCCGCTTAGGGATACGGTCTGACTTCAGATCGCGCTCCTGCTACCAAGCCGAAGTCCTGCCGTCGAGAATGGCCTGCGCCACCCGGGACCTACGATACGAGTCTCCGAGTGGTGGCAATCACTCAACGACACCGGACAGAAGACAAAAAATAAGGCCCTGCAAGTCGAAAATCGAAGTCGGGATTTCGCCTCCTGATTCTATGGCGCGCTTCCTCCATCCTCCTCCTGATGCAAGCTGTTTGAGCTTTTCCGGATCGGAATGTAAGAGCTCAACGTACAGAGCTTGGATTTTTTTATTGAACACGATTTGCTCACCAATCTTAGGCTATCTAGGCCAAGCGATCAGGTAGCTTTTCAGTTTTTAGCACTCCATGCCTTTCTGCTTCAGTGGAGTTCTTATCCGACCAGTCCCGTGACTTTGCCTCGTTCGTTTCCTTTGGGTTCTTTGGCGGAGTGTTTTGAGAAGCCGGGATTGTTGGCCTAGAGACAGCATCTATTTTCACTTAGTTCCTTGTGACTATTATTCATTACTCTCTGACTCTAAGTAACTTATCGACAGCTTTAACCCTTTGCATGTCGTATTGAATTTGTGGCAGGCAAAACAAGTGAAAATAAGTTTACAAAGGCGAACTAGTCGTATGTTAACGCCTAGTTGAGCAGGTGCTAGGATCGGCCCGATGCTGCCGAATCATATCAGCGATGCCCAAAGCAGAACCAATTTTTAGTCTATCTTGATGGGCTATTCGCCTTACGTAAATTTCCGCTCCCACTCGATGCGCCCCTTTCTCCGTTCACCATGCAACTTTCCGGTGCACATAAACAAATCCGCAGCAGGGCAATCTAACCTCTCGAGGTCTTTTTATACGTTTGGTTTCCCTATTCTCAACATTATTCAATATGCAGTCTGCATTCGAGGAGCGAGCTCCTAGAATTGGAGCTAGCCTGCTACGCCGCGCGAAGCGCAAGCACTACATCAGATCGATTAGCACGACTTCCTACAGTGACGGAATCAAGGAGAACGTCCTGCTCGGGAAATTGGAAGGAAATATTTTCGAGATTACCTCTGGACAGCGCCTTTCCAGAGAAGTCTTCGATTTGAATTTCCTGTATGCTGAGAAATTTTCTGTTCAATGAGATCGCCAGAGGTCCTGGTCTGCGCAATCCGGAATTCGTGCGAGTCAATAGTCGTTCCACAAGACATATTCCTCGTGAGTCGGACCCAAACATTTCAACCAACCAACATGGCGCCTTGCTCATCGCAGCATCAAGCGAGGCAGCGAAGCTTCCCCGATAGCCTACCAATTCCGGAGTCCTTGCACGCTCTAAGGTCTCCTCCTTCACCCCAGCGAGCGTCTGAGAATTTTCAAGCTTAGCACGAATAATCAATAACGTGAGTGCCTGAACAGCTTTTGTCCATTGGAACGTACCCGCATCTGGGTACGCACCAGCTACTTTTCCTCGAATACTGTGCAGAGGCTTTCCGAGTAGATCATGATTGAAACTTGTTTCAATCAGCTGAAATTGGGAAGAGTGGCATTCAAATCGAAGGACTAAAGAGCGCATGATATCCCTCCACAATGAGGATAGGCTTTCTCATTTTATAACTATAAAAGTTATAATACTGCAAGCTCATAATTGATCAGCGCTGGAAATATTGAATTGCGGAGTCGATGAGTTTGAGTGCGCCCATGGTCGATGCAGACTTCTCCCATAAATCCGAATAAAGCGCTTTGTAGGCCTCTACCTGCCCGTCGTACCACACAAGAAAAGTCTTATATTGTTCATCTACCAAAACGCTTTTGAAATCGAATATAACGAAATTGACGTTGGGTATTAGAGTAAGACGGCTATCCCGCGGAAGAATCCTTACCGCAATTCGACCCTCCCTTTTCCCGATAAAACGACGCATTTGGCGAAGTTGCTCACAATGCGCCTTCTTAGAAGTAACCAAAGTATAGAGACTTTGCTCTGCTAGAACGAAGCGAAACGTCTTTGAGAGATTTTCCAACACCAATTGACGCTTCAATCGAGCACCTATGACCTCCGCAAGCCTACGGGGCTCCAAATTCAACGGAAGGTGCATCTCCTCGACGTATTCCTTCGTTTGGAAGAGTCCGGGTATTACGTTCCAACTGAAAGCCCAGTGAATGGTTGAAGATTGCTCCTTGGAACCTATTGCGTTCTGATAAAGGTAATATTGGTCTGTTTCTTCAAAGGACCAGCGATCGAAGTCATAGAGGTAGTTCGTCGCCAATTCACGTAGCTCTTCGGCCTCCTCAGAGCTAAGAGCGAGTGCTTTAGCGATGGTTTTAGCTTGCTCTACGGAAGGCTTAATTTTTCCTGCTTCTAACTTGGATATGTTCGCCTGGGTACATTTAAGAGCCTTACCGAGCATTGCTCCAGTAATGCCTCTTTCATGCCGAAATTGGCGTACTTTTTCACCAAAAGCCTTTCTCACTATTTATTCCTTAAAAACACCCAGATAATTCGGGGCAAGGAAAATGACTTTTAAATGAATATCACAAGCAGGAAGTAAAGTATATCCAACGAGGAGTCGGAGTTAGAAGTTAGCCAAATCTTACGAATATTAGGCTAGTGGCTGGAACAACTCGGGATGCTTGAATGCGAATGCCCCGAGGGAAACAGAGCGCTCAAGCGCAAGACGTGCGACCTCGCGGTAGGGTGCAACATGACCTTCATCGGTCATGTTGAACACACCGCGCAGGTTGCCCTCCCGACCATAGTCGTGAGCAAGCACTTCCCGATCATCAAACATCAGAAAGTCAGCGCTACGGCGAAGGACGCTATCTTCGGGCTCCCCCGTAATATCCAGAATCAAAATTCTCTGGCCGAACTTCACTGTCTGCTCATAGGTGCGTAGTTCCCACTTAACATAGTCAGTTAGCGGGAATTCCACCGCGCGGACACGCACTGCCAGCATATTTCTGCGATTAAATGCCTCATCGCACGAGCTATATTGAGCATACTGCTCTGCAAAAAGGTGTACGGCCTCTGCCCAATCACCACGGACAAAGGCATCGTGGTAAGGCGTACCTGTCTCATCGTAAGACTGCAGCCTCTCAAGCTTGAAGAAAATTCTTTCACTCGCAGCTACCACGGCATCGAACCGCTGATAAAAGGCTGCAGGCTCAAGATATTCTCCCCCGCGTGGCAATAGCGAGGTTTGGGTAGATAACATAACAACTCCGTCGTCCAAACTTGAGAAGCTCCAGAACTCCGAACTACTTACTGGGAATATCACTCTTCGCTCCAACGACGATGCGTCGAGGAACGATTACGATATCTTCTTCAGCTCCGCATGATGCGGATTTAGGAAGTAGCGATTTTAATGCCGAAGTCGCATTTTTCCCAATGATAGCAAAATCTCCGTTTTCCAACTCCCAAATATCTGGACAGCCAGGGGTTCCAGGAGTTTCTCCACCATTAGCATGAGGATCCGGACCAACTCTCTTCTTGAACATGGCACCTCCATCAAAGGATTGAATGCGCCAAACGTAACAGTAATACGATTACAGTAAAGAAAATTTTGATATCCCGGATCCCTTCGGTTGCCAGAGAATAGAGAAGATGCGGCAAATTAACTGTCGAATTTGCCTGTAATTTCAAACGGTCATGCAATATGCGCTGAGTAGAATGGGAATTCTTATTACTTCTTCACAGAACCCTTTCTTGGTGTGAAATCATGGCAGGACTATATACACATCTCTTCAATCAAAATAAGGATTGGTGGACAAGGCGGGTTATCCAACCGAATCCTATGCGGGCCTACATGTAGGGATACCAAAAGGTTCCACAGCCATAATACCCGCATTCAACTGGGATAAATACTTCACGCCGAGCATGACCCCGCGATGATTCTGAAGAACAATCGCCTGATGACTCAGCACGAATTCCCACCTCAGGTGAAGTAGACTGCTCTCTCCTCAGCGACCACTTTACAAGCAGGACACTGAAGGTGCTGAGCAAGAGCAGTCCTACCCATGACAGTGCACAGGTCTGCAGAAGCGAGTGGCTCGCGCCATGTGCTTCAGCTGCCATGTGTGGCACTGCAGCAATCCGCTCTCGACACTCTTCGCGATCGAGAATCGCTTCAGACTTCGAGCCGTGCTCCCGAAGCAAGTCAGCATGCAATGAAACGACTGTGTCCCTCCTAGCGTTAAAGCGAGCTCCGATTGCGAGATCCTCGAAGTCGGCGAGCCAACGTTCAAGAGACTTCGCCATAGCAGGAGCCTCAACCTGACTCGCTGCCATAGCGAGTCTCTCGTCCAGTTTCGTCACATACTCGGAGAGCGATGCACTGTAGATCGAGAACCCAAGCAAAGTGCCCCCAATGAGGGAAGCCGCCACAACGTAAAGCCAGATCTTCATTTGAACCTCCGAACCGCTGATTTTAACCTGGTCAAGGTCATCAGAACCTTCTGACGAACCGCCTTGTCCAACCGACGTCACTATATAGTCATTTACCGAACATTATTTCCTGTCCTGATTTCCAATCAGAAATCAGAAAATGATGACTAGCAAAGATTTGTGCTTGCTCAGATGGAAATCAGGGATGGATCCAGTGCTGGAATTCATCGCTGGAAAGAACGTCATGGAGTTTAAGCTATTCTCTCCACGGTCGGCGGCGAGGATTTCGAGTTTCTCGGCACATTCTCGCTTAGACAGTGTTAACTAACCGTTAAGGAGAATTGAAATGATAATTATTCTTACAGAGACCGAAGCACAGGATTCAACAGCAACATGGAATGGGTGTTGCTGCTAGGTTTAGCCTACACCAGACGGATCGATCTCCGTCTGGTGCTTCTCACTTTCAGCATATGAAACTCTCAAAGTATATCATCTCAACCCCAGTCTCTGGAGTAGATGGAACAAAATGGCTCCTGTTTAGTACGCGAACAGGTGCGATCGGGATGATGAATCAGAGTGATTGGCGAAACCTATTGTCTGGGGAAATATCCGGTCTGCATTTGAAGAATCTTCATTCAGCTGGATTACTTGTGGATGATGGCTTCGACGAACTAGAAGAAATTCTCACTCAAAACGATACAGCCTCACAAAAAGTTCCAGTCTTGTATCAGGTAATTATGCCTTCTTCCTCCTGTCAGCTAGCTTGCAATGAGGGAAGCTGCGGTGCTTACTGCGGACAAACCCACTCAACTCACACTCTCTCGCCTGAGGCGCAGAATCAGGTAGTTGAGCGAGTTCGCAAAAAACTTTCTGCGAAAACTTTTCATTCACTCGAAGTTGGTTGGTTTGGAGGCGAGCCACTTCTTGGCATGTCAGCGATCCGCCGCCTGTCTCCACTTCTGAGAGATGCCGCACTGAGTTTCGGATGCCAATATCATGCGCGCATGGTTACGAACGGGCTTAAGCTAATGCCAGCTTTAGCACGCGAACTTGTGTTAGAGCACCTAGTCCAATCGTTCGAGATCACTCTCGATGGAGATGCTGAGCACCACAATCAAAGACGCTGCACGAAAAATAGGCACTTGCCGACATTTGAGCAAATTCTCGCGAACATAAGAGCCTTGGCTAATGATTGCGATCTCAGCAACTGCAAAATAAAGATTCGATGTAATGTCGATTCACGGAACAAGGCGGGAGTTTTGCCCCTTTTACGACGGCTTCGGGAAGCTGAACTCCAAGGGCGGATTACTTTCTATATGGCGCCAGTTCATCCATGGGGGAACGATGTGAGGTCCTTAGCACTGAGTGCATCCGAGTACGGAGAATTTGAAATCTCCATTTTCCGCGAGCTTTTTGATCTTGGCTTCGACTGCAATTTGATACCGAAGCGAAAGCAGATCACCTGCACTGCTACTAACAAACACGCCTCCGTGCTAGACCCTTTTGGAAACTACCATGTTTGCACTGAAACACCTCTAGTGCGTACCTACGAAGAGCGTTCAACACATGGCAAATCCAGTCTAAAAATTCTTGACTCAGCTGTAACTACGTCAGATTCCAACCGATATGTCGTCGTCACCGCTACTGGGAAACGCAAAGAATCATTCGCTGCAGAAAAATTACGACTGTTTACCGATCAAGTCAGAGAGCAAAATTACCTTTGTCACGAATGTGTTATGTTGCCAGTATGCGGTGGAAGTTGCCCGCTAAATTGGCAGCTTGGCCATGTGCCCTGTCCATCGGCGAAGCAGAATATCAAAGCCCGTTTACAGCTTTGGTATGAACGAAGAAGCAGTCTGATGATCGACAAGCAACAAGGAGATCCTATGGCTCAACTTGATTGTTAATCTTTATGGCGCTACCTTTACCGAAGAAATTCTATTTTCTGATTCTAATGTGCCTAGCTGGATGCCATGCAGCTAGAGGCAACTTCTCCGCCTCTCGGCAAAATGGAATTATCAAAGGAGAGCTCTCAACTGTGGCCTCCCTTACTGCTTGGGTCCATGGCATAGCTCCGCATACGAGCGAAACTGCTCTTTCTACTGCAAATCCATTTCAATTGATAAAAGATGCGCATGACGGCAAGGCCTTTCGCTGTGTCGAATATTCTCGTCTTCTAGCTGCAGTTCTATGCGCCAACGGCTACCCGGCACGGGTAGTAAAACTAAAGATTGAGCATGCAGACCAAGCTGTCTGGGGTGCAGGACATGTGGTAACGGAAGCATTTCTTCCTAGCCTAAAGCAGTGGATACTCTTAGATGGGCAATTCAATGTAGTTGCCGTAGAAGGCGGTGTGCCCATTAGTGTCTATCAGGCAGCCAGTGTCCTGAACCAAGGGCGAAATATCTCGTCAATCAATCCGATTGACCGCTCCTTAATAACAAACTATTCGGCATGGCTTAGCCCTTACCTGTATTACTTACAAGTGCCGCTCGGAGCCAACCGATACGGCGTAGCCGAAGGCAAGGAGCTTATGTATGTTCCTCCGGGGGCCACGCCTCTTCATACTTTCCAAAAGAGCATTGCACTGAAAAAGCTGCGCTACACTTATAAAATTGACGACCTGTATGCTTCCACCGCTGAAGACCTGCCAATTGCCTGCCATTGAAGTAAGTGGGATTGCCATTCGGAACAAAAGTTCAGAAAAGAGGGAGCGCGTGCTTTATGTCATCAATTCAATCTATTTTGGCAGTGCTCCCGTGCCCATTGCAGCATAATTTCAGAGACGAAAATCCAAGATGGTTGCCAAGTCCTACGCGAATTAAAAATCGCGCCTGTGCGCAGCAAAGTGGCTGAGAATCTTTTGTTTAAATGCAGTAATCCAGTGGTGCGAAAGCATGAAAGGGCCGCGTGGCATGAAGCGGGCGTAGTAGCGCGCTTTCTGTAGAGGCCGCCACGCTGGAACGGATTATCGCTCAACAAAGCAATCCAATTGAAGAACACTTTCAGCCTGGAGAGAAAGAGTACTGGCCGGAGTTCGCTTTGGGTCCACGGAATCTCCCGCGTTGTGGCAAGTGAAGAGACCTTCGAATTCCCCTTATATTTCAGTAAGGTAGCGTGGCAATTGGAATCTCTCACCTGCAGGAAGATATGCCTTTTTTTGGCATATTATGCAACCCTAGCCCTGACCTTCTGCATACCCTTGGTGAGAGTCCAAAAAGGTTTTGTTCGGAGGTTCTGTGAAAAATATCATGCGCAGTCTAGCTAGCCTTACGACGTTGTCGGCCTCAGTAATTCTTCTTTCTGGTTGTCCACCGAGTGCTAGCCCAGCTTGTATCTCCTGTCTCCAAGACGCCGGAAGCCAAATTCACCAATGGAATCGTGAACGTAAAGCGAATAACTGTGTTGATGGAGACTATCAGCGAAAATTAAATGAGCTGGCACAGGACTGCCGCTCTAAATGCGATGAAACCTGCGCGGCACAACAAGCAGCGCAATTGAACAGTACTCAAGGCTCCTCAGGGTCCAAGCTTGCCGAAGCTGAAATGGATTTATCGAATTCATTGGGTGAAGTTCTAACAGCTGACCCGGGCTCTGATGGCTCGGCAGCTTCAAATGGTTCGTGCAGCCTAAGTAACTCAATTGGTGACGCTGCGCTGGCCTTGGATCTTTCAGATGCAGCGATTCCGGTAGAGGCTCTTGAAGCTCGCGCGCAATCCGGGGCCGCTTGCCCAAAGAAGCTGTTCAAAATTTGTAACGACATGGCCGGACTGGCAGCATTCTGTAGAAATCTATCCGCGCCATTAAATGTGCCGCCTGATGTAAAACAAGCTTGTCATGATCGTTGCCGCATAGATATTTGATCAACCGGCAATAGGATTAAGGAAGCCTTGGGTACCGATGTGCTGAGGAATTTTAGTGCGCCGCCTAAGAAGGGGCAAATCAATCGAGCATTCCAAGCCTCTGGAAAACTCACTGCTCGTGCTGCCATAGACACTAATAGTGAGCCATTAGGCGAGATCGTAAGTTTTTTACC
>JAYRHW010000142.1:0-5288 GCA_041907145.1 Bdellovibrionota bacterium
CGGGAGACTTGGGAAAGCCGAGACTCTCCAATCTTGCAATAGTCTCGATATGCGTGTCGGGCACGGCGAATCCATCACAGGCGCCCAAACCATACGCAAAAAACGACAGCTTACGCTTTGCCGTAATCTTACTATCGAGCTGTCTCAAAGTTCCTGACGCGGCATTTCGGGGATTAGCAAATGTTTCCTCTCCGGCTGCCACACGCTCTGTATTGTAGCGTTCGAAATCCGCCTTCAAGAATAACACCTCACCGCGAACTTCAAGCAGAACCGGCGCAGCAGCGCCGCGCAATCGAAGAGGCACCGCTCTAATTGTCTTCACATTCTGTGAGACATCCTCGCCTTCGTAGCCGTCTCCGCGAGTCAGCGCCTGGGCAAAGACCCCCTCTCTATAGGTCAAGCTAATAGCGACACCATCGAACTTATGCTCAACAGTGTACTCGACGAGCATTCTATCTTCGTAGTCCAGGAATCGTCGAACCTGCTCATCGAACTCCACAATCTCCGTCTCATCCATGGCGTTATTCAGCGAAAGCATGGGGATTGAATGCTTTGCGGTTGAAAAGCCAGAGAGCGGCACATCGCCTACACGTTGCGTCGGCGAATCGTCGCGAATTAGCTGGGGGCTGGTTCGTTCCAAAGCCTCCAGCTCGCGAAACCGTCGGTCATATTCAGCATCGCTAAGGGTCGGCTGCGCCAACACATGGTAGCGGTACGAAGCCTCATTCAGCTCCCCCACCAGTTTGTCTATTTTTGCCTTCACATCAGACATTGGGCACTTCCGGTCGGGTTTCGGCTCCGGTCACCTCCCGGGGACGGGAAAGTATGCCCTGAACCACGGCATCAAAGCGCGAAAGCACGCTAGCCCAATTATACTCCTGCCTAACATATTCGAAACCGGCGCGCCCCAGCTCTAGGCCCAAAGCAGGAGAGTCATGAAGTGCTCGTACGACACCAATAAAGTCGGATACATTCCCGAAGAACAATCCCCCGCCCGATTCAACCACATGGTGCTTGGTGACAGGGCAGCCGGCATGAATGACCACCGGGCGTTTCAGCAGCCACGCCTCCATTAACACGATAGAGAAGCTCTCATTGGTGGAAGGCTGTGTGAGCGCCAGGCAGTATTTCAGCAATCGACGCTTTTCAATTTCGGTTACATGGTGCAAATCAAGAATATCCGCCCGATGTGCCGCATGTGGGCGCATCAAATCCTCAAACGATCCGCCGCCAGCGATTACGAGCTTTAGGTTTGCCAACTCCGGGCAGGACTCCTTCAGGCTGATAAAATAGTCGATGAGTACCTGAGCATTCTTCCCTGTCTCCTTACGTCCCAAATACAGCAGGTACGGGAACTCCTGCTCAAAATATGGAGAGAGCGCTTCAAGTTCAGCCTGATTGTGCGGGTAAAATCCCATTCCCACTGATCCACCAGGGATTGCGCCGTAAAGCCGGCAGGCGAGATCTCGCTCGGGTTCGGCATTAAATACAGCGCCCCGCACCTGGCGAAACATGCTGTAAATGACATCAACGTAAGCATTTTGCTCGTCGTGCAGACAGGGAATCAGAATTGATTTCTCCGGGCAAACCAGAGAGCCCCAAAATGTCGTGCCGAACAAATACGGTGCAAAAAAAATAGCATCAAACTTTGCCGCCTGCGCCCGGATATGCGCATACAGAGAACGGGAACTGACCGAGTGCTCCATCCAGTCCAACTGTTCCTCAACGGTAAGGGGAATACCGTCATTCAAGCGAATCTGATGTCGCACCCAGATATCAAGGTCGCGATTGTCGACGAGAAATCTGGTAACGGGGATCCCGAATTCGATGGCCGCCCCAGCTGGAAATTCATTTGCCCAAGTTCGGTTGTCCCGGGCGCAAGTGGTAAAAACCTCAATATGATCACCACGCTCAGCCAAATGGGCGGCTAGATTCCCAGCCAAGGTCTCGGCGCCGCCGACGATTCCTTCGCCAAAACGCGGCAAGACAAATGCATAAGAAGCGGCAGCTCGCACCGGACTCATAGCCAACCAAACTCCTCAAAACACGGCCGCATAAGACGATCCCAAGCATCGTCATCAGCAGCTAAACTCTTGGCCTCTGCAAGCAGCGCCATCTTGGCCTCTCTCTCAAAGCGGCGCCAATGAGCATCGAACTCCTTGATTCGCCCTGCCTCAGCGGTAAAAATTCGATTCAGCTCGGCCGCCACGACTTCAGTCCTTCGAATATCCCAGGCAAACTGATGCACCTGGGAAAGGGCTCCGGGAGCGAGTCCTGTCCTAAGCGCCTTGAGCACTTCGGATATTTGAAAGACCTCCTGAGACCCAGCTTCAATTTTGAACACGATATTCTCGGGAAGGTATTCTGTGGGTCCGAAACGCGAAACGAGACAAGGCAGTCCAGCCATAAGACTAATACCGAGATAAGGCTCGGGCTGCCCGTAAACTGAAAAATGCGTATGTACGGCACAGTCCGCGCTTGAGAGAAGATCTCTCCAACGCTGCGGCGAACGTCCCTCGACAAGGGACACCCCAGGGAAGGAAAACTCATTGAGCAGAGACTGAGCTGCCGGGAATTCAGAACGATCCAAAAGCCAAATCAGCTTGTGCCCCTCACCGAGCTCGTGCAGCGCTTGCAACAGCTTATGCGCGCGGTGCTCGATTCTTGGTGTTCCGACGAACGCAATCTCGAAAGTACCGCTGGCTCGATGCTCTGTCACACGGCCCGCTACCGGCAGTGGAAGGTAATAGCCGAGGGGAGATTCCTTGACTGATTGAGAGAGTCGCAGAGTAATGTTACGGCGATATTCATTCAGGGCCACAGGATTCGAAAAAATCGGCACGGTAGCCCAGGCAGCTTCACGAAACCCGAGGGGGCCCTGCTGCTCGAACTCATCTCCCCGCTCCGGCCAATCCAAATTTATGCCACCAAATTTCTGCACGATAGTTCGCCAGGGACTGTTAAGAATCGGCTCCGGCCCGAAATTTGAGAAGACCAAATCATGGAACCAGACCGTACCCGGCATCAGACCAACATGCACGCGGAGGAAGTTGGAAGTTTTCGCGTCTTCAAGCTGATAGAAAATGATATCGTAGGGGTGCTCGCGATGTCGGCGAAACGCGCTTAGGTAGTTAAACGTCGGAAAATCTCGGTACGACTCGAATCCCTGATGGAACAATTCAATTTCGTACTGGTCTCTGAGCAGAGGCAAAAGCTGATCGCTGGCATAGGCGGATACTGATGCACTGTTTCGATCGATACAGTGTAGCGGAGAAAACCAGGCTACTCGCGGCTTCGGTTCGCTTCGCATAGTCACCCTATCCGAGCGGTGAAAGAAGGGAGGAGATTATCGTGTCCCAGCTTCCAGACCCTACCCCGGCTGCGTCGATCGAGGCCCTTGCTCGCTGTCCCATTTCTCTGGCTGCCTCGCGGTTATCGAGAAGCCGATTGACCCCATGCCCAAATGCATCGATGGTCGGATCGACAACAATTCCATTGTGCCCATCCTGAACGAATTCCAACGTACCGCCGCTATCGTGCGCGGTAATGACCGGCTTCCCCGAAGCCATGGCTTCCAGTGTAACGTAGCCGTAGTCCTCATTATGCGGCGCGTAGTAAACAGCAAAGGCCTTGGCGTACAGATCTAAAAGTTGATCGTCTTCGACACGCCCCAGAAATTCCACGCGCTTAGTCAGATGATGCTTGGCAACTTCGTTTTTAAAATAGTCGAGCACCCCAGGTTCATCCTCGGTGCCGACAATCTTCAGCTTCATGAACGGGTGCACTATTGGCATCGCCTTTAGCATGAGATCGACACGCTTGATCCCACACAGCCTGCCCACCGAGAGAATATAATCCTGCGCGTCATCACAGCGATAGCGCTGCCCGAGTGGAAGCGGCGGGTAGAGCGCCTTGCCTTGAATGCCGTTGTAGCGAGCCAACCGATCAACGACATTTTTGGAAATGCCCGAAATAAACGAGCATTCGGCGATAGCCTTCGTGTCTGCCTCAGTGAGCATGCGCCGCAATGCTTCATCGCGCGGATCATCAGAAAAATCGGAATAAGGCCCCGCATGCAGCTCATACATGGGGCGATGCTGATGCACTAACCACAGGCTCTTCTTGGGATGCCGTGCGAAGTAGCTGGGGAACTTAGTCGGAATGACGAGATCTACCTTCTTGCCGCCAAAAGTCGAAAGATCCAGCGAACGCCACAGCGCCGCCTGATTAGGCAGGCTCTCCTTCGGCGGGCACTTGAATGGAAGCTCTAAGGTATCAACGTCATGACCGCGGGCCCTGAGCTCTCGGGATAACGTCGACACCAGGACGTCCTGCCCGCCGCGGGTAAAGGGAACTTTAACACCGAGAATTAAAATTGCCGCCACTGTTAACCCTGCCTACTGCGCCTCAGCCACGATGCAGTAATCCTGCGCCCCGTAGAGCCAACTATTGAGCTGTCGAATATTGCGGTTCAATTCGCCGAATGCACCGGCCCAGCGTGGAGGAAGGCTCTCGTCAATAGCAATTTCCTGAAGCTGCGACTCGCGAGCCACCGGAGAAAGCGTCCGGATTTCGATGACCTTAAGGCCAGCGCACTGAGCGCAGTATTCAAGAGTATCCGGATGCAGAGGCCAAACATGCGTGGGGTCGCGAAAGTAGTTTGACGAAAGAGCCAGGAGCGACCGAGGATTAATAGTCTCAAAAATTACCCTGCCCCCCTTTTCGACCTTCTTCGAGCACAGCTGGAACAATTCCTCCAGGGTCGCCCGGGGCAAGTGCTCTACGACTTGCACTGCGATGACGCCGCCCAGCGAGCGATCCGGCAGCGAACGCAAATGAGCGATACCGTCCCCATGCCGCGCATCACAGCCAGAAGCCTTGGCGGCTGCCACCATAGCCTCGTCGAGATCGACGCTATAGGACGGGATCTGGGCCGCCTTGAGTAACTGCTGCAGCTCTCCCCTGCCGCCGCCAATTTCCAAGATTGGCAATTTAGCTCCGGCGAAATACTTCGGATAAAGCGCTACCCGCTTGCCGATTTCAGCTTCGCTGCCGCGAAATCTGTTTTCCAAAAGCAAATACGAGTAATTCCCCGTGGCAGCGCCCTGCGCTTCCGAAGCTCGCGCAGCAGGCTGGGGCGCGGGGAGCTTAGAGACAATTCCCTCGAGTCCACGCACCACATTCTCAAGCACACGAAGCTGCTCCTCATGGCGATCCACGGTGCCCCCAGCCTGAATTTGTCCGAGTGCATGTTGCAGCGATTCATGTATCCGGCGTTCAAGTGCCAG
>JAYRHW010000143.1:0-3059 GCA_041907145.1 Bdellovibrionota bacterium
AGTTCCTTGAGCTTGGCGTCCAACTCAGCCACTAGCGCATCCAGAAAATCCTCAGGCTGATTAGGCAGCCCGAGTTGGGCATAGCGTTTTTCCTTGTCCTGTTCCCAGTCGTCGGCATCGATCATCAAACGATGGCGACCCCGGAACTTCTCGCTGTGATCGACATAGACGGCACCGCTACGTAACGATTTCCTGAGCCCGATCAGCGTTGCCGCTTCCAGTCCCCGCAGGGCACGCTCCCTGTCTTCGCCCTCGACGATATCCTTCCAGGAAGAGGGTGTGTGCACGGTGGGGGTCGCCGGCAGTGCGACGATCCTCTGCTCATACAGGTTTTTCAAATATTCGATGCGCTCTTTGCCCGGATCGTGAGGTTCGGCCTCGATATCGAGCTTCTGCATCTCGTTCAGAAGCGACCGTAGCTGGTTGTTGGGCTCGGAGAGAATCCAGCGTGCGGCGGCCGCCCGGGTCGGGAACTGCCGCGGTTTCTGGCTTTCTCTAAGAGCACGCACATAGGCGCGGAATTCGTCGGCATCAAGCGCAGGGTCGTCAACACGCTCGAAGACCTGCTCAAGGGCTTTTGCCAAAGAAAGGGCACCTTCGGCTTCGGTCAGCTTGGCCTTGTCGTAAGCGGTACGGACGATTCTCGTAGTGAGGCGGCCACCGAGCATGATGGCGGCGTCGGAGGCCTGCATCAGCACCATCTTGAGAAAGCACAGCAGGCGCAGTGTCCGGGTCGGGTCCTTCAATTCCTTGTATTTCGCTGGTCGGATTCCCTGGAGCTGGCCAGCGTAGCTGCGGATTTTCTCGATGGCGATGCTATCGAGGTCCAATTTGTGGATGCCGAGGCTCTTGATGAATTCGATCCGCTCGATGCGTTCCCGTAGCGCATTGATCGATTTCTTCCGCGGAGGCTGCTGCAGCCATTCCAAGACCGAACGCCTGGCTTTTTCGTGGGTCCGCAGTACAGAACTTTCAATGCGCCGGAACTCGGTTGCCGGGATTTGCTTCCGGAACAGCCGAAAGAGAGTGCCTTCCGATTCTGCCATGGCCCGCCGGGCGATATCCCGGATCACACGGTCTGCAGGGGTCAGGTAACGACGCTGGTACAGCCACTCCTTGGCACGCTCGACAAGGGCATCGACGCTGGCGGCGTATCGGGCTTCCTGGCTGAGAAAAGGCAGTAATCCCGACTCCAGCTCAGGGGGAGCCTTGGAGAACCCAAGGGTTTCCATGGCCCACCACTGGTGCTCGTAGAGCGTTTTGGGCCTGGTATAGATCGCCTTGAGACTGGCAATCGTGAGGGCAGGGAGGTCGAGTTGCGCCGAAATGTGCCGGAGGAGCTTGCTCGGGATGACCTGGGTCTCCTCAAGCAGGTTGCCGGTCATCTTAAGGAACCCCAGGTGCAGGGCGCCGGCTACGCGCAGATTCGTCCGGAAGCGCTTCCGCATGGCGGCGAGTTCGTCTTCCGAGAACGTAAAAAACGCCCGGAATTCAACCGCTGACAGGGTTTTGGGGAAGATGGTGGCACCAAGGTATTGGTGCTGCCAGCGATGGATTTCCGCCATGACTGCCTCCCAGAGCATGAGCTGGGTAATCCTGCGTCATAGGTAGGGAAGTCGTCAACGAACTTGTTGAAAGTAAAGCGATTCTGCTGACTATTGTCTGCACATCCGGTGCTAAACCTATACTAATCGCCTTTGGCATATTCCTATCTTGCATATCGCCATCGAAACGGGCACAGTCATCCCTCTGCCTCGGCCCATTGATTTATCCATGCAATTTCTATAACAGCACCGTCAATAAAGACTTTTTCTTCATCCTAATCGAATAACTGAGGAGTCAATCATGTATTTCATACTTTTCAAGAGCGACAAGAATAGTCAGTGGTACTGGAATCTGAATGCTGATAATCACAAAATAATTGCTACAGGGGCAGAGGGGTACATCAACAAGCAAGATGCTATCCACGGTATTAACCTTGTGAAAGGTAATGCTGGATTGGCAAAGGTATATGACAAGTCGCAAGAGAAATGGCTGTAACTCGCTTCAATAATCTGGCCAACCTGACAACCGAAGGTATGGGGCCTTTTCAAACAAGCTGCCTTATTCGGTTGCAGGTTATATAAAAAGCAGGAATTAATACCAGTATGAAATTGAGAGATTTATCAACTACCGATTTCCTCTCTACTGAAGCCGGGGCGATTCATACCTGTGCAATCGTTATCTCAGTAATTGCACTTCTCTCGTCAATAAAAAGCTGTCAGATTAGTGGGAAGGCTCTTGAAGTATCAGTTCTCGAGTACAACAGCAATAGATCATTAGTTCTAACAGGTGAGGTTCTGAATAAAAATACAGACATAAAAATAGTACCGCATGACCCTTCTTTCTTGCTCCATGAGGTCTACTATCAATTCCCCTCTGAGATTGGCACAAAGCGTAAATTTGCGAGCCCACCCAATTACGTACTGTCCTTAAACGGGGAAATAGACTATTTCAAGAAAGAGCTTGTAGTTCGCTATCGGAATGACTCGGGGAAGCTAGTAATCGGCGAAAATGCACGTATGCCATTTTTAATTGAATCGTTTTCAACGGTGAAAGGGCAAGGCCATCGTGATCGGAGCATCTATACGCTGAATTTTAGTTTTCAAGTCCCTAACGATTCAATGTCGGAGCCGAAGATTACAGTAACGGGAATTTCGTTTGGCTCTCGTATTGACCGCAATGAGAATGCGGAAGAGGTCCTAGAAAAGACCTGGGCTGAAGTAAAGTTGCAGTGATAACTGATGCATCGGACAGCAATTCATCAGCTACAGATCGATCTGACGGTGGCAAGGGCAACCGTAGAAACGCAGGACCAGCTTGCCGCAAAAATCCAGGCATTGATGACTCAAGCGCCCAGTTCAGTGGCGCAGACTCCGTCAGCGGACGGGCGCTAAACCCGCATGTTTGCTGGGTTAGGGGGAGAAACCGCCAAACTCAGCACGAAAAGTACGGGAACCCTTTATTGCCATCCTGGACTATCCTTGGAGTGAGCCTGCGTCCTGCAGGCTTCTATGCGG
>JAYRHW010000144.1:0-4542 GCA_041907145.1 Bdellovibrionota bacterium
ATCAAAGCTATTTCCTTTATGGCCTAAAATCGGAGGAGCTGGCTACAACCGTCTTTCCCATCGGAGAGCTTACCAAGGCTGAGGTTCGTGATCGCGCTAGGGAATATGGGCTTGTCACGGCGGATAAGCCGGAGAGCCAGGATATATGCTTCGTGTCGGGCACGGTACAGGATTTCTTGGTACAGCTCGGAGTAAAGCGTGGAGTCGGAACTATCTCCACCAAGCATGGCGAAAAAGTCGGTCAGCACGATGGGGTCCACAATTTCACGGTTGGTCAGCGCCGTGGGTTGGGACTTGGGGGAACTACTGAGCCTTGGTACGTAACTGAGATTGACTCCGAAACAAATACTGTCTTCGTTGGACCTCGGGATGAACTTGAGCGCGAGAGCTTTCAAGTCGAGGAGTGCTCGTGGCTTAATCCCGGAATTCAAGCGGCACTTGCTGCTGGTCGGTCGATGGAGCTGAAGGCGATAGCGCAGCTCCGTCACCGCCATGCCGGTGTCCCAGTATCCCTTTCGATACGAGATGCCAAGGTTGAGGCCCATTTTACCGCAGCATGGAGCACCGTTTCCCCAGGGCAGGCAGCTGTCTTCTATGATCTTGATAATGTTGCTGTTCTTGGCGGTGGGAAGATTTCGGCCGGGCACTAGGACCCGACAAAGTTGAATTTCTTATTAAATTCAGCTACTTTGTCAGGAGTGCTGCAGGGCCGAGAAGAAGAGATTACGCATAAGTTAGCTTAGACCAGAAATTTATTCGTAGGCCTTTTACTTCCCTTACCTCCGGGTTACCCCGGAAGTCCTCTCGCACTAAATTTTAGGTAAAGTCTGTTCATGCGCGAATTGGCGTTGCGCAATGACTGACCACCAGTCTAGCGAGAACTCTTAAGGACCTTTCATGCGATTCGGAATAGTAAAGCCCGGCTCAACCGATGGTGGTGGCGGCAAAGGCGACGACTCGGAAGACAATAAGACGCTTGAGGCCGTCGAGGATCAGTATACAGGGCCAGAGCCCTTGGGGCAGGAGCACTACCACAAGATCGAGGGAGTTCTTGGGTATAAGTTTCAGAACCAGAGCTGGCTACAACGCGCGCTTACTCATCGATCATTACAACTTAAGGGCACCAAGACCGACTATGAGCGGCTTGAGTTTTTGGGTGATGCGGTTCTTGACCTCGCGATTGCACAGTTGTTACTAGACCGACACCAGGAGGCCCGCGAGGGGGACCTTTCAAAAATGCGCGCCGCTCTGGTGAATACGGGTTCTCTAGCCGACATCGCCCGACAGCTGGACCTTGGGCCCTACATCCGCCTTAGCCGCGGGGAGCTGGCAAATGGTGGAGCGGATCGACCGTCGATTCTTGCTGACGTCTTCGAGGCTCTCATGGGCGCAATTTATCGGGAGGGAGGGTACAACCAAGCTCTCAGCTGCGTAGAGCGTCTCTTTGGTGAAAAGCTAACGACTGTGGAGCCCCGGGACCCGAAAACGGAACTTCAGGAGGCTCTGCATGCGGTTGGCAGCGGGGCACCGGCTTACCTTCTGGAATGTGTTGAAGGTCCGGAGCACGCTCCCACCTTCGTATCGGTGGTAAAAGTGGACGGAGAGTTAGTTGGTCGTGGAAAGGGACCTACTAAGAAAGCGTCCCAGCAAGCGGCGGCTGCTGAAGCGCTCGCGTTACTGCAGGCCGATGATGAAATAAATAAAAATCTCTTGAAGCCGGTGGCCGTGGAGGAGAAACATGACTAAGCGCATTCCAACGGTTGCCATAATCGGTCGTACAAATGTGGGGAAATCCAGCCTGTTTAACGCCATTGTCGGCAAGCCCATCTCCATAGTAGAGGATGCTCCAGGTGTCACTCGAGATCGCCACTATGCACTGGTTGAGCGGTTCGGCTTCCAGATGACTCTGATCGATACTGGAGGATTTGTCGGGGAGGAAGAGGCGAATCAATTGCACGAGGCCGTTCGTCGTCAGGCGGAAATCGCGATCACGGAGGCCGACCTTATTTTGTGCGTGTTCGATGGACTGCACGGCGTTCATCCGCTCGACTCGGAAGTGGTCGATTATCTTAGACGCGGTAAGAAGCCGGTAATTTGGATTATAAATAAAACCGAAAAGCAGGATACCAAGGACAGCAGCGCCGAATTTTACGGTCTCGGTTTGGATGACCTGATAAGTATCAGCGCCGCACATAAGGAGGGAATAAAGCCATTGATGGAGCGTGTAAGGGAGGCTTTGAAGATTCCCCCAGCAAGTTCTCCCGATGGTGCGGACGAATTAGTAGTTCCAGAAGTGGAGGAGGAGCTGCCTGGCGAGGAGGTGATTCGAGTCGCCCTCGTCGGGAAGCCTAACGTAGGCAAGTCCAGCCTATTCAATCGAATTCTGGGCGAGGACCGTGTCGTGGTCTCCAGTTTGCCCGGTACCACCCGTGATGCTGTTGATAGGGAGATTGTGCGGAATGGTAAGCGCTTTCGCTTCGTGGATACTGCTGGCTTACGAAAGAAGGCGCGGGTCGATGAGGGGACCGTAGAGCGGTTCAGCAATGTTCGAACCTTGCGCTCACTTGCACGCTGCGATGTTGCTGTGCTTGTGATTGACGCACAAGACGGGGGAATAACGGAACAGGACACCAAGATTGCCGGACTTGTTCATGAGCGAGGTAGGGGTCTCATAATCGTGGTTAATAAGTGGGATGCCATTGAGAAGGATCATCACACCGTTCATGACTTCACTGAGGCGGTACGTCATGGGCTGAAATTTGCGGCTTATGCACCAATTATCTTCGTCTCGGCGCTTTCGGGACGCCGCTGCCCATCCATATTGGAGATGGTTGAGGAAGTGTATCTTGGCAGTCAACAGCGCATTCAGACATCTGATCTAAATCGCATATTTAATAGGGCTTTTACCGGCAAGGCTCCGCCTGTATACCACGGGGAGCCGATTAAGCTTTATTTCTCAACGCAAATCGGCACGGCGCCTCCGACCTTCGTTTTGTTCGTAAATCATCCCAAGAGAATAAACTTCTCGTACGAGCGCTACCTTAAGAACTGCTTGCGGGAGCATTACCCGCTGCCGGGATTAGACATTAAACTCATCTTTAAGAAGCGCACATCCAAGGAGGAGCGCAAGCATGGAGGGCAGGATCTCGAGGCCGAGCAGAGCGGATAAGTTGTTGCCTGACGGTCCATCGGCGCTTTAGAATGTCTAAGCTCGTCTTTATAACCGAGGCTGCCTTCTATGAAATGCCCCGTATGTTCCAAGCCCCTCGTTCAATATCAAGCAGGCGCTTTTGACGTCGATATTTGCCGAGACGGCTGTTCAGGGATTTGGTTTGACAAGTCCGAGCTCGAGAAGTGCGACGAGTTCCATGAATCCTTCCCGGAAGAGCTACTGCGCCTGAACAAGAATCCTCAGGTAGTCATAGATAGGAGTAAGCCGCGCAGCTGTCCTGTTTGCGCGGGACAGCCCCTGACTCGCATTACTATCGACCCCGAAACGCGATTTGAAATAGATAGCTGTCAAAGTTGTCATGGACACTGGCTGGACGTGGGTGAACTTGAGCGCATGCGTAAAGTTTCCAAGTCTGATGCTGAGATGGAAAGGCGTATTAGTGATTTCGAGAAGCGCGCATCACAGCAGCTAAAAGATGTGGACGCTCGCCGCCGGGTAACAGCTTTCTTTCGTCTCATTGCCTCATAGCCTGAATTAAGGCATTCCGAGCCTAGCATCGACAAAGTGGCGGGTATCGGATAGCCTCATTCCCCATGAGACATCATGTCCTTGTCCTCGATTTCGGCTCCCAATATACCCAGCTCATTGCAAGGCGGATTCGCGAGCTTGGAGTATTTTCGGAGATTCGCCCGTGTACCATCAGCCCCTCTGAGTACGATTTGCGAAACACGCAGGCCGTAATCTTCTCGGGGGGACCTGCATCCGTCACCGACAAGGATGCTCCGCCTTTCAATCCTGCATGGCTTGAAGTCAAGCTGCCTATTCTGGGCGTCTGTTATGGAATGCAGTTGATGGCTCATGTATGCGGAGGGAAGCTCGCCCAGGGAATGAGCCGTGAATATGGGCATGCCCAAATTGAGGTGCTCGATAACGCAGACTTGTTCGCCGGCTTTGATGAAAATCAGCGCACCAGTGTCTGGATGAGTCACGGGGACCACGTCGAAGTATTGCCTCCGGATTTCGAGCTACTCGCAGAGAGCGGCACTGGAACGATAACTGCCATGGGAAATCGAGCCCGCAAGCTCTTCGCAATCCAGTTTCACTCGGAGGTCGTCCATACACCGCGCGGCAAAGAAGTTCTTTCGAATTTTTTGTTCTCAATTGCGGGCTGCAGTAGAGATTGGACCCCGGACAGTTTCATCGATAGCACGATTAGGCACATCAAAGAGACAACGCCTCCGAATGCAAATGTTCTTTGTGCGTTGAGCGGAGGGGTCGACTCTACGGTCGCTGCCGTGCTTGTCAACCGCGCATTGGGCTCACGTTTGCACTGCATTTTTGTTAATAACGGGCTACTTCGGAAGAACGAG
>JAYRHW010000145.1:0-2980 GCA_041907145.1 Bdellovibrionota bacterium
ACAACGCAACGTAGAAGCAGGCCGACTATCAATGCAATGAACGGAGGGAAAAATACTACTCGGCCTATCATGTCTGACAGCCGAGAACTTTTACCACTGCAGTAACTTGCCGTTAGAAGACCCAGAGTTGCGAGCGCGAGAAACGAGCCTAATTGGTCGGTCACAATCGCGTAAGGGAGTGCTTCCTTACCCCAAAAGGCCTCTACCATTGGGAGCCCTAGAAATGAGGTGTTGCCGAGCCCACATGTAAGTATAAGGCAGCCGACTGTTCTATGATCCCATCCCAAGCGTTTCCCTAAGAACGGAAAAAGGAGCATCGCGCCGACGAGTTGCAGCCAGGGCATGGCAATCGGAATGAGCAATACTGAGGAGAATTCAAGCTGCTGCGTGAGCAGAACAACCGTGGCTGGCAAGGAAATGTAGATAATTATGGTACCGAGGGTCTTTGGGCAAGCCTCATTGACCTTCCCAGTTTGGCGAAGGAGTACACCGAAGGCGAAGCACAAGATAATGACAAGAATATTGCTGCTCATGCCCTGAGCCTAGCCGATAAGCGATCTTCGTCGTAGGGGGGAGGGCGCGGTGAATGCAGTAATGGAGTAAAAAACCATCCGGCAGCTTCCAGTTCCAGCTGCCTTCGATGCTCTAAGCACTACCAATCACCTGAACTACCTATTCGGACCACCCTTAAGAGGCCATCTTGACACGTCTAGCAGAGTGGTAATCGGGGTGGTAGAGTAGGCTTAAACGGTTCATCGCCGGATAGTTCGAACTAATCACCCGCATGGCAGGCACAAGCAAACAAAAACTTTTAAGGCTCCTTGCTGTACTCTTTTCAGCATTAGCCTTTATCGCGGTCTTATATGTAAAGACCCGTTCGGCTGAACAGGCCGCTGTCGCTGAGACTGAGAACTCTCCTGCCGGCAAGGCTTCAACTGCTCCGACACCCGCGACTACCTACCTAGGAAGCTCCAAGTCTGGAGCCGTCGTGGTGCCGGATCGCGCGCATTGGGAGGCACTCATGCGGCAGCTTACGCCATCACCTACTGCCCCCAAGAATCCGGCTTGTACCACGACCACAGACAGCAATGGAGCTACCATATACACTTGCCGGGGCGGGAATTAGCCTCATCGTTTTGGCTATTGTCTTTGCTCCTATCGAACGGGCGCTGCCGGCTCGAGATCAAAAGTTCATGCGTCGCGAGTGGCTTATTGACCTGTGGTTTTTCCTGGGCCAATACCTCCTTTGGGGTGGCCTGGTAGTAAGCGCGCTGGACTTTACCTCGAGTTACTTCCACGATCATCTATCGCACGACTGGGCAGCCTTGATGTCGACTCAGCCCTGGAGCCTGCAAGCCTTTGAAGCATTGCTGCTCTCTGATTTGGCGATCTATTGGTTCCATCGTTTGCAGCATCGAGTGCCATGGCTCTGGCATTTTCATGCCGTACACCATACCGCTGAACATCTGGATTGGCTTGCCGCACATCGCGAGCATCCTCTCGACGGGCTGGCCACCCAGCTCGTGATAAACATTCCTATCTTCCTGCTCGGATTCCCCACCAACACTATTGCTCTCGTTGTCGCTTTCCGCGGGCTCTGGGCAATCTTCATTCACGCGAACGTGCGCGTCTCGATTGGGCCTTTGCGATACGTAATCGGCTCTCCGGAGCTTCATCACTGGCATCACGCCAAGGAAGGCGGCGAATGCAACTTCGCAAACCTATCTCCGCTGATGGACCTGCTCTTTGGAACCTATCGCTGCCCTCCCTGCGAGCCCGCGGCATTTGGAATTCAGGAGCCCTTTCCCCGCGGCTATATCGCGCAGCTCTGCTACCCGTTTAAGAAGCTTGCCTCATCGAAGGCGAGCACACCGCAAAAGGCTCGGTTGTAATACGAGCACCCGAGGCACATACTTCAGACGATGCCCTAAGATATCTAAGCTGTCGCCCTGTAAAGTACTCCGTCATGGATTCCACTCGAGCGCGAGCCCTTAACCTCCTTTGGATTTGCCTGCCAATGCTCGCCGTGTTGGCCGCAAATTCGTTCTTTAGTGAATATGATGACGAGTGGGATAATATTTTGGGCGGACTGCGCGTGGCGCAGGGCATTCCATTGTATAGCGGGTACTTCTCGCATCATTTTCCGCTCCCCTATCTAATTTCGGGACTCTTTCACTCAGCCATCGCCCCGAATTTCGTTGCTTTTCGGATTTTATGGGCCGGAGCACTGGGATTGGTGAGTATTGCCCTCTTGTCTCGCTTCCATTCCGGCGAAATAACCCATAGAAGTTCGGTATTCGGAACAATTGCTACCATTGTAATTCTCTCGCCATGCGCCTGGATGCATATGCTGCACGCGGAAAACATCATCGCGTTTTGTGTCCTCACGGCTCTGCTGTACCTCTGGGAACCACTTCGACACTTTTCCCCACGCGACGCAGTGGTGCTGGGAGCACTGCCAAGCATCGTTGTCCTTTGTTCTTTAGGCTTCGTCTTTCTTGCGATAACCTTAGCCGCGCTCGGACTTTGGATCGTCATGCCCCGTCTAGAGGGCCGCGCGGATGCGCTCGTCGGCTGGCTGATCGGAGCACTTTTCCCGATCGCGGCCGTGGGAGGCTATCTGCTTTTCAACGACGCCCTGGGAGAGTGGGCGACTCAAGCGATCACATTCAATCAGCGTTACTACTTTCGCTTTACGGGAGAGGTGCCTCAGAGCCCGGCAGCGCTGCTGCTCTATACCCTCCTGCACGCTGCCCATGCGGTGTGGACAACAGTCTACTCCGTATTCACTTCTCCTGCCTGGTGGAGCCGGATCTATGCCGGGATGTTTCTCTCGCTGATTTCCTTCTGCATCCTCAATCGCTCAGCTCGCGCCGAAGTGCTCTTCAGCATTGCAACGGCTATCTTCTGCCTCAGCAGGTTTGACCCAAGCTTCGATCTCGCCAACAACAGAAACGTACCCTTTTACCCAGTGGCAATC
>JAYRHW010000146.1:0-15548 GCA_041907145.1 Bdellovibrionota bacterium
CACGCAAGCAGTTCTTGGTTGTGTTGGTATACTCGCAAACGATTCCGGCGTCTTCCGCAACTCGGAACCAAAGTGTCCAGCTGGATTTGATCGGCGTCCAGACGATCGAACTATCCTAGGCGGAAAGTGCCCCGATGGTTACCCCCAAGGCGCGGGAGAGTTTGACTGCAACTACGTAGATGGTCGTGATGGCAGAGCGCCGCAAGCTTGTCACAGCCTCGATACTTCGGTGAGTTTTGGATTGATAACGGATCCCTCTCGTCCCGGCTGGAACAAAGAAATTCCAGGTGTCAAAAATGCGCTCTGCCAGAATTTCCTGCCAGTTGCTCAGAGACCTGGATATTGTAATGCAACTTGTTCATATAGTGGATTGCGCAACGAGGCAAAGATTGATGTGGAATTGCGTGCCGAGGCTGCGGGTGAAATTTGTTTGGTAGCTTCGCCAGCATGTACTGCGAAGCCCTAACAGTATGGCGAAATTTTAGAAATAAGGGACACTCCTATGGAAGTAGTCGATTAGCAGGACCGTCTCTTATTTCTATTCGTTTCGGGGTTCAGTAGTAACGATAAAATGACGAACCCCAACTCCACCGCTTCCTCCGCCCCAAAAGCGTTCGGGACAAATCGCAGTTATCCTTAGCGCGGGATTTGCTTCGCGGAAGGCGGCAAGAGTGTCTCCGAACGTACATTTGTGCGACCAGGCTTCTCCGGCTTGACCTGCCTCAAAGCGGTAGACTCCATGCCCAAGATGTTCGACATTTTCGAGTAGTTTCTCGGCCAAAGCGAGATGCTCTTGTTCCTGAGTCGCTTGCCTGGTTGCGTCACTCAAAAATGCGCGGGCGAGGCGACGCAATATCCCTCCACCACTTGCATGCACGGAGGAATCAGTGTCAGCAGACGCAAGTGAACTAGTTTCAATTCTTGTCTCCATGTTAGCCTCGCTAGTCGATAAGAGTTACGGCTTGCCTCTTGCGCTACTTCTGATTGTGATGGCTCCCGTGAGAGTGCAGAAGGTTCATATCTTGTTATGGGAGATGAGCGCTAATGTGTGCTTTGCACTTTGCTGAGTTTTGCCTCTGGAGCAGGGCTGTCTTCAAGGATGACTCAACTGCCTCGTCGCCTCTTTGGGGAAAAAGGGACGATCCTATTTAACTGGTCGAATAATAGGATCGTCCCTTATTTCAATTTTACAACCACTGTGGTTCGTAAAGTCTGACGTCCCTCCTTTCGGAGCGCAGCCGGAAGGCGTCGCCTGAGGAGTTGGCGTAGGCGTCGGAAGAGTTCGCCCATCGCAGTAATTCTCATTAAGCCTTCCGCACATTTCCTCCGGCGTCGTAGAGCTCAGCCCGCAACGCACGCTTGAAGCTTTGCATTGCTCGTAGCAGCCTGGGCAAGCTTCCCGAATTTGACCAGTTCCGTGAGTACATCTGCAGGCGCTGAAACTGGCGGCCTCTTCATTCACACAAATTTCTTCCTGTAACTCATTGCACTCTGCTGCACTCCATCCGAAAGCCGGGGGTGCCCCGCATTTTTCGGCATGGAAAGCGGACAAGCAGCGCGCCTGCTCGGTGTATCCGATCGATTCTCCGTGCCCCTGGCAGCTGCTCGGACCACAAGGATTTAGCAGATGCTCAATTTCGTGGCTAAGCTCACAGAGATTTAAGACACCGCTGAGACTCAAAATTTGGGTCGGCGAATTTATCCATCTGACCAGTTCGCCGATATCACGTCGTCGTCCGCTGACGATTCCCAGCGCACGACAGCTTTCCTCGCTGATGGAAATCGTGCACATAAAGGCATTGCTACACGCGGTAGCATGCTCGCCGGCGCACACTTCCTTAAGCTCGCAGGGATCGAGACAATCAATGTATGCACCGCTGCATGGCTCAATTTGGCAAGCTTCACGTCCATGGCCGCCCCATGTCGTATCAAGAAAAGGAATGGACGAATTAGATTCGGCCACGGGAATATCACAGGTCCGAATCGGATCCGCGGGGGCGAAAGACGATTGGGCTTCTGCGCTGTTGAAGGAAATCAAACAGACAGCAAAGAGGAGGGGAGCGGCAACAACCTGGCGCAACACGGAAACCTCCGAAGAAAGAACGTCAGCGCTCGAGCGCTGAAAGTGGTAGCGAGGACTACTGGGGATATGGAGTGATTTTGTGAACGTGCAACATGCACACTGCAAATAATTTTATAGGTGAATTCAATATACTAGAGGAGGCGGCGATTTCGCTTGGACGAAAGCGCCCCAGTCAAGACATAGGAGTATCATGCCTGCATGGTTTTACCCAGAAAGGAGGTCAGCCCGTGCCGATGCCTTGTAACCGGCAAAAATCCGAGCGTGAGGTTATCAGAGCCGCGTCATTACCAAATGCAATTGAGGCATCGGGAGGAAGCTTGTCTTTATAAAAGCTGGGAGTAATCACGTACTGAAAGTATTCTGGATCTTGGGTACAGAGATCTCGGTAAAGAACATCGGGGTCGCCGACAGCTGAAGAGCCAAATCCCTTACAATACGGAATGACGGAGCCGACTCCCAAACAGCGCGCCCCGGGCAGGGCATCAAAGAAATTCCGAACCTCTCGGATAGCCAATGGGCCTCCTGGATATTGCTGCCAGCTGGTGTACTGAGGGCGGATAACGCCTTGACCGAATTGCACCGCCGCCGCCACCATCACAGCTGTCACCGCGATGACCGCCGGCTTCCAACGCAGCAATGGAATCTGCTCGAGAGCCTTGCCCCAGGCGGCGGCACCGAGTGCCAAGGTTCCCAACAGCGGAAACTGGTAATAGTTATGATTCGATGCGTATCCTAGGAATAGTAGTTCCCGCAGCATCGCAACTACAAGTAGGGGTGTGAAGACCGAACGCAGCCCCAGGTGCACTAAGAATGCTGCCAACAGTGCCAGCGACAGGCCAGAAAACAAGGTACCATCGCCAATTAAGTATCCTACTCCCTGGATTGGAAGTTGCAGAACGTTGAAGAGATCGTGGGATGCCAATTCCATGACTTGACCGAGGTCTCGTATCGGGGTGTCACCAATTCGTTCGAATTTTAGCCAGAGCAGTCCCCAGAGAATATAGGTCGCCAACGTGATTAATCCGACCTTGCGTAGCCGAGAAAAGTTAGGTCGGACGGCATGTTCACTGAGTGCCCACACCAACGAAAAAAATGCCCCGTCAAATTTGGCCAGGTTGCAGACTACTACCCCGAAAAATCGCAGCTTAACCCCGGACAAACTTCTCCCCACGAAATCCAGTGCTTGTGCAAAACAGAGTGCGCCGATTCCCAGCAGCAAATAAGGCTCTGCGATTGGAAACTGGCAGAAGTAATGAAACAGGGGAGAGGTAGTCCAGAAAAACAACGCGAACAGGCAGGGCAGTAGACCGCCAAATACTAGCAGGGCTGCTTCTACCGTAAATGCCGCACCGACGGAACCTGCCGCCAAGCTCATGAATCGAAAGACGGAGATATCTTCGGCAGTGGCCCCAGCAAGCATGGGGATATAAAAGAGCACTCCGTCCTTTGGGAAGTACAGGCCCTGGGGATTGTCAGGACGGAACTTATCGGAGCGGGCGAAAACATGCTCCCTTTTGATATGCTCCATTGTGTCGAGATGAGCGTCCGCTTTGAAGGCATGGTGGCCGACAAAGCCTTTATGAACGAACTCTAAGCGCGGTACCCAGGCCGCGGTAAATATGAGAACGGCAAATAGAAATACTCGCAGAGCCGACGGAGTCTGCCTAACAACGAGCGCTGGTGAAGGAATCGGAGAAGCTACTTCCACCACCACCTTTTCCCCTTTAAGAAGCTGGAATGTCAATTGTATTTTATCTCGATATCGCTGCAACGGATGAGATAAATCCTCAAGAGAAGAAATTGTTGATGATATTCGTCTCGAAGCTCCACTCGAGAATCGAATCCAAGAAAGTTTCGATTCCCCTTTTCGTCAGTGGAGCGGGCCGTAATACCAAGTGATAAGCGAATTTTCTTTCCCGAGCCTTGTCGGAGTTTTCCGACCTGTGAGGGCGTTTTTCGAGCTCGAGCCGTGAATTCCCGCTGGCCCTCGACGGTAGTTGTACCGCATTCAAGACGGCAGGATTTCACTCGATTTTGCAACCCCGATCTGTCTATACTTTCGTTTTCTGGGGAAGAGCCTGGCCGGGTCCGCCCGTGGAGTTTGTTTGGGTATTTCCCGAGTCGGGTTCTAATCCGTCTTCTTATTTTCACGTGTCTGCATGCTCGAGTCATTTTGGTACGTGGCGTGTGAATCGATGGAGATCCACGAAAAACCGATCACCCGCCAGATTTTCGGCAAACCGATAGTTCTATTTCGAGACCAGAATAACCAAGTCTCAGCGCTCGAGGATCGATGCGCCCATCGAAATTTTCCCTTGTCGGCAGGACGAATCGTTGATGGTGCCATTCAGTGCTCATATCATGGCTGGTGTTTTGATCGCGGAGGTAGAGCCTGTACGATTCCCTCTGTTCCGCATCACCATGAATGCGGTCCCATTTCCGTACGCTCCTACCCCTGCATGGAGCGATATGGGTATATATGGATGGTGCCCAGCGGCGAAACTGCACTCTCGGATCCGCCGGCGCCTGGGTGCTTAGACGCCCCTGGATTTGAATCCTTCCGACTCAAGAACCGCTTTCAGGGATCTGTAGAGAGCTGCTTGGAGAACTTTCTTGATTGTCCGCATGCTGCCTTCGTCCACGCAGGACTCTTTCGTAGCCACCACGCGCGAACGATAAGAGCAGCTGTGCGTACGCTCGACGATGGCGCTGAGGCGGAATATTTTGGCGAATCGAGAGAAGGGGGAGTCGTATGGAAGCTCTTGTCTCGCAAGCAGGCACATTTGCGTCATGTTGATAGATTCATTCGCCCCTCGACATCCAGGGTTGACTATGAGTTTTCGGATGGCCGTATATACTCGATCTCGTCGTACTGCACTCCCGTGGATGAACGAGTCACCGACGTCTATACCGTGATCACGTTTCGCTTTGGAATATTCAGTTCTATCGTCAAGCCAATTTTCAAGTTTCTGTCGAAGCGAATTATCGCCCAAGATGTCGATGTGGTTCGAACTCAGAGCTGGAACATTTCACGTTTCGGTGAAGGACCGCGGTTTCGGCTTGTGCAAAGCGATCTGCTATTGCCAAAGATAATTCAGTGGAGGAATGCGCTTGCAGAGGGTCGGGGAGCTCCCGCTAGTCCTGCAAATAGGGAGAGAGATGTCCAGCTCTGTATTTGATACTCCAGCGCGACGATACGCCGCGACTCTCGTCGCGTTGCTCGCTGCTCTGTGCATCCTTGGCGTAGCCCAGAATCTGCACCTACTCCCGGGAGGGAGGATTTCGCTAGCAAAGTTTCTATGGCTGTTTTCTGCACTAGCGCTGTGGATAGTTACCCCTATCTACGTTGCGTTGGAGCCGCGGTTTTCCGCCGGCATCCGCTGGTGTGCCAAGGTATTCGCCGTATTGTTTCTCGCTCGGGGAGTGATAGAATTGTGGATGATGTTCGTGACCCTTAACTGGAGCCCGCTCTACGGCATCGCTCACGATCTTTGTTGCTTGGTCTTTATTGTCTATGGTCTGGCAGTATTCACACCTCAGTCACCCGCTGACAAAGTTGCTCTTGGATTCTTTGTGCTTATGGCCATGATGTTGCCATTCGAAATATTCTTCGCCTGGTACATGAAATTCGTGGTGCAGCTGAAGCTCGGCAGTACAGTATATTATGTGCCCAACCAGCCGGAGTATTTCTTCGTTCTGACCGTTACCTGGATAGCCGTTGTAATGGCCTTACCCCTCTTGATCTTCAATACCCGCAGGTGGCTCCATGCCTAGCTTACGTTGCCGAGTTGAACGTCCGGTAGCATTGCCACACGAGTTGGTAACGTCGATGTATGAGCTATTTAGCCGATACTATGAAATGACTTCTCTCGATCGCTTCGTAAGCGACCTGCGGGAGAAGGATTCGACACTTCTCTTCTTCGACCAAGAAGAGACGCTGGGCGGATTCACCAATCTCAAGATTCTTGACGTAATCTATCGGGGATCGAGGAGGCGCGCGATATTTTCGGGGGACACCATTATCGATCATAGGTATTGGGGTCAGCAGGTTCTCGTCCATGAATGGTGTAGGGAGGCCGGAAGAATAAAGGCGGAATTTCCGACAGTGCCGTTGTATTGGTTCCTCATTTGCAAGGGGCATCGAACCTATCGCTTTTTGAACTGTTTTTCCCATGCATTTTACCCGAATTACCGTACAGTGACTCCGGCGGAGGAGAAGCGCTTTATGGATGAGCTTGCCACGCAGCGCTTCGGGAGTGCCTATGATGTGCGCCGCGGGCTCGTCGAATTCGCGAGCTCTTTGGGCCAGTTGAAGGAGTGCTGGCAAAAGCCGACAAAGGCCATCATCAATAGGGATGCGAGGTATTTCGTGAGTCTCAATCCGGACTATCAGCGCGGAGTGGAATTGATGTGTTTGACCGAACTTTCACCACAGAATTTGAGAGGGGCCGCGCAAGAGGCATTTCTCGAGGGTTTCAACGCGAACCATGAATCACTGGAACAATCTAGCCTCAATTCTCAGGCTGCGTGAGCATGATTTCTTAGCGGCATTCCGGAACCCGCGAAAGGCTCAGCTTCAGCTCTTGAGGGACATAGCAGTGACGAATGCAGCCAGCGAAGTAGGTCGGCGATGCTGCTTCGAGCGCCTCGACTCATATCGCGCATTCGCCGAAATACTGCCTTGCGTTCATTACGATGATATAGAGGCGGATCTCATGCGATACGCACGGGGCGAACCGACGCTTTCTGCCGAGCCGATCCGGTTCATAGAAACATCGAGTGGATCGACGACAGCAGCTAAAGTTATACCATTTTCTCCTAACAAGCTCGTTAGCTTTAGAAATTCCGTCAGAGCTTGGTTTTTGGATCTCTGTCAAAGTTACCCGGGGATTTGTGCCGGTAGAATGTATTGGTCGATTAGTCCCGCAGTTCGGAGGCCGATTGCCCAGCGGTTTTCGGCTCCAATCGGTGCTCCGAGTGACCTCGTCTATTTTGGAGAGGACATTGCTCAGGATTTGCAGTCCCTGCTCATAGGGCTGTCACTCAGCGGCAGGGATTTCGATATCGAGGAGTGGCGGCATGCCACTGCGCTCGAGCTTGTTGCCGCAGATGATCTGACTATGATTTCTGTATGGAGTCCGACGTTTCTCATAGAACTGATAAATTTCATCCAGGCCAATTTGACGTCGCTCGCCAGTGATCTGACCAAGCGATCCAAAAGGCGCTCCGAGATTCTGCAAGCTGTCGCCGGAGGCGGCTTGCCTTGGACTGAAGAGCTGTGGCCTAAACTCTCGCTAATTAGTTGCTGGGCGGATGCGGGCGCGCGGCGCTACCTCCCTGTTCTTCGAAAGATGTTTCCGAATGTCATAATACAGGGGAAGGGGCTTCTGGCTACCGAGGCTGTCGTGTCGATCCCCTGGACAGCCGTGACAGGATGCCTGCCTGCGATCACAAGCTCGTTTTTGGAGTTTAAATCCAGTGGGGGCAAGCTCCTTCTCGTCGATGAGCTCACGGTAGGCGAAACCTACGAGGTGGTAGTGACTACCTATGCGGGTCTCTATCGATACATCGTGGGGGACTCTGTGCGGGTTACTGGTACATATCTCGAGCTCCCCATCTTGGAGTTCGTTGGGCGGTCTGAGGTCGTCTGTGATCTATGCGGAGAAAAATTGGCGGACCCCTTTGTCGCCGAAGTGCTACGGGACATAGACGGATTCGCGATGCTTGCTCCCCGGGCTGGGGATCGCTTGGGATATACTCTTGTTCTTGGTGTCAATCATTCTCCGGAAGAGGGCGAAAGACTGCTGCGACTCGTCGAGGCTCGCCTCATGGAAAATCCGCAGTATCATTACGCGCGTAGACTCGGACAGCTCAGCCCTCTCCAATTGCGACAGGTAACGAATGTTGTCGAGAGATACGAGAGGATAGCCCGACGGAGAGGCACGACTGCCGCGGTTGTGAAACATCCCGCGCTCTCCACCCAGACATCGATTTTGGAAGAGCTTACTTCATGAACGCTTCGTACGTCGAACTAGCCTCAGATGCCGACGACTCCGAATTGACTAAGATCATGGAACAAATCGGAATGCAGGGGGCTATGCATGTCGCATTTCAGAAACGGCCCTCCTACGCGAAGTCTCTTGAGGTCTTAGGTGAAAATGCACGCACCCTCATTGCGCGAGAACGGAAATCGCGACGCATCGTGGGTCTTGGTACCCAGGTTGAGAAGCTTCTGTATGTGAATGGCTCCGCGTCTCGCTGCGGCTATCTCTGTGATCTGCGTCTTCAGCCATCGATAGCGAGCGGTTTCGCGCTGGCACGCGGCTACAAGGCGCTTCGAGAGCAGCAGTGCAAACATGAAATTCCCTTCTCCTTGAGTGTTATCTTGGACGGGAATGACGCTGCTCTCCGGACACTGACATCTCCGCGCAATTCCTTGCCTTCCTACAAGAGTCTAGGGTTTATAAATACGCCGGCGATATTCTTCGATGGAGTGCGCAGAGCTATGCCCCTCCTGGGGTATACGTTTTCAGTCGGCACCCCGGAGGATCTTCCGAAATTAGCAGCATTCTATTCTCGGGAACTGCCAAGCAAGCAATTCGCCCCTGTCGTCCCGTCGAACTTCATGGATTCTCCGCAGTTTCGAGGCATCAGACCCAGTGACTTCTATATCGCGTGGCTCGACGGTGAGATTGCCGGAGCAATTGCATGCTGGGAGCAGCGCGAGTTTCGGCAGGTGGTCGTGCATCGGTATTCGAGAATTCTAACCGCAGCGCGCCCGCTCTATAATGCTCTTTGCCCGCTGCTTTCTTGGCGCCCGCTGCCGCGGTGCGGCGAGGAGTTGAAGTTTTTCTACCTCTCTTTGGTCGCAGTGAAGGGAAATTCTGCTAGGCTTCTGGCGGCACTATTTCGCTTTATGTACAACGCACGAGCCTCAGGTCCATGGGACTTCTGCGTTAGCAGTTTTCACGAAAGTGACCCGCTATGTTCGGCCCTTTCGGACTATCGGATCTTGCCCACCCGTGGGAAGCTATTCTGGGTTTCTTTTCCGGAGCAAGCCGAGGGACTGCCTCATTTCGATGATCGTCCGATTTATTTTGAAATGGCTTGTGCATGATGAATTTTCCCGCTTCTGCCGCTGAAATGAACACCGTTGCCTCTGTCGCCGGTCGGGAACGCTTCGCCAGATTCGAGCCGATTCCAGGCACGAAGGATCCTCGCTGGGTGGTTCTTTCCTTGTTGACCCTTTATGTGACTCTCGGGATCACCGTACTGAATTTCAACCGTACCCCCATGCAGGTGCTGACTACGATCGTGTCGACCTGCATGCTCGACATAGTTTTGCATTTCATGCTACGGCGACGCGCGATTTTATTTCCGCTGAGCGCTGCAATATCGGGGGCTGGGCTCGGCATCTTGGTCAATTATGCGCACGGCCCCTGGCCCATTTTCATTCCCATATTTTTCAGCATCGCCTCGAAATATGTCTTTACGTTTGAAGGACGTCATACCTATAACCCGACGATGTTTGGGGTGACGGCGAGCCTGCTGTTCGGGCACGGAATGATTAGCATCTCGCCGGCTTATCAGTGGGGAGGGACGCTGTCGGTGGCAGCGTTCATCGTCACCGCTGCTTTGCTCTTCGTGTTCCGCATAAATCGCGCCCCCTTGATTTTGTCTTTTCTCATCTTCTACGCCATTCAGGTCTCTTTTCGCTCGTGGCTCACCAGATTTCACTTGCCTCCGGAGACGCTGTTTCTGGGCGCCCTTTCCTCTCCTGCCTTTTACCTTTTTACCTTTTTTATGATCACGGACCCGGCAACTTCGCCGCGCTCCCCGCGGCAACAAGTGCTAATGGCGTTTTGTATCGTGCTGTTCGACCTCATTCTGCACACCAAGATGATGCTTTCGACTCTATTCTTCGCGGGAGCGATATACTGTACCCTGCGACTCGTGTTGCTCCATGCGCGACAGCTATATCGAACGAGAGGACATCACATCCTCAATTTGGTGCCTTTCGCCCGCAACTCATTTGCCTGCGGGTTGGTGGCAATGGGAGGACTGGCAGCTTTTCGAGAGTTTATTCATCCAATAGTGCAGGTGAGACCGGGATTTAAATTTCACGAGATTTCTTCAAGCGAAGCAGGAATCTCGGCACGGCCGAGTAGCCTTTTGGCGCAGGCCGACCCAAAGGCGGCAAATATCGCGAAATGGTTGCTTTCTATAGGTGATGCCGTTGCGGTTGCCGATGTCAATCGCGACGGACTTCCGGATCTTTTTTTCACCCTGCCGCTGAAGGCAGCGGAAGACAGGGCGGCGCTCTACATAAATGAAGGCAACTTTTCATTCAAGCGAGTGCCGATTCCCGCACTCGACTCGTTCGTGCGATCTCCCACCACTTTGGGGATGGCGGCCGGAGCTCTATGGTTTGATTACGATAACGATGGGGACGAAGACTTGCTCATTTCGGTTGGCTGGGGACAAACAATCTTGCTCAAAAATTTGCTTTCGGAAACTAGCCTACTGCAATTCGAGGACGTAACTAGGAGGATGAATCTTCAGGAGTATTCTATCAGTATTCGGGCTGCCGCTCACGACTTCGATCAAGATGGCCTCCTGGACCTGATCATCGCGAACGCCATGCCCGTTCATCTCCCAGATTACTCTCCACCGCAGGTGTTCAATATTTTTCGTTTGCCGGAGCCCGCATTCCCCGGTGATAGGCGAATGCTGAACTTCATGCATCGCACCTGGTACGACGCAAAGAACGGAGGTGAGAAGTATTTCTATCGGAATACCGGGCAGGCCTTTGCTAAGGTCGATAGCCAAAAGAGCGGGCTAACGGGTACGCGATGGAGTCTGGATGCGGGGGCAGGTGACCTCAATGGGGACGGGCTGCCCGATCTCTATTTCGCAAATGATTTTGGACCCGATGAGCTATTCATAAATCGCGGCAACCTCAAATTCGAACGTGTTCAGGGACACATGGTAGGCGACATCGGTAGGGATACCTATAAGGGAATGAACGTATCGTTGGCTGACTTTGACGGTAATGGCTTTGCTGACATCTATGTTTCTAATGTTCACGAAAAGCTGCAGGCCGAGGGGAGTTTGCTGTGGATGAATTCCGGCAAGGTCGATTTGGAGGGATTTCGGGCATTCACTGATGAGGCCCTCGCGCGCAATGCGCTCAATGAAAGGCGTTTTGGCTGGGGTGCGGCGGTGGGAGACCTAAATCGTGATGGGAAAATGGACATAGTTCAATCAAATGGCCACTTGGACGATGCGTATGACAAGCGGTACGAGCCGTGTGAGGATTTTTGGTACTGGAACGCGCAAATCGGTTTGACGTCTCCCGATATCCATGGCTACGCGGATGAGTGGGCTGATATTCGAGGGCGGTGTATATTCCCCAATGAGCTCAATCGGGTCTACTTGAATCAGGGTGGGAATTTCATCGATGTGGCATCAGACGTCGGAATCGATGTCCCTGGGACGGCGCGCGGTGTGGCTCTCGTCGATCTCGACAATGATGGCGCCTTGGACATGGTAATCACCCACATGTTCGCTCCCCCGTCTCTTTACCAGATGAGAGCCGAGAGGAGGAGCTGGATTGGTCTCGACTTAGAAGGAGATGGCATCACTTGCAATCGGGATGCCGTTGGAACTCGCGTCGTTATTCCCGAATCAGCCGATGGGACTGTACCAAGACAGCTCCGGGAGCAGTACGCAGCGAACGGACTTTCTGCGCAGGGGGATCATAGGATGTTGCTCGGACTGGGGCAGCAGTCTGGGCCTACCACAGTGCAGATACAATGGTGCGGTCGGGGAAAAACGGAAACTATCTCTTTGGCGCAGAATAGGTATCACAAAATTCAGCAAACGCTGTTCAAATGAAGGCAAAAGCATGACTCGAATTATCGTCCACGATGCCGATCGTCGCTGCGTTGCGGTGACGATTTGCACGCTGGGGTTGCTTCTGAGCATATGCCTGTTGGACCTGCGCTACCCTCTGGCGATTCTTTGGATCCCCGTTCTCTGGTATTTTACGTTCGCGAATTGCGTCATTAATCATAATCATCAGCATCGGCGAATCTTTCGCTCGCGTGCGCTGAATAAAATTTTTGACCTCCTCTTGACCCTCGCGAAGGGACACTCAGCGACCACGGTCGTGGTTCCGCACAATGCCAATCATCATCGCTTCAGTGGATCGCCCGGAGACTGGATCATAGTGGACTTGGCGGGTAGCGGTCCCGGCATTCTGAGACTGCTGCGGTATATATGGAGGGCTTCTCTTGCCATGGCCCGACAACGGCGAATGCCTGATGCGCCGCGATTGTCCGCCGTCCGAGGAAGACAGCTGCGAGTTGAGCGCTTGGTGCTCATCCTTTGGGTCGGTTGCCTGCTTTGGCTCAATCCGCGTGTCACCACTTACAGCATTCTACCGGCTTGGGGTTTATCGATGCTCAGCCTCGTGGGAGTGAATCTGTTGCAGCATGACGGCTGTGATCCTTTTTCAAAATACAACCATTCACGAAATTTCGTTTCTCGAGTCGGGAATTGGCTGCTCTTCAACAATGGTTACCACTCGATTCATCATACGCACCCGTCGATGCATTGGAGTCTGTTGCGGGAGGCACATTTGCGTGAAATAGCTCCCCGAATCGATCCCTCTCTAATCGAAGGCTCGGTGTTGAATTTTCTCTTTACTCGCTACCTGTTCAGCTGGTCAGGTAGTCCTCCTCCTCGAGTGTATAATCACGGGTCGCGAGTCTTGGGAGTTTAGCAGCATGCAAAAGGTCCGCGATCGCCCGATTCCCTTCGTACTGAATGCCGGCATCGTCCTTGCTCAACTATGTGCTGTTGGCTTGTGTTTTTACATACTTCCCCGGACGGACAGCGGGTGGGAACTCCTCGCTCTCGCGTGTGTATTTGGAGTAGTAATGAACTCCGTATACTCAAGTATCCACGAAGCTCACCACAGGGTCTTGTTCCCTTCCGAGGCCTTGAATGATGCAATTGGAATTCTTCTCTCACTCCTTTTTCCGGCTGCATTTCATTTACTGCGTCAGGGGCACATCGGGCATCATGTGCGAAACCGCTCGGACGATGAAGTCTTCGATTTGTATTTTGACTCGAGAGATAAGGTTTGGAAGTACATCGTCTGGTATGGGATCCTGACCGGCTTTTATTGGGGACTCGTCGTCATAAGTAATTTTGCCTTGCTTCTGGCGCCCGCGTTGCTCGCTGCGCGCAACTATTCGTGGCATCGAACTTTCGAGGCATTTTTAGAATCGTTTAATCCGGCGTATCTTCGACTCATGCAATTAGAGGCGCTGATTGCGCTCGTTCTCCACGCTGCAATTATCTTCCTGCTCGGGGTTTCATTCTGGAAGTATTTGGGGATGTACTATGGCTTTGGACTCATGTGGTCCTCGATGCAGTACATTCACCATTATGCCGCGGAGCGCGATGTGTTGCGCGGCGCTCGAAATCTTTATGTCAATCAGATTTTGGATTTCATATGGTTAAATCATAATTTACACCGCACTCATCACTGTAATCCTAGTGTTCCCTGGAACCAGCTTCCGGACCTTGCGCGAGAGGAGGGCGATCAGGCGGACTTTTTGCTGGACCACTACTGGGGAATGTGGAAGGGACCAAAGCAAGCCACCGAGAGCGTTCAGAACCGTTATGCAGGCCGAATCATCCGCTAGTGCAACCCGGCAAGGGTCCTTGTGGCGAATGAAGATCGCACTAGCATTGGGATGCTCCGCTGCGTTCTGTGTACCTTACTTCTCGTTGCAAAGACTGCGCCCTATTGAGGGCCGAGTGCTCCCTTTTTTCTGGCTCGACCACGTGCTCTCAATAAGTTCCCCCTGGGTCGTGGTCTACCAGTCTGCGTATCTCCCAATCTTCGGTGTGCCGTTCCTGCTTACTACTCGTGCCGAAATTGCAGCTTGGCTGCGAGGATTCTTCGTCATTTGCTTGCCCGCATTTATCACCTTTTACATCGAGCCCGTATTAGCTCCGGCTCCTCGCGCTCTTTCCGATAATTTCCTGTTGAGCTTCGTCCAATTGTATGACGGACAGATTAATTGCTTCCCCTCTCTTCACGCTGCGCTATCGACATATGCAGCAGCGCTGGGGCTTCAATTGAATCGACAGCACCGAAATTCAAATACAGTTCGAGCCTTACTGAAAGGCGGACTTATTATAGCTACTGCTGCGATTTTGTTGTCGACCGTAGCTACTAAACAACATTATGCTGTAGATCTTATAGCCGGTGTTTTGTTAGGGCTTGTAGGATTCCGAGTTTTTGACGCCTCGCTTACCCAGGGAAATGCAAACCATGAAAGTAACCCTCCATATTCTGACCTATTTCGCTCTCGCGGGTAGTATACTTACGGGAGCGGCGCGGCCGGCTCTCGCAGACATGCCAACCGAACAGGCGCTTATCGCCGAGCTTGATTCCCTTCGCCATGGGCTTGAGGATGGCATTCAAAACGCCGACGTGGAAAGACTGTTATCGTTCGCTGACCCTAATATCATCGTGACCTGGCAAAACGGTCAAGTCAGTCATGGCGTGGAGGAAGTGCGCACGTTTTTCGATCGAATGCTTACTGGACCGAATAGTTACCTCAGCAAAATAGTGATGAAGCCCATGGCCGTGGAGAGTCGACTGGGGATAGGTGAACACATCGTTTCAATTGGTCACATGGAGGAGGAGTATTACGTCCGAAATAGCGGACTACATTTTACGCTGAACAGCCGCTTCACGGCGTGGCTCTCCCACGAGTCCGGAAAGTTTCTTCTGCGTGGAATTCATCTGTCAGGGAATGTCTTCGACAATCCAATTCAGGACTTAATGGTTCGTAAAGCTCGAATGGAGTGCGGTATCGGCGGCCTACTTCTTGGAGTAGCACTGACCGTGCTTCTGTGCAAAATGCGTGGTTCAAAGACATCTTGACGGGTATTTAGCGGATTCTTGCGCCGATGAGGAGCTCGGAGCTTCCGCGTATGTCTCAGGCGGCGGACCGATTGGCCCGAACCCCAGTATCGTCAAGACAGTTATCGAACAAACAGAACCTTTCATGATACTTTCTCCTCTATTAAATTGAAGCAATTTTCGTCAAGCCCGGTTTACTGTACTTCTTGACCGCAACGCTGTCCGAAGTGCTGCAATAGCTTCAGCAGATCTAAGGTGTCCACTTTATTGTCGCGGTTGAGATCGCGTGGATCTCCTGGCAAGACTGGCCTGCCGAAGGCGCCGAGTAGGGGTGTCAGATCATCGCTGCCATTCCTCGGAAGTTTCCTTCCTAAGGAAATATACTTGGTCGAGGAATGCAGCCTGGCCACATAATTTGAACGCCGCTATACTCTGGCGAGGTTCCAACAATCGAGAGGCTTAATATGGCAAAAGTTTGCGTTGTCTATCACTCGGGATATGGGCACACCAAGGTTC
>JAYRHW010000147.1:0-19924 GCA_041907145.1 Bdellovibrionota bacterium
CCACACTCCCGGCTCCTGCATATGCAACGGAAACCGCTGCACTGAAGGTTCCATCGCCATTTCCAAAGGCCACTGACAGCTGCCCGCCGGCAGCCCCATAAAGGTCAACTTTTCCATCCCCGTTAAAGTCGCCTACTTGTGTTCCTGTCCCACCGGTAAATCCTGAAACTGTTGAATTGGTAACTAATCCGAATGTGCCGTCACCATTTCCAAGTGCGATTGATAGGCTTCCAGTACCCATCCCTGCCATACCGAGAACGTCCAATTTGCCGTCACCATTGACATCGGCCACTGCTCGAGTAGTCATATTGGCCCCGCCGAAGCTAGAACGCATTTCAAAAGTTCCGGTGCCAAGTTGCCGTTCAAGGCCATCCATAATGCCAAGGCTTAGGGTGCTGAAGCCTGCCTGAAGATTGAGTTGTTCTGTCGATGCCTGAATGACCATGCGGCCATTGAACGAAGTCCCACTGACGAGACGATTGAATTCAAGGGTCAACCGGTAGGCTTCCTCATCGAGCGCTCCGCGCTGCGTATTGCTATAACTGCCGTTGGCAGCCTGTGTCGCAAGCTCTTTTAGCCGAATGGTGATATCACTTAGGTTTGTCAGCGCGCCGTCAGCGATATTAAGGTAGCTAACAGCATCATTGATATTTCGAACCCCCTGGTCAAATACACGAGAGTCCTTGTTAAGCCCCATGGCGACGGCCAAACCAGCGGCGTCATCTGATGCGCGGTTAATGCGCATGCCCGAAGCGAGACGCTCCATCGTGCGTGAAGCGAAATCACTGGCACGGTCGAGTGACCGCTGTGCCTTGAGCGCCTCAATATTAGAATTTATCCGCACACTCACACTGACCTTCCGTAGTCAGAAACTTCCTATCCTGCATGCGCGCCAAATCTGCGCACACACACCCAGTTGGTGTATCGTCAGATTTCCTAAAAAACTTAAATTTGGCAGCTAGTTAGGCTTAACTTTCGGAGCATTTTTGTCGATCCTCTGCGATGTCGATTGGAGGATTAATGCTCAGTGTTTCCATGATTGCTCGTGACGAAGAGGCGTATGTTGCCGATGCCATTAGGAGCATTCTGCCCATCGCAGGCGAAGTGATATTGATTGATACCGGATCCACGGACAAAACCCGGGAAATTGCAGCCTCTCTCGGAGCTACGATTTTTTCGTATGCTTGGAATGACGACTTTGCGGAAGCAAGAAATTTTGGACTTTCGAAGTGCAAGGGGGATTGGGTACTGGTCCTGGACTGCGATGAGAGGATCTCCGTCAATGACCATGAGTTGCTCAGTTCTTTGATGCAGCACAGCCCTGCTGCATACGAGTTGACTCAGCGCCACTACTGCAACGATCCCAGCGTGCGTGGATTTATTCCCTGTAGCGGCGAAAATCCTGAGTTTGAACTTCACTATGCAGGATATGTCGAAACTTCTTGCGTTCGACTTTTTCCTCTACATTCGAGCATTCGATTCCACGGACGAGTCCATGAGCTGGTCGAACCAAGTCTGGGTACTATTCCCGAATTAGCCATCGTCTCCTGTGACATTCGTCTGCATCATTACGGGAATGTGCGCCCCGAGCGCGAGCAGCGAAAGGCTGCTCTCTACTCGACACTTTCCGCGAGCAAAGCAGCCGAGCCGAAGGCAGGTTGGAAGGATTTCTTCGAGCTAGGCATCGAGCATAAGATCGGAGGGCGGCTGCAGGAAAGTGCGCGAGCGCTTCATAAATCGCTCCTGCTCAACCCCGACCACTTCAACACCTTCATTAATCTCGGCTTCGTGCTTACCGAACTGGGGCGGTATGAATCAGCTGAACAGGTACTGCGCACCGCTCTGGCTCGCAACGAATTTGCCGCCGATGTTCATAACAACCTTGGGGTTCTCTACCTGCGCTGCAAACGCTTCCTTGAAGCTCGCTTTCACTTGGAGCAGGCGCGCGAGCTCCACCCCTGGGATGTAAATGCTCTGTGCAATTTAGGGAAAGTTTGTCTCATTACCGGAGACCTCGCGTGTGCTGAAAAGAGCTACCGTGAAGCACTAGAGTTAATCGAGGACCATGCACCTGCCTTGCTCGAGCTGGGAGCGCTTTATCTGAAGCAGAAAATGGATGCGTTGGGCTTGGAATACCTACAGAAGGCAGCCAAGGCCGCACCAAAGGAATCTAGAGTCCACTACCATCTCGGCATGGCCTATCGGGCGGTGAACAAATCGGTGGAAGCCCTACATGAACTGGAGACATTCTGCGCCCTCGAGCGTGAACTATTGCTGCGCGACCCAAATCCAACCATTCAAGCCCTCGTTCAAGCCGTTGAAAAGGAGTGTTTGGCGCTGCGAGCAGGCGGGAAACCAGCGTAAGACAACGCTCGCTAGAGCCCCGCTCCAAAACATGGCACACTTGCGCAATAGATGATTGGAGGGATCTCATGAAAGCTCAGGTGCAAGTACTTTCGTCCTCGGTCGCCTACACGGCCCATACATTTCAGGTCCATCGACAAACATTGCAGCTTCCTGACAAGCGCACCATTGAGCGCGATGTGGTCCGGCACCCTGGAGCCGCGGTATTTATTCCCCAGCTGGCAAATGGAAACGTACTGTTGGTCCGGCAATTTCGCCAACCTCTTGCAAGCATTTTGCTGGAATTTCCGGCTGGCACTCTCAATAAGGCAGAGGATCCATTGGCCTGCGCGCAGCGCGAGATTGAAGAAGAGACAGGACACACCGCCCGCGAATGGATTGATATGGGGAAGCTTTACCCTGCGCCAGGTTTCTGTGATGAAATACAGTATTGTTACTTTGCTCGTGACCTACATCGAAGCGCGCAGAGCCTCGATGAAGACGAGATTATTGAGGTCATCTCTATGAGCCCGGAAGAGATCGAACTGCAGATCAAACAGGGAACAATTCAGGACTCGAAGACCATCTCAATCTTCTTCAAAGCAAAGCTGGCGGGACTACTTTAAGCGGCAGCGCGGGATGGAGCGCGGCGATCGATTCTACCAGCTACTCGACCATCTTCTATTCGATCGTCATCGGCCGGCTTGAAATCCAGCTCCGTATTGACGTGCGTGCCGTCAGCAAAGTCCAGGCGAACACGGATTCTCTTTCCATCGTCTCGCTCCTCGACTACGTCGTCACGGACAAATTTTTGTGGATCAACTGCCGGGTCACCCGTGTTGGCCGGGGCTTCCTGCAAACTCAATCGTATCACTCCCGCACCGGAAAGGACGGCCAGCGGCAACTCGGGAACTAACCCCTCGGTTCCGGGAATGTTTACCGCCAAAGAAGTGTCCTTTCGTTCCGGGTCCTTCAACATTTCCTGGATAACGCGCTGTCGCTGAGCTTCAAGTTCTACTGCTTCGGCATCAAAGGCAATTCCGTCGTCGAGCTCGCCAGGACCTATCTTGCCCAGCACAGAGGCTCTATTCGCAACAATCAAGCCCGTGGGATCAAGCTCTGCCGCTTTAAGAAGCTGCTGTTGTCGCTGAGCATCCAAGAGCAATCGTGATTGTTCCTCTTGCGTTCGTCGATCCTCTTCCCGCTTCTGGTTTTCGCGAGCCTGCTCCTGACGGGCCCGCTCTTCTTCCGCCCTCTGTTCGGGCGAAGGATTGATGGCGGCCTCAACGGCCTGAGCGACGGCGTTGGCGGTAATTTGCCCAACAGCTCTTTCCGGATTGTCGACCGCATTGTTTACGATCGTAGCGGGCGAGAAAATCGGACCAAACAGCGACATCGAACGTCCTTAAGTAATGCCGGCGCAATCAAGATGAAGAATGCTTGAGCGCCAATGCGTCAGGGCTGCAAGGCCCGAAACGTGCTCCATAGATGGTTATGGGTGGTTTGCGAATCCATGAGACATCAAATGCACATCTTCTTCCGGAGCAAGATAACATACCGGCACAACGAGGGTTTTCATGCTGTCTGGCGAGTCACCTTGCCTGTGGTAGGAGCAATAACAGTCGATAGGCCTCGAACACTTCGAAGCCCCCCATTTGAAGGTTGAGTATGCGGTTTTTTCAGATCTCTCTGCTGGCAGTTGTCTGCCTGAGCGCCTCCCTGTCTTCTCCCAGCTTCGCAGCACCTGCAGCTGAAGTAAGCGTTATCACGACAATGACTAAGAATTTGCTCGAGCAAGCACGTACGAGTATCAATAGTCGGCGCGCCTACTACAAAGATATCCAAGCTCACCCCGAACGATACGAAGATATTCGCACCGGAATCCTCGATGATAGAGACGCTGCACTGCAGCAAAAGAACCTGCGCGCTGCTGAGCTCGCTGCTGCCATTCAAGCCAAAGAAGAAATTCTGGCCACGCAGCTCGTACTTCCACATGCCGTGCAGTTTCATCAGGGGATGCTTAACCTTGTCTCTGACTACAAGGGTCAAGCCTGTGCCCCAGGGGGAAACCCGGCACTTTGCGTGGGCGGGGATTGGAGTCACCGGCGAGGTGCTATGGGTGCAATCATCGACTCCCAAGCAGATGATGTGCAGGCGCTGGAAGCGATTAACGACGACATCATATCCAGGGCCGCAGCACTCGCAACGGAGCTTCGCGACACATCCGCCAATCCTACTCTCCTGAACTTCGGGACGCAGCATTATGTTGACAATCGTCGCACGGAATTAGAAATGCTGCGGGACACGGTCCAAGCAATTGCGCCACTGTTTGACGGGAAAACGCTGGAAGGTCAAACAACAACGATATATTTACCCTGCCTTATCGGTACGCAGATCCCGTTGCATACCTTTCGAGATGAGTTGCTCCAGGTGCGAACTGCTGCAGGCCTTTTCCAGGATGATCACGATGGCTGGGCTGACTTCATGTCGACGTTCGTAGAATATTACGACGGAAGCACGCAGAGTCCAGGCATCTTATCTCACTGGGCAGGATGCATGAGCAGCAAGCAGCTACAAATTAGTACACTGCAAGCCGCACTCAATCAGGCCATTTCTGAAGGCAATCTTGCACTGGCCGCCATATTTGATTCGAATATTAATCAGCTTCAACAAGACATCAGAAAGCTGGCAGCCGAGCGATCTATATTGCTCCTACGGCGCGGACAGTTGTCGTCCATTCTTTCGAGCGAATCTGCCCAGTACGATGCAAGCGATCCGGGCAACCATACCTGGGTTTCCACCGTACTCGCTCATAGTGACAACTTGATCAAAGGAATGCTCACCTATCCGACAGCCCTGAGGGGAATGCGCGCCGTGCTGATCGACTTAATCTCCGCTCTCAATTTGTTAACCGGCATCGCGGACCCAACCTTGTTCAAGGACAGCGCTGCAGCAACATCAGTGCACTTGAACACAGGCATCGAACAGGGGCTAAGTCGCCTGAAGACAGAGTTGAATTTTACCGGCACGACGGTTCTCCCTAACTTAGCCCAGGCGATCCGAATCGGCGAGTCTGCGCTGACTTCAAATATCGATACCTACGAGGGGATTTTGTCTTTGCACTTCCAAGCAGTGCAGCAAGAACTCAGTACCTTACCAAGCCGACTGGCTCTCGCAGTGCAAATCATCGCCGCCGCACAGACAAACTTCAATAATGCGGATCAATTCGTGCGCGATCTCGATGCTGCGTTATTGGCGCACGATGCCTCTATGGCTGCCATCAACGCGGCAGCAACCTCGCTTGAAGGGCTGCTGGGGGTGGCGCGCTTTAATCCGCTGTATACCGATCTCGCCAACAGCTATTTGATGGGATTGAGGACAGAGAAGAGCTACAAGAAGTTTGCCCCTCAAATCCAATCTTCGGTAAAGAAACTACTGAAATCGTTCAATGGATCTAGCCGAGCTTCCTCCGCGATTTTCCGCTGCAAAAATCGCAAGGGGGCTTGTTCAAACGCACTTGTACGCAAAGCAGTGCTTCGTCGTGATCAGTTCGTTAGTCAGTTGCCCTCGCTGCTCGACGGCATGAGTCGTCCCTACCTTTCCGGAAACTCGATTGGAGAGTACATGGCGACTATTACGCAGCAAAACGCTTCCATAATGAGCCGCGCACATTAGAGCCTTCCTAAGATAGCCTTGAACTCGCTAACGTAGGAGTTCATGAAACTGTCACTGACCGAGCGCATTCTGCTTCCAGCCTCCTTGCTGCTGTTTATCTTGGGCGTCCTGCTGCGCTATGCGGCAATACACAATCAGCTCTGGCTCGACGAGATTTACACTCTCAAACTCCTCGCCAATTGTAGGAGCCCCTGGGAATTATTCACACTGCGGGAAGACAATAACCATATTCTCAACAGCCTTTGGGCGTTCTTCCTTGGCAACAACCACACTCCTTCTCATTTGCGAGCTCCCGCGTTCGTCGCTAGCCTGCTGACCCTGATACTTTGTCTACGACTTTGCGCCATGCGCGGCCCTTGGCAGGGCTTTTTTGGCTCCGTTGTCTTCTCATTTTCTTACGTGCTCATTTTGTACGGCACGGAGGCGCGGGGCTATTCCATGATGCTCTTTTGTTCCGTACTCAGCCTTTATTGTTTCGAGCAGTATCGTCGCGATCGCAATCCTTCCGCACTGGTAGGATTTTGGCTTAGCACCATCGGCGGGATTCTTTCGCATCTTATTTACATTCACGTCTATTTCGCGCTTCTCATTTTGACCCTAGTGTTGTGGCGCAGAAAGGAATTTCGCTCCGCACGCGCTGTGCTGCAGTTGCATTTGGCGCCGATTCTTCTTATTGGTGGCCTCGTAGTGTTTCATTTTTCCTCGATACATGTTGCGGGCGGACCGCAGGGCTCGCGTCTCGAAGTGCTTCTCAATTCTTTGAGCGTGCCATTCGGGGCGCCCGAACTGTCTCCCTCTAATCCTGAAAGCGGGCTCTTGTCCCTGATAGTAGCGCTGAGTGCCGCGGGGATGTTGTGCTGGCAGCTTAACTCGCTCATTCGCAGTCATAATTCCATGGCCTGGTTTTACGCCGTACTGGTCTTTGCCGTTCCAATACTGCTCGTTGTCGTCTTCGAACCCCAGGTCTTCGTGCTCCGATATGTGCTACCTTCGATTTTCTTTGCCTATTTTCTCTTCGTGCAGTTTCTAGCCGAACTCTTTGAGCATAGCACTCAGGGAAAGGCGCTTAGTCTTTGCCTGATACTTTTGTTCATTGTCGGAAATGAGAGGTTTATCGTGCAGCTGTTGGCAGAAGGCAGAGGAAACTATATCGAAGCACTGCAGTTTGTCGCGGATCACTCGGCAGAGGAAAAGATTGCTATTGGTGGCGACCAGGACTTTCGCAACGGACTATTGGTGGACTACTACGCGCATCAAGCAGGCCTCGAGAAGCGCATAACCTACGTCCCAGGCCAATTTCCCAAAGCCAGCGAGGCCGCCTGGATTATTCTCGAAACCCAAGATCAATTTGCGCTGCCCGAACACCATATCCCCGATTCCGACCTGCTCTATGCGAGAACTTTTGAGTCAGCGGCTCTCTCCGGTGCACGCTGGTTTCTCTACTGCCGAGAAGCCTCTTGTCCACGGGTCGTTCATCTTCGCTAGGGAGCATCGGAGAATCTCCTAGGTCCGCATCAGAAATTCCCCGGAGGTTACCGATGTACATTCCGATTGGGGCAGGCCAACGCGGCTTCGAGACGGCACGCATCTTGCCTATTTCCCCCTAAAAGGGGAGCAGTATCGCCGTATCGATACTACGTAATGTTGCGTTATGAATCGTCTGTTCTTTGAAAATCTTCTTCCAGGAACTCTGCTCTTTAGTAGATTCAAGATGCTTCGCTGCGTTAGCGCCGGAGAGACCAGCGGGGTCTATCTGGTAGAAGATCGCTTCCGCCGTAATCGCAGGCTTGCAATCAAGATCGCCTCGGCGCAAGGCCCGGAGGAACTTTCGATGGGAGTGCAGCTCTTTCGTGAACTGCGCCTATCCCGCGGTGTCAGTCACGTCAACGTATTGCAGGGTGAGGAATTCTTCCGCGATGACGACTTTGTCGCGTTTACGATGGAATTCATGGAAGGCGGAAGCTTGGCCGATAAGCTGGAGCGCAGGGAACCCTTCCGCATGGCAAGCTGTCTGAAGATTCTTTCCGAGGTCTGCGATGGTCTGCAGGCGATCCATGAGGCAGGACTGATACATCGCGACTTGAAGCCTGAAAATATTCTTCTATCCCGCACCAACGCCGTGAAAATCGCTGACTTTGGCATCTCTGCTGCCAACTGCGGAACTCAACGTGATCCCAATGATAGCATTACGGGAAGCCTCAATTATCTGGCGCCTGAGTACGTGGCGCGGGGAGAGTATGATGTTCGCTCCGATATCTATGCCATAGGAGTTATCGCTTACGAGCTCGCTACGGGGAAGCTGCCGTTTGGCGGCAAGAGCCTGCTCGAGACGCTCACACAGCGAGTCCGATTCGACCCCACTCCGCCACACAGCTTCAGCACGCACGTTCCGCGCCCCCTGAGTCATGCCATAATGCGGGCGATGGATCGTAATCCAGAGCGCAGGTTCCAATCCCTCAATGAATTGCGCGAGGCCGTTAACTTCGCTTCACTTCCCGGCGGACTGCCGCTGTGGGTTGCCGAGGCTCATTTCTAGCGGACTAAGCCCTCATCCCGAATGTTGTTAGCGATGGCTTCCGCCACGATTGCATTACCCATCTTAGTGAGATGGCAGTGATCATAGAAAATTTTCTTCTGACTCGCCGCTCGAAGCTGGGGCAAAAGATCAAGAAAGGTAAACCCAAGTTTGGACGCCAAGTTTCTCAATTCTCGCTGCGGGCCATCCTCCAGATATTGCGCTTCAACCTGATAGATCACCGGGAACGCTACGAGTAGAACCGGAGCACCGATCCTTTGAGTCTGCGTCTTGAGCCGAGACAGCTCCTTCTCTACCACTGCCCATGATGATGGCTGCCAAGCTGCCCCCCAATCATAGCGCGCATCGCCTGCCAGCTCCTTGAGCGCCTCCGGATTGTTTCTCCAATCCAAGCGCAGGCTTTTTTCTATCCAAGCAAATCGATCGACGCCCTGCTTTTCTATCCAGCGCCTCTGCTCCAACTGCTCATAGACAGTCTCAGCGAGCACGCTATGTCGCCTAAGCCAGCCTCTATCCCCAATTTCGCCCGAGAATCCCCAGGGTGGGCGGCTGTCGTTCAGGTAAAATCCAAGAACTACGAGATCTGGCTTTGTCGCGGCGGCGCTATCCTCCAAGATATTGACCTCTTCCTCAGTGCCGATGTTGCCAATGGCCGCATTGATGCTGACAACTTTTTTCTCGGGGTGCGCCGATTGTAGGCTCTGTCCGACTAAGAAGGGAAAAGTCTCATTCTCAGGGAGATAATCAGAAATAGTGACCGAGTCCCCCAGGAATACTATTCTCCGCTCGTTCGATGACTTCTCTGGGCCAATCTCTGCTCCTCGGAATCCGAGGCTGTTGATATCTATTTGAACATCTTGCTTGGAGAGATAATGGTTCTTGATGACAACATGGGCATTCGGCACGAAGCGTCTGCCCCGCGCGGTGTCCTGAACCAGGAACTCGGGATTTGCCTCAACCAGGCCCCCCTGGGCGGCTAGCTCCTTCTTTACTATGTGGGTGATCTCCGAGCGTAGGTAGTACTCGCAGAGCAGTAGGGTAAGTATTAGACTCACTACCGTTACAGTGCCGCGAAATATCAAGATTTTCCAGGAGCCCGACGACATAGAGAGATTATAGCAGGCTTTTGTCGCTTGGGTAGAACCGCCATCATGGCACAACTCGCCTACGCAATATTTTATTTGGGATCGCGGCTCGCCGTCACGGCCCTGAGCGTCGCCACCGTCTTGGTATTGCTGCAGGACGTCTTAGTTTTTCCTTCCGCAGAACTTTATCTATTCACGAACCGTCCGGTAAGAAGCCACCAGAGCCTGCCCCAGGGAATTGAGAGCTTCATGATGCCGAATGAGGCAGGGCGCTTTGAAATTTGGCGGATGCGCGCTCCTATTCAGGACATTAGATCCAAGCGCATCGCCATCGTCGCCAAGGGAAACGGCGGAACAGTCGACAGCATGCAGACTTTTCAGCGCTGGTTTGCCACCCAGGGAATTACCAGCTACGCTTTGGAATATCGCGGGTACGGACTCAGTAGTGGCTGGCCCTCTCAGGGCGGAATCTTCGAGGACATGAAACGACTGTGGAGTTTCGCGCTCAAGGAGGAGGGCGTAGAGCCGGGGCAGGTCATAGTCCTAGGCCAGTCATTGGGAACTGGGCCCGCCACTTATCTCGCAAGCATCGAAAGGCCTGCTGCGCTTATTTTGATTTCTCCCTATACATCGATTGACGACGTCGTGCGGGATCGCCCGCGCCTTAATGTCCTGGCACCCTTTGTGTGGAATCGCTTTCCGTCCAAGGAGTTTATCCAACTTCTCGATAGGACCTGCGTCATATCGGTTCACGGAGGACGGGACACCGAGATTCTTGTGCATCATACGTCTGACTTACAGAAGCTCTATAAGGGCAGTAGCTTCTTCTCGGCCTTTATCGATCCCCAGGGTGATCACAACGATATTTTCGACCGAACGAGGCCTCAAATCGAAGGCGCACTTCAGCGCTGCTTAACGCTACAAGGGGCTAAATCCTTGCCTGATGCCCAATAAAATCCGAGAATGGGGACCTTCACTGCAGCATTTCCGGGAGCCCTATGAGCAACCTAAGCTTCGAACAAAAGTCACGTAATTTCATCGAACTTCTACTGCGCGAAGGCGTCAATCTTCAACCCGGACAGCAGCTCCTCATCAACTTCGATCAAAGCTGCTGCGATATGGCCGATGTGGCTTCAGAAATTGCCTATGACATGGGCGCAAAGTACGTGGACCTGGCTTACGGAAGTCTGCGTCGTGATGCCGCTCAAATTTCTCGGGCCAAACCCAGCTATCGCACCTTCTTTCCTGGCTATCAGGCCGTACGGGGTGATCAGCTCGTCGATGCTCGAGGCGCGGTACTTGCTCTGCGGTCGCAGCGCGAACCTGACCTATTCGCAGCCCTGGACCAAATGTCGATTGCTGCGTTCATGGCGGCTGCTAATGACGCCCGCAAGCGCATGCAGGAGGAGGGTATTAGCGGTTTTGGCGTGAATTGGTGTCTTGCCTGTCCACCAAGCCCCAAGTGGGCAAAGAAGGTATTTCCCAAACTCGACGAAGACGCCGCGGTGCAGGCACTTTGGGATCAAATTTTTTCGATGACTTTTGCCGATCGCCCGGATTGCTTGCAGCGCTGGAGATCGCATGTCGTTCAGCTCGGCAAACGCGCTGAGATGTTGGATTCCCTGCGCATTAAAGAGCTCCATTTTTCCGGTAACGGCACTGACTTGAAAGTGGGGTTGTCGGACCGATCGCAATTTCTCTCGGGAAGAAAAGACACTCCGCACGGTATCGAGTTCTGCCCAAATATTCCCACCTTCGAGGCCTACACCACGCCGGATTGGCGCAAGACCGAGGGCGTCGCCGTGCTTACCCGTCCGGCCATTATCAACGGCACCAAAGTGATGGGATTGAAAATAACATTCGAGAAGGGGGAAGTCGTCGATGCTCAGGCAGAGTCGAACGTCGAAGCCTATCGCGCCTTGATTGCAACTGATCCAGGGGCCAAACGGCTCGGGGAAATTGCCCTGGTTGGCACCGATTCTCCAATTTATCGCAGCGGCCTTGTGTTCGAGAATACGCTGTACGACGAGAACGCTGCCTGTCATTTTGCCACCGGCAGAGCTTATTTGGCAGCATTGCGCGACGGGGACAAATTGGAACCGAAGGAACTCGATGCCTGCGGGTACAATAACTCCAAGACCCATCAGGACGTGATGATTTCTAATGATGCGGTCGATGTCACCGCGCTCATTCACGATGGCGAACGCGTGCCGCTCATTCGCAAAGGCGCATGGGAGCCTCGGCTTCTAAATCCGTAACTTGGACTGGTAGTCTTCCAGTGCGTTGAAGGCGAAGACGGCCTCCAGCGCCGTACTAAGGCGCTCAAAGAGTCGGTCAAGCCCTAGTGGAAGTTCTGTTCTGTGAGCCAAGCCATCAGCATTGATTTTCATGATGCAGCTGTTCTCGCTTGCTTCAAGCAGCACTGTCTGGGAGACAGTGGGTACCAACCCAAAGAGGGATGAAAAAAAGCGAGGCTTAAAAATATCGATGCCAAGGCGCAACACTTGCAAGTGCACGGGAATGAGCCGGCCTAATTTCAAAATATCGACATCGGCGGGAAACTGCTGCCGACGAATCTCGGCCGCATGCGCCATCCCCGAATACGAGGAGGGCAGAAATTTACTTTCTACTGCCAGACAGAATTGCTCCTGAGGATTGCGGCTCCGTGGGGAGTGGGTAATGGCTCCTGCAGCAAAGAAAAATTCATCTGCAGCCGGCTGCAGGCCGGTGGGGATTGAAGCATCGATAAGGTTGAGCCGATCGCGCCCCTTCATTGTGGAGATCTCCTGTCGGCTCAAGATGACGGGGCCAACAATATGGTGCAGCAACGCATCCGCCAGCAGCGGCAGGTAGAGCTTCTCCGGATGAAATTGCAGGCGGTACTCGGCGCAAAAGCCAAGAGGAAGCCAGGTTCGCTGAATCTCTAACGCGGATTGGGCTGATGACATACTGTCTCTAGTCTCTACCGTAGCAGCGCTGATATTGCTGCGCAGCTCACAATAGTACGAATCGGTCGCTTATAGAATAATGCTCTGGTACTCCCGTACATTTTTCTTGAGAACTGCGTATCTGTTGATAACCTGCGGAACCTTAGGTTTCTGCTGCATTTCGCGCGTGTGCTATGCAGCAAACTTTTTTCAGCATCTCAGGAAACTTTTAGCACCTCCTCCCGAATGAAGAGAGGCACCAAAAGATCTCTCTGAGTCTACTCTCGGTCGTTTTGGGGAGCAGTTGGTAATGTTGAAAATTATTGCGGTTGATGCAAGCGCAGAGGCAAGGACTGTCCTTGTTGACAGACTTCATCAGCTCCTCGGCGCAGCTGGCTCAGCACTTGAGATCCTTCCCCGAATCGATATTCAACCTCGATCCTTGGAGGAGTTACGTTTTCAAGATGCCCCGCCGGTTTGTGTCGTCGGGCCACTGATTATCGAGTCTCAGCTTCCAACGATCGGCTCCCTTCGCAGCAAATTACCGGACTCGGCGCTCGTTGCATGCCTTCGTTCTGAGCATGCCGACCTCTCAACTATTGAACAGCTTGGACGTTACGGCATCGACGATACCATGACGCTGGCCACGCAGCCTGAGGAATTCTTGCGAAAGCTCGTACTACTTGCGAGACGAAATAAGAAGGCAAAGAGCGGAAAGCTCATTTTGGTCGACAGCGGAAAGGGCGGCCTTGGTGTAACCACTATTGCAGCAGCGCTGGCTGATGCGTTGGTTTCTAAAGAATATTCGGTGACCCTCGTCGATTTCGATTTCGAGGGCCAGGCACTGAGCCGGTTCCTACAGTGCCGCCCGTTTCTGAATGAAAGTTTACAGCTGCTCTTTGAGCGACAGCGACCAGTCAGCGAGGAGTTCGTCGAGCAATGTCTTACGAACCTTTGGCAGCACGGAAGAGGTGCTCTTTCGTGCATGACTCCGACTCCCGAGAGCGAGGAGATTGACGCCCAAAGCAGCAACTATGCGAGAGTTCTTCTTTCGGTACTTGAAGTGCTCGACTCGCGCTCCGATTTTGTCATCGTAGATCCGGGGTGCGTACGGGGAGCGCTGCTTCGCACGCTGTACCGGGTGGCTGATAAGGTGGTGTTCGTGACCAGCAACGATCCGGCTGCGCTCTACGCATCGACCGAACGCTTCACTAAACTTCGATCCTTGCTTGCCGCGGGTGCAGAAGCAATTTTGGTTAGCAATGCTCCTACCAATCGGGGCCTACGGTCAGGGTCCCTAGTCAGCGAATTCAATCGTTCAATTGGAGTTCGGGATACGGACTGGGCCCTCACGCCCATTCCCTATTGTGCTGCTGGACAACGCTGGCCTGGCTCAGGGTTAACTCTCTATTCCCAAGGCAGTCGAGCTGCGCGAAAGGCAATCGATAACGTACTTGGCCACATTGGCGTTAGCTCCTTCCCCAGCATCGAATGCACCGCCACTACGTCTCTCGTTCGAGCCGGGAAGGCATTACTTAGAGCTCGGCAGCCTTCCGCCTTGCGCCCAAGCCTTCCCGCAGCAGCGGTACGCAGCGCTCTTCCCGAACCGGAACGCCTACTTATGGCGCCCGTAGAACGCTCCACTCAGCTCTCTGAGAGTGATGAGGCTCGCTTACTCATAACCCCGGCAGTCGTCTCATAGTTAGTTTTTTAAGGAGGATCGTATGACAACTCAAAATCGACCTTGGTTCCGCCTCATTCGCAAAGAGGAGAGAGGCTACACTCTGCTGGAATACTGTGCGGGAGCAGCAGTCATAGCCGGCATTATCTTCGTGGCGCTTCAAGCCATGGGCACCAATCTGAGCGGCTATCTAGGCGCCATCGGCAACTGGGCCACTCGCCGTGCCAGTGAAATATCACAGTAAAACTGTCGAAGAGGATCTCGTATGCCAGGTCGTCAATCCCAAGGCATTCGCACCAGGCGGCCCAAAAGCAGTTCGTTCCCGAGCGTCTTGGTTATAGCAGGGGCTATCATCGCTGCCGCATTTATATTGCGGCGGCAGGGGCCTGCACCGACTGCCGCGGCCAGCAACGAGATCGTCGTCGGGGAATATGACACCGTTACCGTTCCGGTCCCGGTCTCCTATGTTCCAACCGGCACGCGAGTGAAGGATATTCGTTTCCGTTCCGTGTCTTTCCCCAAGCATCAGTTGCCGATAGGCACGCTAGTTTCGGTCAACGAATACTTGGAGGCAGCGACCTTGGCTCCCTTGCCAGCAAACCTGCCGCTGTTCAAGGAGAATCTGAGCCTGATCGCCGGGGCAAAAAACCCTGTCATTGAGCGAATTCCTCAGGGAATGCGCGCCATGACTATCAAAGTCGATGCAACCTCCTCCGTCGAGGGCTGGGCGGGTTCCGGTTCAATTGTCGACATTTTGCTTGTTGAGAAGGACATGACGGCCGTGATTGCCGAAAAAGTCAAGGTGCTCTCAGCTGAGCGCTCGGTGTCCCCCGTGGAGGGATCGTCGGCGCCGAACGTGCCAAATACCGTAACCGTTCTGGTATCTCAGGAGCAATGCCTTGCGATCAATACCGCAATACCGCGAGGGAAAATTGCCTTTGCACTGCGCAGCCTCGGCGATGATGAGCGCTGGATGGAGACAGTCTATACGGCAGGGCAGCTCAGTGGCGGCGCAAGTACAGCCTCGGAGCCGAGTTCAATCTCTGGATTCGTATCAGTGAGGGAGGAGGGGAAGACTAATTCATTTGCGCTCACAAACGGCAAGTGGATTCAAGCTGAGACTATCCCCGAAGGATTTTTCGCGTCGAAAAGGCGCTAGGGTTCATGCAACGAGTCACCAGCGCAGCATTTGAAGCTCTACATGCGCAGAAGCCCGCCTCTACGCGCTTCCTCCTTGGTTCAGCCGACAGCACTTCCGCAACCAAAGGGCTCTCTCCGGCGCTCGGTCATATTCTACAGGAAGTACAGCGAGAGCTGGGCTATGAACTGCGCGACCGCGCAGTATCGGCGATCGAAGACCGCAGCGATGCAGGAGCAGTCGTAACTCGCGTTGCTGAACGCCTGGGGTTTCAACTGAGCTCCTACGAACGGGATGAGGTACTGGCCTACGTGGAGCGCGACGACAGGCCGTTTGGCCTCCTTCAGTCGCTGATCGATGACAGAAGCATAACCGATATCATCATCACTGATTTTTCTAAAATTACCGTTCAGCAAGGTCGCAGAAACTTCTCGACGGATCTCTCCTTTCCTAATCAGGCTGTTTACGAAAGCTTCGTTGAGCGACTTCTCCTGCGCGCGGGGGCTACTTACTCGACTAAGAAGCCAATCGCTGACGGCATGATAGGATCCTTTGCCAGATTGCATGCCGTACACCGATCCCTCTGCGACACGGGTCCCTATGTAACTATTCGCATTAATCGATTCTCCTCGGTTGAGCTCCAGGACCTCCTGCGCTTCGGCCTGGCGCCCTCCGGCGTTCTCGACTATCTCCGAGCTATTGTCGAAATCGGTCGAACAGTGCTGATCGTCGGCGAGGTCGGTACCGGTAAAACCACGCTCGTGCGAGCGCTTGCCAGTGGACTACCTGGTGAAGAAGCAATTTTGGTAATCGAAGACACCCCGGAAATCCGTTTAGAGCATCCTCACGTTCGTTACATTACTACCAGAGAGGCAAACTCGGATGGTGCTGGAAGAGTGACTCCGGCCGAATGCATTCGTGCCGGAATGCGAATGGCCATGAATCGAATTATCTTTGGCGAAATCCGAGATGCCGAGGCCGCAGAATCGTTCGTTGACGTCTGTGCCTCCGGTCACCCGGGAATTTCGACTATGCATGGTAGAAATTCCCTGGATGCCCTCGCGCGCCTGGAACTTTTTTTAGGACGGGCGCAGAAGGGCGTGCAGCGCCTTGTTCTGAGCGAACAAATCGCCACAGCCGTGCATGTCATTGCACATGTAGACATATGCAAGGAGACAGGGCGGCGCCGGATTATGGATGTTCGTGAAATAGGCCCCGTAGCAGATGGAGTACTGCGCCAGCGGGAAATGTTCAAGTATGTGCTTAGTGCGGGCCTGCCGACGTGGAAAGTCAGCAACAAGATCAGCTCCCACCGAGACGGACTTGAGAAGCGCCAGCATCCCGTAAGTCTTAGCACCTACCCAAGTGTTCTTGAGCTTGCTCCCGAAGTACTGCTCCATGAGAACCTCCGCGAGCATAGGGATTAGAGGGAAATATGCTTGGATTCTTTAGCGATAGAAGGGAAGTAGAGCGCGCCCAGGAGCTTATCGGCAAAGCCATAGCTGCTTCGCATGCCCCTAAATTACATGCACCAAGAGCCGCCCCTTTAGAGGGGTTTCGTCGATGGATAGGAAGGGACAGGGAACGAAGCGCCCTCAGCTTCGAGCGTGATTACCCCGCTCTGTTGCTGTCTCTCGCTTCCGGAGTGAGGACCGGATTGGATCCTTTCTCCGCCCTCTGCAAGACCCAAGAGCTATTTTCCGAGGGCTCGGAGATGAAGCAACAACTGATCGGACTATCACTCGCTGTTGAGCGCGGTGCCAGCGAGGAGGAGGCTGTTCGAGGCTTCGCAGCTGACATTGCACATCCTGACCTCAAGCTATTTCGCACAGCCTTTATTCTTGCGCGTAAGGAAGGTGCCTCGCTTGCTGAGTCCCTGCAGCGCCTCGCCCGGGTAACTCGGCAACGACAGTCTTTCAGGCGCAAAGTGAAGGCTGCGGTCGCCATGCAGAAGTTGTCGGCTATCGGAATTGGTTTATGCACGCTCGTTATTGCGACAATTCAGGCCGGTACAAACCCAGCAGCCCTACAAACCGCCCTGCATGATCCAACCGGATCTCGCGTACTCACCGCAGGCCTCCTACTCGTGCTTACGGGGCTCTTTTGGATGTTTTCTCTTACTCGGAGCAAGTTGTGAGGTCGGCGACGCCTTTCGGTGGTCTGTTATCGTGGATAGCGGGGAACTTGGAACGAACTGGCTTGCGTATATCGCGTACAGCGGACGATGTCCTCGACGATTTACTCGAGGCTGAGCTACCAACCGTGTCGTCCATCACTCGCGATAGAGGCCCCAAATTGTTGGCCCAAGCGGAAAAGCCCGCCCCTGGCCATATAGTTCTAGTGACCGCGGGAATTGTCTGTCTTCGGTTAGCGTTCGGTATTCCCTCAATTTCGGGCTTCGTAGTCACAACGCTCATGGCCATTAGTCTGGGATATCTAGCAGCTCAGGCTCTGGCACGCCAAAGACAACACCAAGAAATCCGCCAACTGGAGTTTCATCTCCCAATCGTCATGGAGCGCATCGTCATGGCCGTACAGGCCGGTCATGATATTATTTCCGGTATGCGGGTCGTCCTTTCACTTGACGAAAGCCCGGTCGCCGAGGAAAAGCTGCTCAGTGCACTGGACCCCGTAACGACTCTCTTGAAAGAGGTTCTGACGCTCGCTGAATCAGGGCTGAGCATCGAGCAAAGTCTTACTGAGGTCTCCCAGCGGGTTCCATGCTCCGCTCTGCGGCATGCCTTTATTCATCTTTCGCAGGCGCACAAAGAGGGTGGGGAGCTCGTCATGCCGCTGAGAGAACTAAGCGACTCAACTCAGCTCTATTACCAAGAATCGATCGAGGAAGAAATTGCCAAGATGCCTGTCAAAGCTACCCTCCCGCTGCTTTGCACGTTCGCCGGCTTGATAATTTTCTTCCTCACTTCTCCCTTACTGCAGGTCATGGAAATCACTTCGAAGGCAATGCCCAAATGACGAGTCTCTCCGGAAATAATATCCTTCGCGCCAGGCTCACTCGATGCCACGGAGCTACGGTGCTATTTGTGGCCGGAATCATCCTTCCACTCTTTTTTCTGCTCTTTAGCGTGAGCTTGGATGCCAGCCGCTACATGACGGAAACTCAAAAAGTCCAAAAATTGCTCGACGACGCAGCGTCTGCATCCTATCGCTATCTACCTTTTCAAGCCGATGCGCAGCGAGCGGCTCGCGACTATCTTTCCCGTTACGCCGGCCTAATGACCGCTACCACGATTTCTACGGACGGAGATTCAATTGCCCTCCTTTACAGTGCTCCCTCGCTCTTAACTTTTCCGCGATTCTTCGGTATCGAGGCCTCAATACCGGTTACTGCGTATGCCAAGGTGCGTGGCGCACCATTTGATACGCTTATCCTTTTGGACACCAGCTCCTATCTGGGTCCCGACCTGTTAAACGGAACAGCTTGGGGAGATCCCGGTGCGTGGCCCGCTGCAAGTTTCTTTTCCAGCGACTATGTTGTAGTTCAGGAGGGAGCTCCGCTCGATAGCAGGCTCGTTACTCAACAGTGCTTCAATCCCGCCTTTTCATCCCTAAAGCGTGCTGCGATTACTGCCTCTGAATACCTAAGCCGGCTCAGTCAAAACTCTTTGGGCATCGGCGTATTTCCCGGTGCAGGAGTTTCGGTATCCTCATTGCGCCAGGTCATTCCCGCGTCGACGCGGCCCATTGGCCCAGGTGAGGTTGATTTTGAGTACTATCTTGGAACCGTGAATAGAAATGAGCTCTGCGCCGCAGCCGCCGAGCACGAGCTTAGCAGCAGCGAGTATCAGTTCCCCGCGGTTAACCCCAAACTTCCATCGATCCATGCCGGAGGCACGCCCCCAGTCAACATTACTCTTCCCGATGCAGCTCAAGGAACGTGGATACTGAATCCGGAGTACGTCCCCTTTATAGAGGCCAGGCAGAGTCTGTGGTCCGAGGCTCGTCGTGAAAACTCTATCGCTGATACAGCAGCAGTGCTGCGCGAGGTTCGTTCACAGCTTTTGGGCGCTCCGTATCGTGAAGAACGCGGCGGACTTGCTCTGCGGCCGATACGCACGGCCTTTGTATTCGCTGGTGACGTCCCGCACGCCAATGCCGCGCGCTTTCCTGAGCCCGCGGCAATTTCCGCTATTTCCGCGCAATTAAGCGCCCTTCGAGACGAGGTAATCTCAGCCGGGCAGAATACCACCTTCAAGCTCGTATATATCGTATTCCGTCACCCAGGCAATGACGGGCCGGATTTTGACCTTCGAGTATCTGCACTGGCTGATCTTTTCGCGCGGGAGCGACAAATCGATGGGCAGGACGATCCACGTCTTGAATATCAGCTTGTATTCGCCAGCTCTGGCGAGACATTGCTGAGCACGGTGCTTGGTCCCGTGCTGTATACTAAACGTACTGCAATTTTATCGAGGTAAGATGGTGCGCTCTCGCGGCATTGCTACCTTAGAAATGGCTCTCATGAGTATGTTCCTTGCTGGGCTGCTCTTCTCTGCTGTGGCTGCAACGGACTATCTC
>JAYRHW010000148.1:0-4804 GCA_041907145.1 Bdellovibrionota bacterium
CAAAAACTGAGAAGCTGTAACCACTCGCAAGCCGCTCTTCTCGAGCTCCCCGGCCACTCCACGCAAGATAGCATCATCCTTGACACTGCCGACTCTGGAAATCAGCGCCACGGCACGAAGATCGAGCTTTACCCCGCCAAAAAGCTTGACCCGGGAAATCCCTCCCGCAAAGGCGACTTGACGCACTCCCTTTGAGACGAAGGTGTCGATGAGTTTGCCAAGCTCTCCCACCTTTACCCACGTACAGTAGTCGGCGATGCTCTCGATAGCGGGATCGGTCTCTCCAACGTGAGCAACAACGACGACTGAAAGTCCCCGCCCCTTGGCCTGACGGGCGCATTGAAGCGGGTAGGATCCGTTCCCGGCAACAAGTCCTATAGGTGATTGCAGTTCGCTCGACATGCTTCCCTCATAGTCGAAAGACATCCGGCGCGGCTAGGCGGCGGACACACCGCCCTTCTTTCGCGGCGAACATACGCCGCGCTTCGACTGGGCTACGAACTCGATGAGCTGCATGGCAAGTTCATCTTGCCCATACTCGGCGCGAGCAGCCTGAAGACGGGCCTGTAACACTCCAGGACCGAGAAAGAGTTCACGAAACAGGGAGCGCAACGCGCGAATTTGAACTTCATTGAGTCCCCGTCTCTCTAATCCGACGGTATTAAGCCCTACCAATCCAGCGCGATCCCCCTGCGCGATACAATAGGGAGGCACGTCCTGGGACACCATCGAACCGGCTCCAATGAGGCAGGAATCGCCCAGTGTCACGAATTGATGAATTCCGCACAGCCCGCCGACGTTGGCAAAATTACCGACAGTGATATGTCCGGCAAGAGCTGTCGAATTCGCAAAAATATTTGAGTTGCCGATATGAGCGTCGTGTCCGATGTGGCTGTTCGCCATGAATAGATTGCCATCACCCACCGTGGTGCTCATTCCTCCGCCAGATGTGCCGGGCTGAATGGTGACGTACTCGCGTATTAGGTTGCGATTTCCAAGCACCAGAGTGCTAGCCTCGCCGCGAAACTTCAAATCTTGCGGAGCCGAACCGATGGATGCGAATTGGAAAACTTCGTTGTTCTCCCCGAAAGTCGTATACCCCTCGATAACGACATGCGAGGCAATCTTGCTATTTCGACCCAGCACCACATGCGGGCCAATGACCGAATAAGCACCAATTACGCTCCCCTCACCGATCCTGGCGCCTTCGGCGATAATTGCAGTGGGGTGGATCTGTGCCATACCAACTTCCGGTGAGACTCGCTCGCTCTTAGGCTTCGGCCGCAGAAACGGTGCCGCTGGCCACCAATTCTCCGTTCACGGTTACTTCACCTGCCATGACCCAAATAGGGCGACGCTTGCGTACCGAAGTCATGACGATTCGCAAGGTATCCCCAGGCAGCACCTTGCGCTTCCACTTGCAATCGGTAGCTCCCACCAGAAAGACGGTTTTTTCGGGACGCACGCCATCCTGAGACTTTTTTGCTAAGACCGCTCCGGCCTGCGCCATCGCTTCGATAATCATGACGCCAGGCATCACCGGCTGGCCTGGGAAATGTCCAGGGAAAAATGGTTCATTTATCGTGACATTCTTAATCGCGACGATGCGCTGGTTGTCTACGAACTCGACGACCTTGTCGATCAGCAAGAACGGGTAGCGATGAGGCAATATCTCTAAGATACTGGCTGTATCAAAAATCACTTTATTTTCAGAATTTTCTTCCATGCCTACCTCGCAACGCGAAATCAGCTATCAACCGAGACTCTTGCTATCGAGCGCTTTGACAACCTGGGGGGTTAGATCAAACTCATCGCGAACGTAAATCACGAAGCCATCCCCCTTCTCGAGCACGAAGGGCAGCTTCTTTGACTCCGATATCTCCTTGATGATCGCCTGAGCTTGGCGCACTATTTTGCCGATTTCTTCCTCGTTTTTCTTTGCCAATTCTTCCTGCTGGTCCTGCAGCTCGCGCTGGAAGTCTCGCTCCTTACGCCCCAACTGATCACGCTTTTCTTTTAAGGCGTCTTCGGACAGCAGCGCGGATTGCTTATCCAGTTCAGCCCCCATACGCTCGAGCTCTTCGCGGACGATGGCGAGTTTCCCCTCTCGGCGCTTCATTTCCTCTTTGACGTTATTCCTAGCGGCCTTCCCTGCAATCGACTCATCGAGCACTCTTTGCATGTCAACGACATACATAGCCGGAGCGTCTGTACCAGCCTGCTCAGCATGGACCGGAACGCTGAGGCCCAATACAACGAAAAGGGCTATAACAAGACGCATATATCGACCGTTTAACATAAAGAAACGGGAGTATAGGACAGCAGAGCCAAAATATCAAATATGCCAGAGGCTTAGCCCTAAAGCGGTGCACCGAAGGAGAACATCGTAACCATACTGCTCTCCCCATCCTTGCGATCCTCTGGGAAGCCGAACTCGATTCGAATCGGTCCCAATGGAGACGTCCAGCGAATCCCGGCGCCGTGAGCCCGGCGCAGCTTGGATATATCGATAGGTTCATTATCATCGAATGCTTCGCCGACGTCGTAGAAGATTACCCCCTTAAGGCCGGCAGAGTTTACGAGCGGAAAGATGATCTCGGCGTTGTTAATGAGCTCCTTAGCTCCTCCGTACTTATGCCCATTTTCGTCCCGGGGCCCCAGGGAACGATTCCTAAAACCACGCACCGTATTGATACCCCCAGGAAAGTAGCGCTTGAACAGCGGGAACGGGTCATCGTTGCGACTCTCGCCATAACCAAGAGTAGTGCGCAGCGAAAATACGAAATCGCCGAAGCTAGGCTTCCAAATCGGCTGATACCACTGATTCTTAGCCTCCAGCAAATAGTATTCCTGATCTCCGCCTAAACCTGACCACTCAAAGGACAGTACCTGCTTCGATCCCTTGGAAGGGTTCAGCGGATTGTTGATCGTATTGCGCGTAATGCGCGGCGCTATAGCCGAAGAGGTTGACGTCCCCTCGGAGTCCACCACCAACTGTGCGGCTTTGGTCGGATCTACATTTCGGATGTCGATCGAGAGAAGTTCATACTTCAACGCTGCTGAAATATCCTCGGCCCACTCGCCGAAAACCTTGTCCAGGGGATAGCCTGCCTCGATGGATCCGCCGGTAAGTCTGCGATCGAAATCGTCGAAGTCTCTATCGCTGCGCAGCAAATCGGTGCCGAAGGATACGAACGAGTCATTGACACGGTTATCATTATACGACAGGACCAGGTTATCACGTTGAGAGCCAATATCGGCGTTTATGCCGACACTGCGCCCCGTTCCAAAAATATTATTCTCGGTCAATCGTGCATTGAACAGCGCTCCGTCCGAGGACGAGTAACCGGCCCCAGCACTGAACGTCCCGGTCGAACCTTCGCGTACGTTGACCGCCAGATCTACTTTATCCTTAGAATCCGTCGGCTCGGTCGAGACATTGACCTCTTCGAAGTATCCTAATCGTTCCAGCAACTGCTGACTGCGCTTGACCTTGGACGACGAGTAGCGCTGCTGCTCTTCCACAACGAGCTCACGCCGAATCACGTTATCGAATGTCTTTAGGTTTCCCTTGATATTGATGCGGTTGACGTCGACCGGCTCGCCTTTCGATGTGGTGAAGTCAATTGCGATAGTGGCGGCGGCCTGATTGAGCCTGGTATTGGGAACGACGTTGGCAAAAGCATACCCTTTGTCCGTAAATTTCTCGCTGACCACGAAGGAGTCCTCGCGAATCTTGGAGGCGCTGAAAGGCTCGCCCTTCTCGCTCTTTATGCCTTTCAATGTCTTTTCGACCGAATCTTCAACCAAATCCCCGGATGCGCTGATATCCTCGATCGTATAAACTCTGCCCTCAGTGACGTCGAAATGGACTTCAATGGCGCGACCGTTGCGCTCGATACGCGGCTCGCTGATGGCAGCATCGACGTAACCATGATCCAAGAAAAACTGACGCATCAGGATACGATCATTCTCGAGCATATCGGGGTTGAGTCGCCCGGTTCCCAGGAGCCAGGAATTCCACCACTTATAGCGCTTGGTCTGCATGGCATCGAGAAGATCTGATTCATCGACCTGCTTGAGTCCATGCAGGAAGATCGACCGAATTTTGAATTTTTCTCCCTCGGTAATGAGGAAGGTTACATCGACCTGATTGTCGCCGACAGGAACCACTGAAGAATCGAAGCTCGCATCATAGTACCCCTGGCTTTGGTAATATGCGATTCCCGCCTTTATCAGAGATTGGATGCGAGCGCGATCGAGGAAGCGTCCACCGCTAAACTTCAGAACCTCGCGCAGATCCGACTCCTTAATATCCTTATTCCCCTGAAGGAACACCTTTCGCACGAGAGGCTTCTCATTCACGGTGTAGCGCAGCATGGAGCCCTGTGCCGCAGCTATAATACTCGCGGAGACCTGATCGAAAAATCCCGTCTTGAAAATAGATTTGACGTTCTGATCAATCTCATCGCTACTCATCTCGCCGGAGGTTTTCTTTACCTGCGCGAGGATTGCCGCTGTATCAACGCGCCGATTCCCGTCCACCTCGGTCTTCGCGATGCGATGAGAGTCTGCCATTGCGCTCTGTCCTCCAAGAAACAAGCAGCAAACAGCCAGTACACAGATGCGCACGATGGTAGCTCTTAGATACGGAGTTTTCATGAGACCCTAACGTAATAGACACAGCCGAACACCACAACATTACTTCCTGCGCGCCGAGGGGCGGACATCGAGGCCTCCCCCCTCATGCATCTCGAGCACAACGTCCATGGCGCCCGCAAGATCGGCGCTGTGGGTAACTACG
>JAYRHW010000149.1:0-34388 GCA_041907145.1 Bdellovibrionota bacterium
AATTCCATCCTGATCAAGATCGTAAGGATCTGCCATTGCTAGAACTGTCGATTCGGGAATTGCACCGATCAGACCAAGCCCAATCAGCAGCGGACTCATTCTCAATGAACTTCGCACGCGCGACATGTCCTGTCCGGGTATCGAAAAGGTGAGCCGTGGTGCTCTTAGCTCATATGATGTGCCATCAGGATAACGCCCCTTCAAAAGTCGCCATCGCAGCCTGATACTATGTCGCCGAACTCCGGAGGTTGTATGATCTTGGAGCTGATCCCCGATTCCCGGTACATTTCGCGGGCCTCCGTTCGTGGCTAGTCCTGGCACACTGACCTTGACCACCATGGTACTGCCAATGTCTGGCACAGCGCTTAGCCTCAAAGGCCCCTTTCCATTCTGCACATGGCATCCCCCGCATGACGCGTTTATAAAGCGCGGGCCCAGCCCACCGGACCTGCCGTTTCGCCGGTGGAATACTTCGAAACCATTAATTTGAGTCTGGTATCGCTCAGGATCCGTGACATTAGGTGCTGCGACCTGGATAGCATTGTGCCCAGTCAGCGTCGTTGTGAGTTCGCCACCTAAGTTAGTAATATCTTGCGCCAACACTCTTGGCGTTGGTGACAATAAGCCCAATCCAACGAAAGCGAGAATTGCGAGCCGTAAAAATTTCAACTTTGGCACTCTGTTGCTCATGCCGATTACCAGTATCTCAAGAGTACCATCTTAGATCGGTTAGTCATAGCGGACATCCAAAATGATTATCAAGATCCTTCCGTAATCGCATCGAATCGCCGAATTCCTAGCCGCTCCGGCTTACTAGAAAATTGAGCAGAATTCTCAATAAACAGCTCCATTGGTCCGTGCAATACAATTCGAAAGTGCCCTTCCTCAGCTCGCGCTTCGAATTTCTTCACGGCTGATTGAAAAACAGAAGCATAAAATGGGGCGTACATTACTACGGTACGAATTTCCGATAGGTTTGACTCAACGGCATTACCGTGGCGAATTTCTATTCCTCGTATTGAATTTCGTTTCAATAAATTCTCCCCTTGTTTTGCCAATTTTGGCAGAATCTCAATTCCGACTCCTTGACATCCAGTGCACAAATGCAACAGCGTGAGAAGACGCCCGTTTCCACAACCCAAGTCCGCCACAACATCGCCGGGCACAATCTCTGCGGCGTCAATCAGCGCGGGGAGCATGCGAAGTGTTGTAGGAGTAAAATGATGGCAGCCATGCTGATTTGGCTCTGTTTCGCTCGGCACCTGAACCTGCAGAATGATGTCGATAACCGCATCCGCAATTCCAGGTAACTTGATTCTATCCGCGGCGCCGACCAAGGCCCGGCTGTAATCGAGAAATGCCGATCCGCGAAGCGCGCCGGCACGAATAGCCTCCCGCTCCGCCTGCAGACTCCGCGCGAACCCTGAGACTTGCCTCACGATGTCCCGCGGTAAGGGGGGAAGCACAGCGCGTTCATTGCCCAACAAGTGGCCTCCTGGGATGTGAGAGCTGAACGGATATGGAACTCGGCAAACTTCACTTCTAAGAGTCTCCTCGATTCTTTCAAGGATTTCTTGGCATCTTTCTATAGCTGAACAGGCTCGCAGCTCGGTCCCAACTGAGGGAGACAAATCCCGAGGCGGCGCTTCAGATTTTATGTCTCTGGAGATCTCGGTCACGATAAATTCAGTGTGTTTAGAGGGTTAGACTGAGGCTGGCCGTCGTCATGAGTAGCCCCGCTCCAGGCCTAAGGCCATGGGGATGTGGAGGAGTATATCAGAGATAAGGATGCTATTCCTCGGTTCGCCCATTTCTTAGCTCCCGCCCCTATCGTACGCTGAGTCACCCCACCTTCCTTCCACCGGGTGGTGAAGTTGTTCAGGTAGTTCAGATGCTTACCACCAGCCAGTCATCACATTCCTTGCCCCAAGTAGTAGCCCCGCTCCTCTACTCTGCCTGGGCTCCGAGCGTCCTACCCTCCACCCTTCGTGAGCTGGCCCACGCTTCCATCATCTGCTCCCACGACAGTACCGAGAACACCAAGCTCGTCGATACCCTCGATGTGCCCCACGAATTTCAGCCCTACGCCAGGCTCACCGAGTCCAAGCTCACCTACGCCTCTATCTTCTCTGACTTCTTCTATCGAATGACAGATTCGACCCATGACCCGCAGGCCAGTCGGCGCCTTTCCGCGCAAGCTGTGAGTCTGGTTTGGATCTCCGATTGCCTAATCGACGATTTCTCTCTCCCACGCGAACTTAGGCTCGAAGTACTAGACTCCCTCATGCGCACACTAAAAGACGGGGTCCAATTTGAATATCCCTTCTGCAATGAACTCACGGCGCTCTCCGCCGTCACCGCCGAAATGCACCGTGAACTTCTGTCCCTGCCTCACGGTGACCGTGTAATCTCGAGTTTCGAATTTCTTTGCCATTGTGCCAAAGTCCAAATCACCGATCCCCCTTCCATTCTAGCTGCCGAACAACTAGGCGCCAGTTCGTTTGAAGTTCTTGCCCGTATTCCCTTTGCTTTTCGCTCCGAGGGGCCCGAACGCATCCTACAAGCTACGAGGCCGTTCGGTGCAATCTTACAATTGATCGACGACCTCTGGGACCGCGATCGCGATTTGCGTTACGGGAATCACACCTTCGCAACCGCCGCCGAGGATCTCGAGACCCTCAAATATCAGGTGTCAGCGCGCATTGACGACTTGCGTCACCAAATGGTTGCACCGCTCAATGCCTCGGAGGCTCGCCGGTTCCGGGCTCTCTTAGGTCTCACGGCGAGTTTCTTCACGATTAAAGAGCTGGCAAAGAGGGTCTCACAAGGCAGGGCAGCACCCGCAGACTAGTCCAACGCCGGACAGGGCAACCCTGCCTTGGCATAGGAAGTACGAATCAAATTGCTGACCTGTCGCTGAGCATCCGCCTCCTGTCGCGGGTCGAAACTCAGGATCGGAAACGGCGCGTGTCGATGAGCCTTGAGCTGCTCGCGCTGTGCCGGCTTCAAGGGCCCGGATTCAGATTCGAGCTGTTCGATCAATAGTTTCGTCGGCTCGATTATATTTTTCTGGATCCGAAGATATAATCGATATGCGGCCGCATTCGTGGGAGATTCTTCGATGCTCTTCACCACCCCCCCTGCCTTCTCAAGATCCGCGTGCGCCTTTATGAGCGCGGTAGTCGCCATATTAATAGTTGCAATATGCATCTGATGAACGTCGGGATCCAAGTGCGCCTTTATGTATGCTAACCGCAAGGCCGGCTGATACACCCCATAGGTCTTCGCGAACCCAAGCGCCTCTCGCAATGGATTTCTACCCGTGTGAACCGCAGTGCCATCCGCCTCGGTTATCAAGCGCGTGACCCGGTGCGAAAACAACACAGGCTCGCTGCGTCGTTCATCTATCCGCCGCGCCCCCAGTGAGAGCGCCAAATCGGCCACATCCGGCATGGTCGCCCATGCGTCATAAAGAAGCTTCACATTCTTGAGATAGTCTCGAACATAGTAACCCAATAGCTTTTCACGAATCACCGGCTCATATTTGGCAAACATGCCGGAGTCGTGAAGAAATCGCACAATCGGCTCGGGAAGCTCCCCATGCTCTAGCGCGAACGCCACGGCATCACGCTGCGCGTCCCGGTCCTCGATGCCAGAAGCTCTCAAGAGACTTGCAAGTGACGCCGCGCCCATTTCTCTCTCAAAACTGGCGACACCAAAGATTTCAGGCAAAACCACGTCCGAAAACATGACGGCGTCGATCTCATTGGACATTACCGCACTGCGGTAGCGTTCAAAGGAGTCCAGCATGAGCCTTCCACCCTCCATTCTGAATGGCAGAGGGTCGGGATGTTCATAGTGCCAGGAGTCGTGTATGAGCAGCTGCCCAATTCGAAGCGGGTGGTCCCCAGCGTGAACGACAAAGGTTTGCATCAATGAATTGAAGAAGTATTTCTCTGGATCGCCAGGATCGGGACGCTCGATGAGCAATCCTCCAGCACCCAGCCGCTTGTTGAGAATATTGCTGACGACAAGATGCCTGCGCTTCACGTCGAGGAGTTCCTGCGAATGCTCCCTGATAAAGGCATCAACTTGACTTGGAGACGCCATTAACTGCCGAATCCCGGGGCGCTCGCCGGGAGAAAAGGCCATTTGCCGACTCTCACGCTGATCTAAGAGCAGGGTTGCCATGCCGGCAGCAAGCCGCAGGGGTAAATCCCTGACGTTCGCATCCAACAGCGCCTCCGGACACACGAGTGCGGTGTTTTTGGGCAGCCGCTCAGCAGACTTCTCATCCAATTGAATAACGGCGAGCGCCACACGGAACCCCGTAGCATTGAATCCCGGGGACCAGTAGCCCTGAACCGCTGTGAGCATTGGCTCGCCTGCTACCGAATGTCCCGTCAGTCGTTCGACTATCGCTCGCACCTGCGCACATACTCTGGACCTATCACTCCAATCTGCCTTCAGAGAGCCGGTAATTCCTTCGAGATTTCGCTCCTCCGTTATCGTATGAACTACTCGAGGACTACGATCTCGACAGGCCAAAGCAGGACGCACCCCGATATTGACGGGCATGTAGACAGTGTCTCCAACTTTTGCAAGCACGATGATATTGAGCATGTCATATTGGCGAATTACCGCATCTGCGCCATAGGCTTGACCGAGCACTTCGCCAGCTGCATTTCGGTTCTCGACGGCTAGTCGATACGTCCTATACAGAGCGTTCTCGGGTACCGGCTGGAACTTTCCGAGCGAGACCGACTGCACTTCTCGCCCCTGCGGTCGCTGGTTCATGAATTCCAGTACCTCACCCGGCGTGCTCAACAGCGGGACGGCAACGTTGGGTTTGCTTCGCCCGGCCTCCAAACGATCGCCGAGTTCAGCCTTGAGAATAGAGGGAGCAACCAACTCGTGCGTCAACTCACCCGCCTCTCTCATGTTTGCGTGCTGTTCCATAATATCCAGCACCCAACGCGGATCACTTAGCTTTCCAGCGAAAAATCTCGCCACCACCTCTTGGGCTTTCAGCCGCACCACGGCTCGCGATGATTCGAACTTATCTCCTGCGACAATCGACTCGGTAACTCCAGGATCCCTTACAGCCACAGCGGACGGAATGGAGAGCTCGGCGGACACCGCAGGATTAGGAGTGACAAGATTTCCCAAATACTCGAAAGGCCCGACTGGATGCAGATTGGTTTTGGCTGCAAGGATCTGCTCGGCTCCGTGAGTAACACCGTCAGCCTTGACCAGATATCCGCCGATTTCTCCAAGAACCCGATTGCCCTCCGTACCTCCAAGCGCGGGAAGGCCTAGATGTTGTCGAACACTAAGCGCCGGACGGAGACACTCGAGTCCGTATACATACATCTCGCCGTCGTATTCGGAATGGGCAATGACGCCACCCACATCCTCGGGGCGATTCTCAAGCACGACATCCATACCTCCAACGACGTCGCCCGCGGCGCTGAGGAGTTCAGCCCTTGTTGCCAAGACCTCAACAGTTTCGGTGGGACCTTGCATAATTCCCGTCGCCACAACGGCCGAAGCGAAGTCCCGCGAGTGCCGTGTCAGCCCAATTCCCCCTTCAATCGCAGGCGAAGCAGCTGACGCATCCGACTGGACAGTGTTGACCGGGTTAGTGTCAGGCGCGAGTGTCACGGTTTAGCTTTCGAACTTCAGATTGGAGCCCTAGTAAATTAGGGCAGGGATTATGGTAAACCGTGTTGACCGGCTAATCAAACGCCCCAGTCCTGAGAACGACAGCTAACAGATTAAATTATCTAGGTAAATAGCTTTCAGCGTCAGGCGGCCGCAGACCGTAGCGACTAAGCCGCGGTACCCCTCCCTTCAATGAGCGCCGGGTCCTGAGCCTAATAAACGACGATGTTGTCAAACCAGTCGTAGGGCACGAGAGCGCCCTGAGGCGCAAGTACGCAGCTTAGAGTCCTTGCCTACCCCTTAGACACGGGCGCGCAGAACTTTAAGGGGATGCTCAGACAGTTGTATCCTGGCCAATGCTCCGCGCGGGAACGGAATGCGCTCTAAGGCATCGCAACCCACGATGCCATCGGCGTCATTGAAAGAGGCGATAGACAGTGACTCCCCCGGCAGCAGCGCCTGGTGCCTTAATTTTGGGTCGGTGAGGCGGCCGCGAAACGGTGCGGTTACGAACAACCTAGCCTCAGATCTGCTGCGAGGAAAAACATCTGATCGCCCAAGATAGTCTGCTATCTCCGAATCATACCAGCCAGTCGACCCGGCCCCGGTGCTAATGACGAGCCCGGAGCCCTTCTGCTCCTCTACGGAACTTCGATGACGCACCGTGTAACGCGACATTTCCATCCGATCACGCTCGCCCAGGAAATATTCGCACATGATTCGCGGCATCGGCCGACCATCAACCTCTCCGTCCAGCCGAGTCCACTCGGAAATCTCAAAATCACCGCGGGTGAGCGCGCTGAGAATCTCCATCAGCTCCTCGCTCGTATATTGGACCAACGCACCCTCACTGCGCAAAGGGTCTGCGTTGACCCCGAGAATATAGCCATCCTCGATGGCATGGGAAACGTACTGGAAGTGGTTGTCACCGCCGAATGCGATAACCAGGTCGGCTGCCCGCAGAGCGTCCCTGGTAACCTGATGACGCGCCAGGAACTGTTCCGGTGAAAACACCTTATGCAGCGCCTGCAACGCCTGATGCTGTGCCTCGTGGCTGCTCAGGATTCGCGCGAGCGGCGCCCCTTCCGCCTCGTACCGTTTAAGAACTTCGGATTCACCAAGACCCAATCTCAGCATATCGTATTCGAGCTTACTGAGTTTGGGCGCTACGATGACTTTTTCGAGCCGAATTACCTGAGCTTCAGTCTCGTTCGCTCTACGATAGACTTCAGCCAGCGCTTGCTCGGCAATTTGCCGAGTCTTGGAACCCTGGAAATCGGATGGCGGTAAATCGCCAGCCCTTTCAGTGTGCAGCATAACCGTAGAGCCCCCTTTGCTCGATATACTCTGCTACGGCAGGAGGAAGCAGATCCCAGGGGAGCTCTCCATGTACTAGACGTTCGCGTGCCATGGTCGCCGAGATTACTGGAACTCCAATGTCGACAAATCTACTTTTCAGTTCCGCGATGAAATCCTCGCTCAGCTTTCCCCGCACCGTGGCGAGACAGTTCTCGATACTCTCTCCACGGGTGACAGGCACGATAGTGCATAGGGTTCGAAGCCCTTCAAGGTCCTTCCACTCCGGCAGACGATGCACGCAGTCCGAACCGATGAATAAAAAGAGACGTGTCGTCTCTCCCACTGCTGCCCTGATCTCGCGCATCGTATCTACGGTGTACGAATTTCCAACTCGCCGAAGCTCGAGGGGACTCACGAAACTGTGCTGCTCTTCTCGTAGACAGTTGCGAATCATGGCAAGCCGATCCGCTGACTCGGCTTGCGGTCCGGAGGTTTTGAGCGGATTTTGCTGCACTGGAATGTAGAGCAATGCTTGAACGCCCAACAGTTCCGCTACATGATGGGGGACTTCGAGATGGGCGCGAGTAAAGGGATCAAAGGTTCCCCCGACAACGAGCACGGACGCAATTCCTCGAAGCGAGGAGAGATCGGTTAACACCGGCTCATGCTCAAACCGGGAAGTGACGCTATACGCTGAAACCTCCTCCAGTTCGGGCGCCAGCGACTTGCTTGGTAGCGGCGTAGGGGAATTTTCCGTGTTCATGCGGACATTCCCCTCTCAATGACAGGAGCTAGTCTAACCTCCGGCTCACGCCGGGGTTCTTCAAGGCACTCACGACTCTCGATCACGGCTATTCCGAGGCTGTGCAGATCACGAATCACCGCGGCCACAGCTTCGGGGGCAGGATTCACCGCACGAGCAGCATCCAGAATTATATTCACCTTGTGTCCTCGTTTCGCCGCATCGATGGCAGTGGCTTTCACGCAGTAGTCCAGCGCTAGTCCGCAGACATCTATCTCGACTTCACTCGGGGCCACCCCGGCGCTCTGCGCTCTCGCGTCAAGCAAGGCGCCAAGTTCGGTGATCCGCCGTCCCCCGTTATCAGCGAAGGCGCTGTAGCTATCAACCTCGGGGTCCTGTCCTTTCAGGACCACAGCGTCAATCCGCGAAACGTCGAGGTTAGGATGAAACTCGGCGCCCTCACTGAACTGCACACAATGCCGGGGCCAAAGGATCTGCGACAGCCCATTCAGATCGATTTGATCGAACACCTGCTTGCCCCCATGATGAACGGCAAAGCTCTTGTGGTTTTCCGGGTGCCAGTCTTTCGAGGCAACAATGAAGTCATAGCGCTTAGACTTCATTAGATGATTAATGAGGGGGATGGTCTGGTCCCCTTCCTCTACCGCCAAACTGCCGCCTGGGCAGAAGTCGTTTTGCGGATCGACGATAAGCAGCACCTTCATAGGAACCCCTCCTATTCGTAAAAGCCATGGTTCATAGGCATGCGCCTACCGATTCCGTACGCATGCGGAGTCACTCGCAGCGCCGGCGGCATTTGCCGGCTCTTCCATTCGAATTCATCGCTGCGCACAAAGATGTTGCGAATGGCCTTCTCTGAGATCTGCCCGCGATATCGCTCAAGAGCCTCAGTCAGAGTGACGCCAGTTTCGAATATTTCGCGGGCTATCGGAGCAATCACCTGAGGAGGAGCACCCATTACATTTTCGTCCGCCTGGTCCGGCTTGAGTTCTGCCGAGGGGATACGATCAATAGTGCTTTGAGGAATGATCTCGCGTCCGGCGCGCTCGTTGATAAAGCGAGACAAGGCATAGACTCTGTCCTTATCGACATCGCCCAGAACACTAAAGCCGCCTGTCATGTCCCCGTATATGGTGCAGTTGTTGAGGATAAGCTCAGTCTTGTTGCCCGTGTTGACCATGAGTCCACCAAGCTTGTTGCCGTAGGCCATTATGTTCGTCATTCGAATACGGGCTTGAATGTTCTCTTCGGTTACATCCTCCGGCTTCGCTGCAAATTCCGGATCGGCACGCAAGGAGCTCTCGACGGCATCGGTTTCCGGCTTGATCGGAACAATTTTGCACGGGATGCCGAGATTTTCGGCTAGCTTGAGTGCGTCGTTGAAGGTGCCCGTTGATGAGTACTGCGAGGGCATGGTAAGCCCCAGCACCTTGTCAGGCCCCAGCGCCTCGACACACAGGGCGGCAACCAGCGCGGAGTCGATCCCGCCGCTCAGGCCAATGATCGCGCGGGGTACGGGTGCTCCCGTAATACGTCCGCGCCGCGAAAAATAATCGCGGATGCCCATCACCAGCGCATCATGCAGCTCCGCGACATCCGGAACTTGCGGGATTTGCATCTCCTTCTGTCCGGCGACGTCGACTATCAATAGGTCATCTTGGAAGCCCTTTGCCATGCCGAGAAGCTTTCCGCCCTTGGCCATGACCATGCTGCGCCCATCAAAGAGCACCTCGCCCTCGAATCCGTCGTAACCGCCAACGAGATTGGCATAAATAAAGGGGACCCCATTCTTCTCCGCTGCGGACTGAACCAGGCCCGCTCGTACGGGCAGCTTTCGCACATGGAAGGGAGAAGCCGAGAGGTTGACAATCAGCTCAGCCCCCTTTGAGACCAGCTCACTAGTCGGATCGATGCTGTAGCCGTCAGACCACAAATCTTCACAGATCTCGGTTCCAATTTTCACACCACCGACGTTGACGACTTTGCGCTCTCGGCCCGGCACGAAATGGCGATCCTCATCGAATATTTCGTAGGTTGGCAGCAAGCTCTTGTGCTGCACGTCGACGACCTTTCCGTCGTGAATGATGGCGGCCGCGTTATACAGAACAGGCCTGCCACCCGGGCGCGTGGTGTGCGGCGCAGGCTCGACAAAACCAACGATCGCCGTGATGCCAGCGGTCGCTTCCCGAATACGCTGCAGAGCTTCGAGGTTCCTCGCGATGTAACGCGGGTTGTAAAACAGATCCATGCACTGGTAGCCGGTGATGGTGAGTTCCGGAAATACCACCAGCGATGCGCCGGCCGCCCTCGCCTTGCCGATATACTCGATAATCTTTTCTGCGTTCTTCTCTATGTGGCCTGGATAGGTGGCGATCTGAGCGATAGCTACCCGGTGCTCTCGCTCAGTGGTTAGCAGGGAGCGGCTGACTGCCTCCGCCGCCTCCGACATTCCGGCCTCGGCCCTAACAATGCCTGGCAAGTCGCCTACAACGTCGGCTGCCGGTTCGATGGCCGTCAATTCTGCGGCTGCCCGCCCTATTTCCTGTTCCGTCCTTCCCATGATCTGCTCTCCTAACCATCAGCGTTCGATATGTCCGTTCTGCGACATTTGCTGCGAACCGCCTATCGCATCTACTGATGCGCAGGCAGCAGCCCCTGCAATGTGCATTATTACATTTGATTTGTAGTTTCTATAATTTTGCCGATACTGCTGAAAATACAGCTCGGAGGCTTTATGGAAATAACAATCAACACACAGCCGGTAACATCGGAAGTAGCGCAGGCAGCAAATTCCTCCTTGGCGGGACTCAAATGCGCTCCGGCCTTGGGAGGAGCGGAAGCGGTTCGCGCCAAGATGGCGCTCTTGCCGGAAAGTCATGCTCCGTATACCGATCTCTATTTTCTCAATACTGCGAACATCCTCCGGGCCGAAGGTCTAAACCCCTGGGTACGGGCTCAAGTCATCATTCGCAAAGGTCCTGGCGAGGTCGGCGGTATTGATGAAGCAGTGGCGATATTGACCAAGTACTCAAAGCTTGCCGAACACGGCGGCAGCGTAAAGGCACTCAAAGACGGAGATCGATTCGAATCCGGCGAGGCCCTCTTGACCATCGAAGGTCCTATCCAAGATATCGTCGAACTAGAGACCATGTACCTGGGAGCAATCAGTGCTGCCACCACGCGGGCGACCGATGGGATTGATTCCATCGATCCCGCTGCAGTTGAGGCTCGCATGCGCGCAGTGGTGGAAGCGGCTGGTGATCGTCCCGTTATCTATATGGGTGCTCGGCACTGGCATTATCTCGAAGACCCAGCCATCTCTCTGGCTGCGTTTCGCGGCGGCGCAAGCAACTGTTCAACTGCGGCGGGGGCAGTCATGGTTGGGAAACAGGCAGTTGGAACCATTCCCCACGTGCTTGAAAACATCATGGCTTGGAAGTATGGCAAAGATCAGGCCACGGTTGAGGCCACCAAGGCTTTCGATCGCTGCATGAGCAGAGCCGTCGGTCGCATTGCTCTCATCGATTACAACAATCATGAGATTGACGACGCCCTTGCTACTGCTGGGGCCCTAGGCAAAAAGCTGGCCGCAGTACGCGTGGATACCTGCGGGGAGAATATCGCTCAGGGGGCCCTACTATCCCCCTTCAGCGAAGGCGCCTTGAAGCTTAAGGCGGCCGGGCTTCCGCTGCCAGGACTAGAACACCCCGACGCCAAATACTGGTACGGGAATGGGGTTACAGTAAGCGGAGTATACGCACTACGTACGGCCCTCGATAAGGCCGGGTTCCCTGCGGTGCAAATCGTGCTCTCCAGCGGATTTGGCGACACGGCCAAGATTCGGGCCTTTCTCGCAGCCGAACGAATTCTTGGCGTCCGGCTCGTGGACACCTTCGGAGTTGGGGGAGTCTTTGATTCGCGAGCTGCCAAGATGGATATCGTAGCGGTCGGTGAAAGCAAAGACGCACTAATCCCGATTGCCAAGGCGGGGCGAGGAGAACGGCCGAATGCTAGGCTCGAATCCCGTTCACTCCCATTGTCATTAACGGCGTAATTATGCTGAATCCCGTTGAGGCCCCTAAGGAGGCCTGTTCTCCGCAAGAAGACTCTCCCAGTAGTATGCTGTCCGCCCCCTTGCCTCACCGGCACGACCCCGCAGGTAGAGAGCCCCGGCTTGGACATTTCGATGTCACCTTCCTTAATCGGGACGGCAAGCGCGTAGGGAGTCACACCTTCTCATTTGAGTGCTCAACGCAAGATAGCTGCGAGGCAGTCGTCTATTCTTACGAACGAGGCAAACTATGCCTCGCGTTGGAGGACCGCCCTCCGTTTGGACTGCACGCGCGACCTACCCTTCCTGTACTGAGGGAGAAAGAGGGCTCGGCCATGTTGTTGTCGCTGCCTCAAGCGGTGTCTAGCGAACGAGGCTACCTAGGAGGTCCCTATCTTCCCAGCGCCGGATCCTCGACAGAGTTGTGCACCCTGGTTCCCATGCCGGTCGCAGTCGCTGGAGCTCGGTACCATGGAATGAGCATGATTCCGGTGGACTCCATTCTGTCCCGCTATCTGCAGGGAATCCCGGTAAATACCAGAGTCGTGCTGGCGGCTCTGCGTCTAGCGGATTTTTTGGGTTATCACTTACCTAATACACTCCAACTGGGGCACAACTCCGGCCAACTTGGGCCATTGTGCCGCCACGTGTTTCGGGCCAATGCCGAGCAGCTTCGCAGACACCTACTGGCGCCGCCCAGCGACTCAGCAGCGGCCTACACCCTAGTCTGCACGCGCGGCAAGGCTCCGCAGGAGAGCTTCATGAACTTCCGGCAAGTTATAGAGGCCTCCGATACCGAAGTACTGGTTCGTAAAGGAATCGACGCTGTGGATGTTGGCGCGTACACCTGGGATGGCAAGGAGCTGAGCATGGTGCTCAAGAGAGGGTTGAGACCGGTCTTAGCGGCTCGCAAGATACTTCGCGGCGATAACCCCGGCCCCACAGAGGCCCTCGCCTATGAGGGAATAGCCGAATCGCTCGAAGGCGAGACCACACTGACCGAGATCGGCGAACGAGCTGCCCAAGGGGTTCGGGAGGAGGCTGGAATCGAGCCCTGCAGCACTCCACTTTATGTGGGGTCAAGCTTTCCCACTCCGACAAAGCATGCAGAACGGGTGTTCAACTTCCTCGTAGAAGTAGACCCCCGCCGCGCGATTGACGCCGATCATACCGTGGATGAGCGGGTAGACGTCTTTGTAGTGCCGGTTGAAGAAGTCTTGGCGCTCTGTAACGACGGCACAATCAAGGATCCCCGGTTAGAGATTAATGCCCGCCTCCTAGCAAGCCATGCTCGCTAAGCGGGGGTGGCTTCCCGACTGACTGACGCGCAAATAGGGGCGAAAATGCTTTGTAGAAAAGCCCGCAGCCGAGGCGCGCAAGCGAGGTCGACCGAGACATTACGGTGGGTAAGTCGCAGGGAGCCCGAGTGATGCGCAACGAAGGATCCGGGGTTTTCTACAGAGCAGGACGAAAACTATTTGCGGTCTTGTGCCAGATCGTTAATCTTATGCCCCATGAACAAGAAAACTCTGAACAAGCTCTCCCCAGCCCTACGCGACATGATCTCCCATGACAATAACCGCAAACTGGACCGCATAAGCAAAACTGCAGCCCTCCCGGCCTATGTGTCACGGCGCAAGGACCGAGTAAGTGCCTTTGCCGAGCGTACGCTGAACCATTGTAACGGCGGCTCAACAATGGACGCGGCCCTCTGGTTAAAGCGGCATCTAAAACAGGGAGGGAAACTTGTTGTCACTATTGCTGGAGCGCTCAGTTCGTTCCAAGTCGGCATCATGCTGGCAGAGCTGATTCGCCAAAATAAGGTGCATCTGGTATCAGCCACCGGCGCAAACCACGAGGAGTCTTACTATCGCTACGTGGCGCACTCACACTACGCCTATATCCCCCGCTATACCGAGCTCACTCCAAAACAAGAAGCTGAGCTTCGCGATGCCGGACTACGCAGAATTACCGACACCTTTCTGCCTGAGGATGAATCTGTCCGCATCATGGAGCCGCATTTACTCAAAATGTGGCAGCAGGCGGAAAAGCGTGGACAGAGTCATTTCCCGCACGAATATTTCCGCCGCTTATTCGCTGAAAATCTGATTAAGCCCGACGCTGAAGCAAACCCGAACGATTGCTGGGCCTATGCCTGCTACCAGAAGAACATCCCGGTAGTCATCCCAGGCTTCGAGGACTCCACGATGGGGAATATCTTTGCAAGCTACACGTACGATGGCCCCCATAAGAAGAAAGGAACACCAACGGTGGCCCGTTCAGTAATGAAGAGTGGCTTGGATTATTTCCACTTGATGTATGATTGGTATCTCAAGGAATCCAAGAAGTCTCCAATAGCGTTCCTGCAGCTAGGCGGCGGCATCGCTGCGGATTTCCCGATCTGCGTGGTGCCGTCCATCAAGCACGACTTGCACCTGCATAAGGTGCGAGACTGGGCTGGATTTATAGAAATCGGCTCGTCCCCTATGTCGTATGGTTCCTACTCGGGAGCTGGAGGAAAGGAGAAAATCACCTGGGATAAACTTTCGACCGAGAGTTATTACCAGATTATCCAAAGCGACGTTACCGTCGCTTTCCCTTGGATTGCCGCGGTGTTACTCGATTTATAGGCTCTCGCCGGCTGTCGCTTTTAGCCCTCTCAGTCGCTTTTGAGTAGCGTTCACACCTGCCGTATACTGACAAACGTCAGCGTAGTTCAGTCTTGGTAGTTCCCCCATGCAGGAAGTTCAACAGCATACCGCTTCTCAGCCAGGGCTTCATTTCGTCGAAGCTAACCACCGCCGCGAGCTGAGCAATTTAGGGGGGAAATTTTTTGCTGGACCTGAGCGAGGAAGGGGTACATGGGGATACTAGAACAGCCAGAGGGGCTTCGATTCAACCCACTGGGCGACTTGTCCATTATTGACAGCGAAGCTTCCATCGCGTTTGAGCGCCGCAGTTTACCAGAAGTCACAGCTGTTGAAATTCCAGAAATTCCCAGCGGATTACGAAGCATTTACCTAAGTGGCCGAGATTTGCCGAGCGGGCCAATCGCGTCGGACGTTGAAAATGTAGATCCGCGCATTAGAGTTGAGAAATCTTCCTCTTCATCCACGGAAGGGGAATTAAGTCAGTACCTTGGTAAAATCATCAGTCCCTGGATGGCAGCCGCAAGCGAACGACGACATATTGATGCCGCGGTAATGGTGGTCGATATCGTTGATTCTACGAGTTTTTTGGAAGAGATTGAGCGACGGGGCATGTTTGCCAGCGCTGTCCTCGAACAAATATTCAGCCCGCTCGCTGAAGCGGTACGCGTTGCTGGAGGCGAATGCACAGCAGTGATCGGCGATGCCTTGTCTGCAATCTTCACCCGCGCTCCCGCGGCTTGGAATGCTCTCAATGCTGCTATGAGCATTCAGGAACAAAGATCTCAGGATCTTCAAGCCGGACTTTTGAGGCCCTGCATGAGGATAGGCCTTTCATATGGAAAGGTTGAATTTCACTCTTTAGCCAACGACGTTCAGCCGCGAGCAATTGGCTCGGTGGTCAACCGCGCCTTTCATTGCGCCTCCGGCAAGTGCGAGGCAGAACGGCTCCCTGATACCGACTCAGGATTTACAGTCTTGATTGACAAACCGTTCCGAGAGCAAGTCGATTTGCCCTATCTGGTGACAGTTAGGCCCTAACAAAGATTGATTTTCCTTCCTGCTGAATTTCTCCTGCTTGTTCTAACAAGCTCAGAGCGCGGCTGATCACCTCCCGCGAGGTGCCTACCAGACGAGCAAGTTCCGCATGGGTCGGCCGCTCTCGAATGAGATAATAGTTCTCATGAAGTGAGGCAGTTTGAGGCTCCAAAGCGCGCAAGGCGTGCAATACTCGTGACGGGATATCTTCCGTGGCTATGTCAAAGAGCTTGTAGGTAGAGTGGGACAGCCGCAAGGCCATAGCCTTCATTATGAAAGCGGCAAAGTTCGGAACCTCAGCCAGCCTACGCCTAAATTCGGAAACCGATATTTCGGCTACTAAGCAGTCTGTTCGGCATACCACGTCAGCGGTGCGGGGAACCCCGCCCAAGGCACTTACTTCCCCCACGACATCGCCGGGCCCTATTCGATTGAGCACGATTGATTTCCCGCGTACCGTCGTGCGAGAGACCTCGAGCTGTCCCTCAAGCACTATGAAGAAATTATCGGCCGGCGCCTTAGCACGAACGAGGTAAGCGCCGCGGGAGAGAGATCTGCTCCGTGCCCCCCGAAGCAGAGCCTTAGATTCAGCGTCGCTAAGCGTAGAAAAAATACCTTCGGTTGGCTTACTCGAGAAGCCAAATATTACTGGTTTTCGCGCGGCTTTTGTGGCCATAGAATTCTTTTAGGTTAAGCCTGTTCCGGCCGCTAATCAAATGAACGAATAAGTGCCTGAAGGGAGGATGAAAGACGGGAGAAGGAGGATAGATCCGGGGGCTTTTTGCAGAAAAGGGGCGTCAAGAAAGTGCAACTCAGAACTAACCTTGACGCCGCGCTCCTACCGTCCAGCCAGCCATTCCAGCACGGATGCCGGAGGCCGCAAGACGATATGAAAAGCGGAAAATCCTCCCTTCTCAGACTGACCACAGATAAGGATCCCAAGCACCTCCCAACGCTGAAGTCTCTCGTCAAAGCGTCCGACAAAGCAGCCGGACCAGCCATTAAGAGAGTCCTTCAACGGGTTAGTGACAAAGATGAGTCGTTCGTCGAGCACTCGGTCCGAATCAGGTTTGACGACTGTCAGAGGCGCGCTGTTAAGGACAGCCCTGCCTCGAACGATGTCTACCCGAACCGCGTACAGAGTCTCATTCGGCACGACCTTCCCATTCCCAACTGACCACTCGGCTGCTGAGTGCGAAGCAGATTGCTCTACTTCGAATGTCACCCAGTCTTCGAGATAATCGGATGGGTTGAGCGACCCGTCCCTGCCATAGAGGGCGCGAACGGTGTCGATATTGCCATGACGCAGGCTGCGCACCCACGTCAAGCGTCCGTTGACCAAGATCTCGTTCGGCGGGAAGGGAGATCCTTCCTGCAAGAACGTATGACCCGCCGTCAATAGACGATTGCCCACCAGTATGCCCTGCCCTCGATACATCTTGGCAGGGTCTGATGGACTCGGGGTCTGGACCGACGCGCACGGAGGTGCAACGCCGATCCGGGAACCAGCACAACCGCTCACGAGCACAAGTGCCGTAAGCAGTATCGCCGGCATAGATCGCATAATCATTGCAGTTCTCCGTGTGAGAGATTCGTTGAGTAATCGGGCACGGTAAAGGCGAGCCCAAGCTTGCGCCCAGGCCCGCCAGGAGAGGAGGGCTACGGGGGACAGCCCCTTACTCTCAATCGTTGGGACGAGTCACAGCGATGAGGCGCTGGATTTCCCCGTCCACCGCCACGAACGCCACCGGAGGGCCGATTTGCGGGAAGCCGATGCCGGCGTCCACGCGGTGCCCGTCGGTGCTGGTGTAGGACATACGCGGCCGGTGGAACTGCAAGCAGTCCCACGCCACCACGTTGTCGCTGCCCTGGATCTCGACGGTCGAGCCGACCGGCATGATCCCATCGTGAAGCATGCTGAAGACATCCGACGGCAGCGAGATGCCGTCCGGACCCGTGATCGTAACGTTGTAGAGGTCCGCCGGGATCGCCTCGTCCCTGCACGCCGTGGTGAAGGAGACCGTGGTGACGCCAGTCGTGAGGTCGTAATCCGCCGAGCCGAACTCGTCGGGACAGTTGGACGGCTCGGTCTCGATGATCACGTCCTTGGCAATCGCCAGCGTGCGGCCGCCGGAGATCTTGACGGGCACGGTACCGCCGGGGGGCGGCCCGAAGTTCGACTGCGGGTTCGCGATCGAGCGGCAGTACATCTGCCACCCCTCGTGCGACGCGCAGCCACCGAGGTTGATGTACACGCAGTTCGGATTCGATGCGTTGCGGGACACGCAAATCCGGATGCGGTACGTCTTGCCGTCCACGGTGATCTCGACCGTCTGCTCGCCGTCGGGGGTCCAGCCCGCGGGCAAGGTGGTAGTCGGACCGTTGGGCTGGTACTCACCATCGGTGTGCCCAGTCCAGGGATCGTCGTGATTCCACTTCACGCGCCCGGGGGGGCTGCCGCAGCCGGGGATGCTGAGGACGACGCCGCAGGTGCCGGCCAAGAGGGTCAGAACGGCCACGGTACGAATTTTGTTACTCAACCTGAACATTACTACGCTCCTTAACAACGGAGTTTCCATCGGACGGGAACCCACATTGGGCTCGCCTGTAGTCTTACCGCGGGGACGCGGAATGACTATCGGAGAGCCCAGCGCAGATTTTCATTCGAGAGGAAACCGGAGCTGAGAAAACAAAACCGCTACTACTAACCTAATGAGTCGCACTTCCTCGACCATAGACCCGTTCGGAGCCTACGGTCGAATAAGTACAGGCCTTCTACTCGATACAGTTTTGAAAGATCGGGAGAACAAGAAACGGGTTACGGAAGTTCGTCTGCCCTGGATTCCATGAAACGAATTGTCCAGTCGCACTGCTGTGCGGTCTCAAGCAGGTCAACGCATGCTTGCCGGCCATAAATGCTATGCTTCAACACGCACTGGGCGTAGGCGTACCAGGCGACAAGACAGTCAACCGGATTTAGAATCATTTGAGTTTGAGTACTCGCGAGGAGATCGTCCTCCGCGTAGGACAGGGGCGCTTGAAGCAGGACGCACAAACAGACGGCAAGGACGCAATTAATTTTCATACAACACTCCTTCCTGGCTTTCGGTGCGAGTTCGTCCAGTTGGAGCAAGATCTACCGAAAGCACCTTAGCGTCATACGCCAATGCTCAGCGCGAAGTCGCGTTGCTGTGACTAAAGTCACATGATGTTCAGATAGATGGTGGAACTCGGGCACTGCCCGGATCGAGGGCACTATGGACGGGCAGGAACAGGCGAAAGCCTACGGGAAAATGCTGATGTCTTGGCCTAAGATTGTTGGGCAGCAGATTCTAGGGTCAGCTTGAGCTTCTTCAACCCCTTCTCGAATTCACCGCCAATCATCTTGTCCATATTCATGAATATTCCGACCACACGACAGAGAAACGGACTCTGGCCGCTGACCGACCAGCGGACGACGGTGCCATCAAGGGTCGGGGTAAGGGCAATTTCAGCCAGCTGCGACATAGTCATGGGACGGGTATAGGTGAGCTGGGTCTTCACGACCTTATTCTGGACTGACTCCACAACCTCCGCCTTGCCGGTTCCCAACGGACCCGTGCTGTCCCAACTCGAAGTTGAGCCCACTCCTTCATCGGGTCCCGAATACTGCATCTGGGCCGCTGGATCGCTATCTTTCCAAGGCATCCAATCTTGAGCCTTCTTCGAATTATTTATGTAAGGGAAGATCGCCTCGGGCGTTGCTTTGACGAGCATCTCCCGGGACAGGACGTACCCCGGTGGGGTGAAAGCCGCATACAAGCAAATGAATGCAATGACTACTACAATTAGACCAAGAACTCTTTTAAGCATAGCTACACCAGCGATTATCGAATCTGTCTGCAAGAATGCTATACCTCACTTTTGGCTCGAGACACTAGCGGCAGCTTGAGGGTATTCGTTACGCTCCCTCGTAGTCTAGCTCGGACTTGCCCAGGCCGAACATCACCGGTAATCCGAGGTAGCCGTTGAGTTCACTCATCGGCGCGCTGTCGTAGGCCAATACCAGCGCGTGCGCCGGAGCGGTGAGGAGCTCCCCCACTACGGCGTACTCGGCGGCTTGATGCGGTATGACTTCGCGAATCAGTCGCTCCCGGTGTTCGGCGGGCCCTTCGTTCTCCAGCGGCGGGTACCAAGCTCGATACAATGCCTCTCGCGACTTGAAAATGTAGGCGAAGAGCTTAGCTAGCTGCGGATCGGCTTCGCGTTCTGCGCTCAATAGGCTAGCCTTCTCCCTACGCTGCAGCTCGAATAGATCATCTGCAAGCAGCTCTCCAAAGAGCGCCACCCGGATATCTAGGCCATTCGCCGCGTAGGCGGCTTTGATGGCTTGGTTACTAGCGCGTAGTTTTTCGTATGCCTCCGGTGCACTGAGTACTTCGGTGCCTTCTACCCGCAGCCCTCGTGCCACTTCAAAGGATGGCTCTAAGTGGAGCACACTCACTTCGCTTACATGCTGCTTCAGAGCTCTTACCCATGCCTCAACCCAAGCCATCCCCTTGCGGGCCACAACGCCTTCAGCACTACCCAATCCGCGAAAATCGAATTGCCATACCGATTGACCATGCTCGTTGACAGTCGTACTTCCGGTATAGTCGGGACAGCTCATACAGCGCAGTTCCGCCTTGCCAGTTTTTAAAATATCGTGCACTCGGCGGATGACTGCTCGATCGTTGTCGGAGAAATAGAGGTAACAGGCGATCCCCGGCTCAGAGAGTACCTGTCTAAATACATCGATGAGAGGCTCCAACTCAGCTCTATCATCAAGTGAGATGCTCTCGGCTATATGCAGAGCAAGATTGCGTTGAAAGCGATCCTTAAGTTGCCGTGACTGCTGAGCTTGGCGGCTGACCAGAGGCAGATTCGGTAGATCGACAATGGCCAACAGCAAATTTGCCAGATGACGAGGATCCTCGCCACACGTGAGATGCGCCAGAGCGCGAGTTTCCTGTGGGCCGAGAAAAGGAAGAGCCAGGCTCTGGATAAATAGTTTCTGCCCGGTGAGACCCTGTGGACGCAGAGCCTGCCCCTCGCATATCAAGGCAACCTCAAGCGCTTGGACGGCTAACGGTGACACTATGCCAAGTACATTTGCGGTTTGCGCTTCCGGGGTGTCAATTTCACTCTTTAGGAACGAGCGCAAGAGTGGACGGATGAGCTTCTTGTTTTGCAGAGCGTCAGCCAGGCTAAGTTTATTTGAATCTATGAATCCATCCCGCTGCATTCCCATCAAGAGCTCAAGGAACTCCGGGCGGGTAACGGCCTCCGCCAGAACCGCGCCGAACCGTCGACAGAATCGCGGAGGATCCTCTCTGAGTTTCTCCCGCCAGTGATCGGCATGATGAGCACGATCATACTTCAGTAATGGTTGGAGCTGGCGCTCCAGAACAAGGGCAAATACCTCTCCGCGAGCGGCTGCCGCCACCTGCTCCGCTATCTCTGGTATCGGCCGCTCACCGCCGCCGCGCAGAAGCGCCGCTGTATGCACCCTGCCCCTGAGCGAGCCAGGAGGCATAGGCTGGATGCCAGCACGCTCTCCGAGTGAAGATTCCGGGAGAGTTTCAGGCACGGGGAAACTCATTAGCGGAGTGGCGTCTTGAGGATGAGGCTCGCCTATTGGGCCTAAAGAGCTCATGGATTCACCTTAAAAATTCGTGGGCGCTAGCTACGGGCGCCAAGGCGCCATGAGCCAGTCACCGTAAGGGGACAAAAGAGAAAGCTATGTAGGGTAGAGACCGGTATTATCGCGCGCGGGGCGCGAAATAGAAGTAGGAATATGCAAATACTGGGCAGGATTGGCTTTGCATGCGGGCAGTATATGCCGCGAGTCACTCCTAATCAAGCAGCAAGATGAACTTCCATTGAAATTGTAATGAAATCACTCTGGATCGATTCATCATTGCTCCCCTCTTCAATATTCCTGGCGCAAAGCCAAAACAGGGACTTGATCATTTCCATGACGCAGATATTTGGCTAAGGCTGGAATGCTCATGGTTACAAGCGACAATCGCTCCCCCGCTTTACGCTGCAGCTCCGTTGCTCGCCCGAGACGCACATGGTCATCTATGTCTTTCGCCGCGCGCGCGTCATAGAACTCACCGACTTCGAACCCCTGGCTTTGGTCCCGAAAAAATCGTGAGTAGAAATTTCTCCGATGGGAAGCGATCCCGCTTATCTGACTGCTGGTAACTCCGGCCATGCCGAGGCGTTCCTGCAGTGGGAACGAAGGCTCGTCTCCGAGCAAGGCACGCATGGATCCGGCGCGCACTGCAATTTGCAACCCGCTCTGACCAAGCTCCGCGCTGAATCGCTCCACGGCATGCGCTGCGCTCTGATCGACTCGGCGTTGGAATTCATGAGTATCGACGCCAGATTTCATGAGCAATACCGGGTCAAGCGCCTCGATATCAGCATATGAGAGCTCCAGAATAGTAGGTATGGACTGCTGGGAGAGTTGTCTAAGTAAAGGACTGACTAGGGCAACGATTTTTAGCGCAGCCAAGCCGGGAGAACTTCCCAATCCACCCCGTGAGACATAGTGTCCGTCGCCATCTGTCTCATAATCGGGGCACGCTGTGCAGCGAAGAATGAGGGGATTCCCGGAACGCTCGTTGGCGACGTCAAGCAGGCAATAAAATACGTCTCGCAAAAACAAATCGCCGGATCCGCCGACGGGTTTGAGAGATCCTGTCGCCGCCTGTGTCTCCTGACGCAGGTAGTCTGCAATAGGAACTAATCCGGAGAGAGCTATTTTTTCCGGAACGCTGAAGCTGTCGCGGTGAGATTCAAATGCAAGCTGGCGCAGATATGGCTGCAATGGACCGACGAGGGAGTTCGCAAAGCAGGCATGCAGTTCATTTTTGAGACGCGCCAGGCACTCCCGCCCTTCCGGGATATTGAATTGCCCAACTCCGCCCATATGTTCCAAGCCAAGTTCGGTAACGTCGGCCTGCGAGAACGGAGTCTGGGGAGGAACCGGAGAGTTAGTTATATTTTCTTGTGCCATTTTTAGATATGAAAGTTTGCAATGACGCCGCTCTGGCGCCGTTTTCTGCGAGGCTTCAAGAGAAACTCGAAAGTCTCCAGTGAAATTTCACTGCGAGAGAAGCGCCGCAAGTCGGAATAAAAAATTGAAGAATGAAGAAAGCGAAGTGATGGATGGGCTTATGCCCAGCGCCAAAAGGACCAGAAAATCGAGGAGATTTCGCGAGAAATGCGGATCATGTTCGCCATTCTAAGGGGCACGAAGTTTTCAGTCAAGAAATGAAAAGAAAAAAGCTACATCGTGCAGGCCAGGATGGGGAAAGGCAGGGTTGGTCATCACCATATTTTGGGGAGACGCGAGGCCAACATCGCTCCATAACATTAAGGAATACACCTCCCCCCGGGTTGCATTTGCAAGGAGTTACGATGCATCAACCATCTGGGGTACCTAGAGTTCAAGAACCTTCGGCACAATTCGAGGCACTGGCCCAACAATTATCCTTTGAGGGCTGTGGGCGCCATCTTGGTGATATACTCGCAGTAGTCGAGAACTGCGGCTATCCTGACTTCGCGGATCGGGTGCGCCAGGTCGAACCGGTGAATGGACAAGATCAGATAACGCTTGGCCTTGCCTATCTGGTTTACGTGCTGCACAACAGTCCGACCACCGCTTTTAATAGCCTCGTGAGCTATGTGGGAGCGCCCTCCTCGGATAGCCGCAGCGATGGAAGTTCTCGTGATGACGAGGCTCGCGTGTTGGCTCAGCATCTCGGAGCTATTCTCGATCACGCCGGGCGCAATTTTAGTGCTTCAGCGCTCTATCGACCCAGGCCTCAAGGGCATGACCCGATTGAAATCTTTGTAGCAATCGATAGCGCCTGGAGTCAGCATTCAATGGGCCGCCAGGATCTGGCCACTCCCTTGAGGCTCACTCCCGACAAGGAGACGAAAATCTGCGGTGCCATTCGGGAGTTCAATCGGTCCCACGCCGACGATCTCGAAATGGCGGAGTTCGGCAGAAGAGTTATGCGGGCGATGGAAGTCTATCCCTATCTTAATTCAACTAACTCTCGCGTCGCTCGACAGCTCATCGAAAGCGCTGAATCATATTGCGTCAAACACTTCCCTTCTAGCGCTGCGCAATTCCACCGTATGGGGATAGAAGACCTCATAGACAGGCAAGTGGACCTGTGGAGGGCTTGGTTGGATCTTTCCCAGGCCAGCAAAAGCTGACGCCGCCGGCGTTTCGCTAAGACTCGAGATCTAGATATATTGATTCGCTAAATCCTGGTTTCATCCCTTGAACTATATCCGGGGATTGGTAGCTAAGGCTGACGAATGGTGCATTCCTACAGCCGGCGGCTTCCCAATCGATATCATCGAAATCAGCTGGATGTCGGCTGATGGATACCTCTCCAAGATTGGCTGTCGCATAGGCCAATATCAGCGGCATGGCACTTCGAATGTCGAGGAGCGGATAGGCTAGCGCTTCATTGTAGAAATCTTCGGGACTGATCTTCAGATAGGAGTTGAGCTTGTCCTCATCGACATCAATGCACGGCATCTGGTCCTCCGACCGAAGCGAAATGAAGTTGGTCATGGGCTGCATACCAGGGTAAAGTGCCTGGATGTTGGAGAGGGGCAAGAACATCTCGATAGCTCGATCCCCTTCAATCCCAAGACTTAGCCATAATAGGGTATGCCTTTCGTCATCATCGAATCCAGTTCCAAGGTTCACCGTTCGTTCTGGCTCAGACAGCCACGAGCGTATAATGTCCTCGAGCTCGGTTGAGTCCCTTGCTATACGCCGGGCTATGTCGGCTAATTCTTCGGGCAATGTATTGCCCTCTTCCTGAATAATCATAATACGCTCCTCCGCGATCAACTTGTTGTATGAGGGCACACCAGGAAAGGAGTTTCCGGACGCGCTCTAGTTAATCGCAAGAGCAGCCGAAAAGTTGCTTGAGAATTCGAAAAAATTCTATATTCCCGCAAAAATCTAGATTGCAACTGGGCGCGTCCTCACCTAGGCCGCGCCCGGGAACCAGCGAAACTTGATGTCCTTGAACTTGGCGAGCAGCTTGACGTTGCTCACTGCCGAGCCGAATTCCTCGTAAATCTCTTGCATGATGCCCGTCACTTGCTCGGTTTGAGCCACTTCAATGCCGATCTCATAGTCCCAATTGCCCAGACACTCGATCAGGTAGGTCACAAAGGGATTGCGATCACAGAATTTCTGCAAGGCCAGGGAAACCTGGGAATCAACACCTTTGGAATAGATCAATAATTTGAAACTTTGATAGCCATAGCGGGTACAATCGACCGCCATGAGCTGTCCCTCGATGACATTACGCTCTTGCAGCTTGCGCATGCGAAGGTCAACCGTCGACGCCGGGATGCCCAATTTCTGCGCCAGCTGACGATTGGAAATGTTTCCTGGAGTGGCGACCGCCTCGAGGATTCGACGATCAAGCTCATCAAGGTTGGTTTGTTCCCTAGTAAACCGACACACCAGCGGCTTGGCAGAAAAGCGCTTAGTGGAAAGATAGCGTCGCGGGAATACGGTCGTGGCGTACTGCACCGAAACAGCCTTATCGAAGAACACGTTCTTGAACTTGGCCGAAAACGCGGTGATGAGCTCGTGAGCGGCGCCAATCTGCGGAGTGCAAATGGCGATACCATACTGATACTCACCGCCGAACTCCCCGACCCAAACAACCTCAGGAACCGCAAGGAATGCCCGCAAAAGAGCGTCATTGGTAGCCTTGCGCTGAGACCCGACCGAGAAAAAAACATTGAGAATGGTGAATCCAAGTCGATGCAAATTGATGAAGGGAAGCGGAGTGCATACCCCGCGAGTTTGGAGCCTATGCAGCGCATAGCGCAGGGTATGCTCACGCAGGCCGGACTCCTTACGCAAAAGCTTCATCGATGCTTGCGGGCGAAGCTCAGCGGCCGCCAGCGCAGTTGCTTCCTTTGGGGAGAGTTTCATTTCATCCTCGATAGGCTCTAGCCAGCTCGATGATGCCACAGGGCTCGTTCTCTCGTCGAGAGGTGGGTCAGCCCGCCAATTTCGCAGCATTTAATGTCTCCTCAAAAAGGCCACAGGCATGCGCGGCGCGAAAAATCGCCGTAAGTAAATGACCATCATGAATTCGGTCGTGCTGAGTCAGCAGGGTATCCAAAGGAACCCAGCTAAGGGATTGTAGCGCCTTGTGCCGAGCCTCCACGTCAACCTCAACGGCAAAAGGATATACGACTTCGGGCAGCAATCCGGCCGCAGGGTAGTATCGCCCTCCCAGCGGAGTAAAGCTCAGGGCCCTTTCGCCGAAATCCTTGGCAAGACGCGCGCCGCACCATTGTTGCGCAGTCGTCAAATCGGTCACGGTTTTGGGTATGCGAAAGGCCGGCAGGGTCAGGATTCTCGATCCCTCGCCGTGAGGAACACCGGCGGGAAGGTCGCGCTCCTCGAGTCCGACTACGATCCGACCATTGAGCCTTGCAATCGGCAGCAGCGACACGGTGTTGTCGCTGAAGTAATTTGGCCGCACATATTCAAGCGTATTCTCAGCAACCTCGCGACCGAGAGGACCCATCTCTGCAAATCTCGCACGAATCACGTCATAGAAACCGCTGCTCTCCGTGCGCGAAACTTCAGTGAAGCAATCGCGTGACGGAGCATACAGGCAGACTGCCATTCGATCGATGTCCCCAAAGCCCATCTGTCCCCGCAACTTCAGTTCCGCCCCAATCCAAGGACCGGGAGATTGTCCTTTGCGCCACAGCAGCTCATAGGCATTCATCTCCAGGCGCGAATCGAAGAGAGCTCCAACTGCGGCAGCACGCAGAAGTTGCCGCACCTCAATAGGCTTGACCGACCCAGATGTCGAGAATCCGCTGTATGACTCGGCCAGGGCCTCCCGCTGAGGCGGGTCGATGCGCACAAAGGTGGAAGCAGTTCGCTGGTCAGTGGCGCCGGGCGATGGGTAGTAGGTAAGGCCATGCTCTATGCCCTGCACTGAAGCTGCCTCGATTCCCGAGCGTCGCTCCATGACCTCCTCGATTTGCGTCGCAACCACATCAGCTACCGAGGCATTAATGGGTTCTGCGACATATCCAGCGAGCGCGGCGCCATCCAGCGGCTTCGCGTTCGTCGTAAGAATCGGGCGGGGATAATCCGTCTTCACCATGAGCCATAGGTCTCCTCGCTCCTCGTACCACGGAACGATATCCACAATAGGATTCGGTCGCGATGCCAGCTCGAAGACTTGACCCGTTTCCCGGTGCCGGTAGCAGCGCATTCGGATGTACTGTGGTTCAGCGACTCGCCGCTGTTCTTTGACTTCGAACCTCACCCCTTCCCCCACCGGCACCTTGGTGGCGGCAACGATAATGGTCGTTGCCGGAAAGGGAATGGGGCTGCCATCGAGTTCGCTCAATCGCAGCTTCTCCCGGTAGCGGTGCTCCTCGATCCAGGGATTGAGGATTTGCTCTGCGTAACTTACCCGCATGCCGCGAGCTTCGAGCTCGCGCTCAAAGTCACCCTGTGTATAGTAGGTATACTCCTCGAGCAGCTCCACATCCCAACTTTGGCGATAGTCCTTACGCAGAATGAATTCATTGGCATCGCGGAGATTTAACTTATAGCGCATCCATCCCGGCTCGGGGCTTCCCATGCATGTGTAAGTAACACCCCGGTCGGGATGGGTGCTGGAACGAAAATCTCGTGCGAAACGTTTGAACAGTGCTGCCGTCGAGAGCTCTGCCACGCTCCCCTCGAGTTTGCCGTCCGTGTTTGGCACATCTAAGAAGATATCCCGAGTATGTTCCGGAACCACAAAATCGCGAACGACAAGTTTGCCGCCGGGTGCCAATGAGGCAACGATTCCATCGAGCGCCTCGCCGAGCACCGCCAGAGAGAAGTTATTGAAGCTCGTCACATGATGCAGGACCGAGCAGGCAAAGACTCCGGAGAATGAACCCGCGGCGAAGCGCTCGGAGCGTATGTCCCCTTCGACAAAGTGAAGATTGGGTAATTCATAGTTTTGGCTGGCATGAGCCACCATGGTCGGATTTACGTCGATACCGACCACCCGCAGATGGGGATAGAGAGCCGCAAGCGTGGCAGAGCCTGTGCCTGAGCCGGAGCCCAAATCAGCTACGGCGCCGGAGGCGGGCAGATGAACCGTAGTGCGCGCAATCTTTTCGCGCATACTGGCGTCCATCGCGGCAACATAACGGCTGTATGCTTCCGCCGAACCTCGGTCCTGCGCGGCGTACCGCTCAATGCTCTCGGGAGTAACTCGTTCGATGGGTTTGGCGGTGGGCTCATGCATGGGCCCAAGATAGCCATTTATATATTTTTATGGATATATATACTTATTTGCCTATTATCATTGGACAATATTCGGCATTATTACAATTTACGCTGGTAAAAGATGGAATCCACCGCCATGCGAGGGAATGCCGCTGGAAGCGCCTCGTTGTCTAACCGCGAAAATCCGTTCTTTTCATAAAAGCGGTGTGCAGCAAGAAACTTATCGGTCGTTCCTAAATAGATCTCACCCATCCCCTGAGATGAGCCCCAAGCCAAGAGGATCTCCAGTAGCTGCTGGGCCACGCCTCGCCTTTGCCCGCGGTATTCCCGAGCGACAAACATCTTACGTAGCGCTCCTTGTCCGTTTCCGATGTTAAGCAGTCCGATGCTGCCGACAATTCGCTCACCCGCCCTGGCGATCCAAAAATTCCCTCCCGGTTCGCAATAGAATTTGTCAATCGCTAGCAAGTCCGGTTGATCATCCTTGCTTACCTGAATTCCAAATTCTTGTTGTTGAATAGGAAGTATCAAATCGATAATTCCGGCCGAAAATCGGGGCTGAAACTCGGCAATTTGAACCTCAGACTCCGCTGCCTGCTCTGCTGTGGTAATCATTTGAATCCTCCCGCTGCAAGAGAGGATGCTGTCGCATATGATCGAAGGTCTAGCTCGTACCAACGATCGCACCCCCCATGTCCGGTCGCTCCCCTGGGTCTCATCAGGGACTTAAACCCCAGCTTTTGGTAGAGCGCCTGAGCCTGCACCATCTTCGAGGTAGTTTCCAGGTAGCAGTTCGTGAAGCCAAATTCCTTGGCGGCGTCGAGACAGGCTCGCAGTATTGCCTCACCAAGGCCCAAACCTCGCGCCTCGGGAAGCAGATACATTTTTCTGAGCTCGCAGGTATTTTTATCGCCTCCCTTCAGGGGAGCCACACCTCCTCCACCCACTATGCGCCCTTCACGTTCCAGAACAAAATAGCGATGCCGGCGCTCCGCATAGGCGCGCTGCATGAAGTCCACTTCCGAGTCGTGGAGCGCAAAACCAGGTCCATCTGCGCCGAACTCCGGCATCACTGAACGAATGACAGCCGCTACTCCGGGATTGTCTCCCTTTCGAATAGCGCGAAGGCTAACGTCACTGCGCCCCCGTGCCTGTCGCAGCGCCCGCGCATACAGGCGCATGCCATCGACCACCGTCCGTTGCTCCTCGGCGGAGAGGACTTCCAAACTGCCCTGAACCCGGCGATCTGACTCCGCGTGAAGCCGCTTAAGCAACCCCCGACCTTCGGGAGACAAGGCCAGTATCTTAGCACGCCGATCGGTGGCTGAAGCCCCCTTGAGGATCCAGCGCCTCTCGATCAGTCTGCTTACCAGGCGACTGGCCGAGGAGTGATCGAGGTGCAGCGCTTGCGCCAGGCCCCGTACGGTGATGCCGCTTCGGTGTTCGATTTCAATCAGCGCATGCCCCTGCGCCAAGGTTAGTTCAGGTATGCAGGGTCGCGATTGCATCAATCCCCACTCCCGCACCACCGAGCGCAGGTCCGCCCTCAACTGACGGGCCTTTTGCGTATTCATTTTTGCTCGGGCCATAGCGCCTCACTATATGCAGCAATCATGTATACATATGTATTATACATACAATTGTCAAGCTGCGCTTCGCCTGGCACAAGAATGGTGATTAAAGTCACGCCGCTGCCCCGAGGAGCCGCGAGGAGTTAGGGCCGAAGATTAAGCTTGAGATGCGTCTCTGAGTATTCTATCAATAGCGCGGCTATAGAGAGGTCGCGTTACGGCAATACTGAAGCCGCCGAGTGTGGCGGATAGTCCCGTGACCTGGCGCTGGAACCGGGACTTCCTCGCTCCTAATGCCTTCCCCCGTTTTTTACCTTGTTGTTACGCATGGAACCCCAACCCGCCTCTGCTGAAGCACGAAATCTTGAAGCGCGTCTCTCGCTGTTTAGGACTCTTTCCGCGCACCTCGAACTACGCTGGCAAAATTTCACCCCGGACCTTGAACGCGCCCAGTTCGAGCCACGTTCGCCCCGAGACTACAACCGTGACTATGCGTTCCCCGACCTTAGCACCGATCCTGACGTCGTCATGCCCGGGGATCTACAGCGGGGGTTTATTTCACCTCCCGCCCTGCTGCGAGAGAATCGGTTTTTTGAAACGTTCAGCCTTGGGCGTATCCCCGATCTCACTGTCTACGACGGGCTTCGTCCGCAGAATCCCAGCGTAGAAAATGACCTGCTTTGGGGCATGATGAATCCCGCCTGTGTTAAAGCCCTCTTATGCATGGCTAGTCATATTCGCCCCGTTAATGCCGTCGTGATCGGAGGAGGCGTAGGGTATGTCGAATCCTTGCTCGCGCAATCTCTACCTGCCGAGTCAAGGCTGACGGTCGTCGATTGCGGCGACAACACAGATCAGCTCGCCTATCCCATTCCCGCCCGGGCCGAAAGCTATCGACGACTGCTTGACGGCGGCAATATTTTTCGATTCTTAAAGGAGTCTCATGAGTGCGGCCTCGTCGGTAACGAGCACGGGCATGCCACGGTGCATCTTGTTACTGAGGACTCGAGAAAGTTCTTCTCCCAGGCCACCAAGTACGGCCGCCAGTTCGATTTCATCGTAATCGACGGCAACAATGCATTTGCAAACGGCGCTCTCGACATACTCGAAGGCTTTGAGAGCCTTATTCCAGGCGGCATTCTCATCATCGATGACTCTAACCGACTGTACGCTCAGTCCGGGGTAATGCGCGGAGCATTTTTGCTCGGCGAAGCCGGTGTCTCCGTTCTAAATCTCGAGGCCCGCGGCAACACAACACTTTGCGACCGTCACGGCCACGCACCCAACATGCTGATCGCGGCTAAGCGTCCAGATTGGCGAGTCCCTCTGGATTCTCAGGGGGAAACTAAAATTTGGGCACTCAAGGCTTCTATCGCGGCCGAAATGCGAGACCTTGAGGGAAGGCAATAGCGTGTGCGCGCCTAACTGCCGCAGCCGCCGCACCCTCCCCCTCCACAGCCCCCGCCGCCACATCCGCCACCCCCACAACCACCGCCAGCCCAGGTGCTCGGTGCCTGTGCCCTGATGTACGGGCCCAGGACCGAAGCGCCGAGGGCAGTTGCGCCAAACAACGCAGCGGCAAGAGGGATCTCGTCTGCCTTCGGAGCAAAGCCCAGCCGCTCATGCTCCGAGCGCTGCTTGTGCAGCAACGCCCGGCCCGCTCGGGTCATGCGCGGTGCTGCCAGCATTATCCAAACGATGGCCATGAAGCCAAAGAAGAGCAAGATGGACAGATAGGAGATAGGCCTGTGTCGCTGCACGCCAATCACGCACTTAGCAATTCCGAAAATTTCGAGGGAGCCCATGAGAATGATCGGCACCATAATGGCCAGGCGGCGCTCGTAGTATCCTAAGAGCAGGCCTCGCCCGATAAGCTTCTCGCGCAAACCGTGAGCTGCTGCTCGAAATGCTCCCGACCTCAGGTTCGCGCGCCCAGCCGCCACATTCTCTAACACCGCCGCGGCTGCGGGCTCGGCCACCAGTGACTTTTGAGTTGTCAGCGTTACTTTTCCTGCATGGTCGATGGCCACTTTTCCCTGCGCCTGGAGCTGAGCGAGGCAAACAAGCGCCGCTCCTTGATTCCCTGCACGTAAGTATCCGAGCTCTGTATCCGATACCGGCATTCCAGGGTTAGGCTCGGCTTGGCTGAGGAGAAAAATGGCCGCTAAGAAAATGAGGCTTGTTCCTGCCGCACCTCCAAAAAGCGTCACGTAGAGCGATAGAAACTCTCGGCCCGGAAGGTCGAGCGCCTCGGAAGGAGTAAACGCGTGCGCGGCCTCCTGCCAAACGAACAAAGAAATGACTAATGCAACGATGGTCAAACAGAGGGCGCAGACAGCGGTCCTTATTCTGGATTGCATACTACCTCCTGAATAGACTGCGGGCCAAATATCTCGTGGCGGCAGAGCGCCAAATGCGTGCTCGTAGCTCGCTATGGTTTGCGCGTACCATTCAGCATGCGTGAGCGCATCCTCGTGGGTGCCCCGTGCCGGGTTATGATGAAGAGTCTTTTGCAAAATGTTCGGGCAGAAATGCTCCCAATATTCCTGCGTATGTAGCAGATGCAGATGCCAAACTTCATCGACAGCCTGGCTCGGGCTCACAGCATGTTTGGTTGTAGCAGCAAGAAAGAGGAAGCGGCGATACTCGCCAATTACCCGTCTCGTGAATTCGGGTGACCACCCCTGCTCCTTTGTCAGCCGTCTTTCAAACTGGCCATTTCCGCCGAGGTTGGCGATGTCATAAGCCTCTAGCCGATGGTGGAGGTCGGAACGAGTTCCTTCCATAGGTCTATTGTCCCCGTAAAAGTCCGCTCGTTCAAGGCACTCTGGTTAGCCTAAGGTTAGAAGTGGACGAGCGATTATATGCATAATTTCATAGGTATTATCGGCAGTTATATAGGCTTGCTGGAGCACCCGCGAACTGAGCTAACGGTCCGCCCTCGATTGATTAGCGCAGTGGGCAAATTTATACTGCAGCTCTTTCGCCTTATAGTTGCTTGCCATGCTCGACCCTGAATCCTCCAGAACTGACCATCCACTCGAAGACAAATCGTCCCTCGAACCGGACAGTCGGGAATCAGTCCCCCAGTCTTCAGCACTGGCAAAGCCGCATCTCGTTCAATTCATATCGAAGGCTGAGGAGGCTAGGCGGCCGCGTAGCATTGATCTTACCGGTTGTGTCCATGGGGTTGACTACATAATCGATTACTACGCGATGCTCGGTGTTCCTCGCGATGCGGACAAGGAATCCATCAAAAGCGCCTATCGCGAGGCCTCACGAGGCTGCCATCCAGACGTGCTCGCCCGGGCAAACGATTCTCTGCGAGCCGCCGGTGAGCGGCAGTTCACGCTCCTGTCTGCTGCCTATGAAGTGCTTTCAAATGACGCCCGGCGCGGACCGTATGATAGGCTCTTGGCATCCTTCCCTCCTGAGCTTGTGAGCGCGACTGGTTCAGCGATCATTAACCTGAACTCTCGCCGCATCGTTGCCGACATCTTGGCATCGGGGAGCGAACTCCATGAGCCAGAGCGCGAGGCGTTTATCGCTGGAAATTGCGGATTTTCGCCGGAAATATTCGCGCTTGTGGAGTCTCAGTTGAAGGCAGCAGGCGACTCAGCACCGGACGCGCTAAAGCAGCTCTTTCGCGACCAGTTGATAGACCGCCTGGCAGCGGCGACCATGCGCGAAGACACCGAATGGAGAGCGGCCGGGGTCCTCAATCAAACAGATCCCAGGTCCATGTCCTGCGGGGCAGATTTAATCGCGCTTCGTGCCGAACAAATCGCCGAAGTTCCCTCGGAACTTGCTCGCGTGACGGAGCAGCGTCTCCTTGCATCCGGCTCTGGAGCTGCTCCGTTGCTGCTGGCTGCTGATAGCCATCCCGAAATCGACACCACGGAGCTCGGTCCATTGGTGGCGCACGTTATCACCGAACTTGGCCAGCGCTTTGCCGCTCATAAGCGTGATTTGATGGCAGCCGCTAAGGAGCGTGCCGCGGCGTTTGATCAATTGCTTGAGCTCACCGAGTGGAGGTACGTGCCGAGCTCGCCCCCAGGGTTCGTTTCTCGAGAGTTTGTATTGTATCTCGCGAGTGGCGATCAAGTGGCCGGGGGCTTTCGCTTCCGCGTCGAAGGCAGTGATCCTGCCTCGGTGAAGAGTTTGAACTTTGAGACTGCCAATGCGAGCCTCCCGTTGGATCACTTGCACTCTGAGAATAGGGAGCTGGCTGCGCTCACTGCCGACCGTGTTAATGCTCTACTACTCGTAATCGAGAAGAATCTGCCTCTTGAGGCCCAGATTGGGTTCGTCGTGGGCAAACACGTGGAAAGGGTTACGGGAGAGTCCTCCGTCGTAAGTATTCGCCCGAGCCAGCCTAGCTAAAAAGGTACGGCATCCCTAAGCAGGAGCAGCCTCGCGCTTTTCCGCTATGAGCAGTTCAAGTTCCTGCTTGAGACGAGGCAGAATTTCATCGTAGCCGAACGCTCCGATAAGCTCACCCTTGCGTTTGAAATTTACATGCTTTGGCGCACACCAAAGTCCGAGATCGGCATCATCGGTTTCGCCGGGGCCATTCACGCGACAGCCCATCACTGCGATAGTAATGTTTTCTTGGGCGGCGAAGGCGCTCATTTCGCGGACCTTGGCGGCCAGATCAACGAACGCTTCGTTCTCAACACGCGAACAAGACGGACAAGAAATCAAGTTCAACCCCTTATGCTCGAACTTGGGCACGGATCGATAACGCCCCGCATAAACGTCTTCGATAATCTTCTTCCCCACCTCGACTTCGCGGAATTTCTCCTCGTAGGGCAAAGTCAATGAGACACGCAGGGTATCACCGATGCCGATAGCCAGCAGATTCTCGAACGCGACCCGCGTTTTGATTTCTCCCATGGGCAGCATGCCGGCTTCGGTGACTCCCAAGTGCAGGGGAATCAACGGATGACGTTCGGCGAAGCTCCTATTGATCGCCATGACATCATTCGGATCGGAACTCTTAAGCGAAACGACA
>JAYRHW010000150.1:0-9706 GCA_041907145.1 Bdellovibrionota bacterium
CTCTGCCTTCCCAAGTTTCGGGAATGTCGGCGTTGAACCAGAAGGCGCGTCCCTTGATGATTCTGCCATCGCCCATATCAAACCAAGCAAGACCTTTCTCGGCAGACATTTCATGCTTCAGCTCTTCAGAACTAACCAAGTCAGTTTCATCCTCGGAAAGGCTAATTGATTGGGACTCGCCAGCCGTCGACCGCGCCTGCAGATCCACTGCGCCCTTAAAAACTGAGTTGCTGGTGCCGCTGGTGACACCGGCGCCGATGGATTTCTTAGTGGTATTCACTTTACCAATCCAATCGGTCATTTCCTGTGCGGTGCGGTTATCACCGACGCGCATCATGACCTTCAAGTTTACGTTGGCCATGACGCGTTCATAGAACGCTTCACTCAAACCCAGCGACGAGTCAGTTAGTCCGCCTGCAGACTGCGCTCCGAACAGCAGGGCAAAGCGCCCCTTTCGAGCCAGTTCAAACAAGTTGGCCCAGGTGGGGCCGAAGGTTGAGGATCCCTCGTCAATAACGATCAGATGCGGATCCTCTAGGTGATGAACACGTGACGATGTGATTTCACCGATTGAAACCTCGAGATCCTCGCGGAACACTTTCACCATGCGGGCGGCAGATTCAGCTTCTTCCAAGCGCGGCAGCATAAAGTAAATAATCTTGCCGCGTAGAATTGCATCCGTTAACACCAAATCGGTGTATTGGGTGCAGAAAATCTGCCCCATCTCGGAGCCCGAAATGGCGTGGAGCTCGGAGGCAATTCCGCGCAAATTATCGGTAATACGAACGGTATCCAATGCTCCCTTGGCGCTTCGGTAGCTCGATGCCAAGTGCCCAAGCTCGACCATCGCTTGGCGAGCTCCGATTTTATGCAGCATGCTGCGCAGATGCGGATAGGCATAATTGAATGCGGAAAGCGAAACGGCGATATCGCGAATCGACCAAGCGAGGCCGAAGCTCTCCATTGCGCGCACCATGCGGTAAATAGAGTCTGCTGCAAGGCGGTCATAGTGCTTAGTCACGCTTTGATCAGAAGTCGGGGGCAACCCGGCTCGCAGCACCTTTCTGGCCTTAACGTCAGGTCGCTGATTAGTCATTACGAAGTTGTACGAGTGCACCGAGTCAAAAGGATCGATAACTATCAGGTCTTCGATACGCCCCGTAGCTAGCGCCATCAGGATGATATGTGCCAAGGTCCCGGAATCGCGTTTAGCATCGATGAAGGTGCAACCGCTGGCGCGTCCGCGTGCCATTTGCTGGAAGATCAAGGATTCGAGGAAGAGCGTTTTACCGACGCCCGTCTTGGCAAACACGCAGCCGTGGCTGCATAGGTCTTCTTCGTCAATCCACATCGGGTTCCCGGAATCCAGCTCGAAGCCGACGAGATATTTATCGATCATGTTCTTGCCGCGGGCCTGAGCCTCTTCGAGTGCGCGCTGAAAGCAGTCACGCTCAGGCGGCTGGCCGAGTACTGGACGTCCGCGCCGGAGGTTGATTTCCTTGGCGCGTTCGCGTTCCATCCAAAACTGCGACGAGAGAACTCGGGCGGTATGACCCAGCGCCAGCGCAGGCGCCAAGCCGAGGCCGAACAAGAGGGCCGGATCGAGGCCTGCTAAAAGCGGAGACGCAGCGAGACCAAGGCTGCCGAATGTGGTAAGTGCACCGGTCATGACGGCGCGCCTCTTGAGCTCGTCCCTCTGTGCTTCTCTATCTGTTCGTTGATAATCGCGTGCCATAACCCTCTTTACATCCCAGCGGCTGGAGCGCTGCTGTCTTCTTCCTCCAGCTCTTTCTCGATACCTTTCATCAGTTGATCGTAATCTTCCGGCGTCTCAGCCATGGTTACCCCAAGCACGGGGATGAAGCGGGTCTGCCAGAACTTACCCCACTTGGCTTCGAGACGCGTGCCGCGGAAAGCGACCATGCCGTGTCTGCCCAAACGCGAGAATTCATTGGCCCCAGGCATCCCGGGATCCACTTTGAATACCAATGAAACAATTGAACTTTCCGGAACTGTATAGTCTCCGACTCGGCGACCCAGCCAGCCGAAGGAGTTCAGAACTACCCGTAAGGTCGACCAATCGCGCACATCTGCTGCCGAAATTTCATGCTGTGCAGCCAGCGCCTTAAGCTCGCGATGCGCAAGGGGGGTAAAAATGCGTTCGGCATGCGCAGTGCCGCGCTCGCTGCCCTCGCCCGCAAAATCCACTGACATGACTTCGAGGCGCTGCTTCTGGCTGACACGGGCGACGAGCTCCTCGAGCCGCCGAAGGGTCGAATGTTCGATGACTTTGCGCATTAGGTTGATTACTTTTGGAGCCGGAATGAAGAAGAGGTTAGTCGGAGCCGCATAGACATCGTCTACAACTTCCGGATCCAGGGCCATAGCGCCCTCCAGGAACAGCTGTGCCCAAGCGCGCTGCGTTTCACTCACGATGCCGACAAGCTCGACCTCGTCGGCCACTGCCTGCAGCTCATGCGGACAGGCCATCAAGAGCTCTATCCATTGCCGAAGCGATCGGGATTTATCCGTCAGATCGATCGGGAATCGAACAGGAGCAAAAACGCTGCTGCGAGAGGCGTAAATCAGGGAGCGGCGAATGGTCGTACGCTCATCGAAATTATACTCTTTGCCGAAAGCCGCCACTGAATGCAGCACGGCTCGGCCGGAGAGATTTCCAAAGTTTGATTTTCTCAGCCACTGACCAGCTTCCTTGGCATAAGCCAAAACCTTTCCGGCTTCGAAGGCTAAAATACCGCTGGCCAATTCCGTGGCGCGGAGCTCCGAGAGCTGCGAGCGCATATCCGGAGTCAAAACTCGATGGAAGGCTCCATGCAACAGCGCGGCATATTCAGCGCCGCTGAGCTTCTTCCCCGCCTCGGCCTGAACCGACTGTATGCCTAGGTCGCTCGTTTCCAAGCGCTCATTGCTCATATTCAGCGCCCGGTAGCCCTGATGCAGCGAAAGTGCCTTTTCCAGAATCAGCGTCGAGTTTTCGAGCAGCGTTGCACCGGCGTATTGCCCATCAAGCAAAGCCGCTTCATCAGCCTCGGCAACATAGGCTGGGTAGTCCTTGTGATGCACGATGATTCCAGCAAGGGTGAGATTAGTTTCATTCGCTACGCCATACTTGTCGAGTAGCATGCCTAATCGAGAGGCCTTGACGTTTGCCAAAGTGGAGGCCTTGGGGCAAGCGAGACCGCGGACCTGTAATTCCGGCGCGCCTGCCGCGTTCATAGGTTCCAGCTGCAAACGTGCGCCAGAGAAAAAGAGGCGATTGTTACCCGTCTGGCCAAGCAAATCGTCGCCGCAGTAGACCCGCAGCGCATAGTATTCAAGCGCTAAGGCCAGCAGCATAGCAAACAGCCACAGCCTCCAGGATGCGATGATGATGAAGGAAATTCTCAGTATGGCGAAATGGAATGAAAGGTACGAGCTTTTGAGGAACGTCCAGCTATCAGAATCGCCTCGATGAATAGCCAAACCGGAGGCGCTACGGAATAAAATTTGCGAGATCGTATCGAACATCTCCTGCTCAGCGGAGGTTCCCCTGAGCGCCAACCACTCGCGATAGCGCTCATGGCGCTGAAAGAACTCGGAGTCCAAAACCAGTCCGCTGGCTGCAAGATCTCGCCTCGAGCGTTCTAGGGAATCGCCCGCGTGCCTATAGCCGGGAATCGCGGAAATAATGAAGAAGATGCAGAAGAGCACGAGCACAGTGCCGGCGACCATTTTGATCAACGATCCGGAGCGGCGGCCCATCAGCGCAGAAAGGTCCCGATGGGACTTGCGCGAAATCGTATCTGGAAGCAGCGTGTTCAAAGAACGAACCTCAGCTTAAAATCGTCGTGAACCTAAGAGTGCCGGGAGACTTGCTGTCCAAGGGCGCTTATTTTACCGGCCTGACTTTTCAGTCGCAACCGTCGGAGACGCCGTAAAATGCACGTACACCACCAGCGCCGAGCAATCTCGGTTCGCACTTATTATAACGATTTTGTTAGACAATGTGCGGTAAGCAGGTGATCTACTTGGCCCGTTTGCCTTGAAATGCGTTGAAACCCTACCTCCGGGCCTTGACTAAGAAATTTTCTTGTTTTCCCCGGCTCTGCATCATTTTCCGAGGCGACGCCATAACAGCCTATAGAGATACAGCTTTCTTAACTCGTAGCACTGTGAGGAGTTCTGGTTATGCGATTCATAAAGGCAATAATTCTGCTGGCTTTGGCTATTAGCCTCGGGGCCCCAGCTGCCAAGGCAGAAGAGGCCGTAGGGCTGGAACGAGCCGAGGGCGACAAGCTCTCGGAGGCTATGGGCCATTATTCACGTGCCCGCTCGCTGCTGGTGGCAGCCGTGAGAGAATTCGATGCTGCCTATAAGTTGGCGAATCCAAACGTACTTTTGAACTCTGCCCAGTGGCGGGCCACCCTGGTGGATCGGGCTCAAGAGCTTGACCGGGTATTGGACCCCCAGCCGAGAGTCAGCAGAACAGGCGTACGATTTCAGACAGATACCCGTCTTTTGAATGAAGCAAAGAAGTAGCAACTGTGGATAAGGGGTTAGGAACTCGAGGTCTTTAAGGAACACGATGGACGACGGCTACGTCATACCAGGTCTCAACGAAGACTGGACGCTAGGCGGCGCGAAGCTCTTTGAGTGGATCGCAGGGCTCTGTATGTCCCTGTGCTTCTCGGAGGTGTTTCTCACCAAGATGGCCCGGCAGATGCCGATGCTGGGAGCGATCCTCGTCATGACCACCTTTGGTCTGGCTGCTCTGCGCCGGCAATTTCCCGACGAAGAGCGGGGTGTTCGCAATTTCTGCATGGTGGCCATGGGGATTTGCCCCCCCGGGCTGCCCCCGCCGTCGTCCTTACAGCCGATTTGGAGCGGCTCCCCAGTGCGATCGATGAGCGCACTGTCGAATTACACGGCGTTGGGCTTGGAACAGGTTTTTGGCGGTCAGGACTATGGATTCGATGAGGAGGCCTAGAAAGCAGCTTCTTCGTTCTTTGAAATGAGGTTTTTGGGAATTGGTTATGGCATCATCGAAAGCAAAATTGGCCGAGAAGATCATCAGCGACAGTAATGTCATTGATGCCCGTCATGAGACGGACACCATTCGTCTTTGGGAAAACTACCGCGACCAGGCATTGCTCTGGCGTGCCATCGCGCTCCTGCAAATTCCGGCTACCCTTGTACTTGCGGTCTTCGCCTTCTACCTCTGGGGCACGCACGAAATCACGTTGAATGTTCCGCAGAAGCCCCTGCCGGGCCTCTACTCTGCCTTCGAGATTCCAGACGCCGAATTTTATAATGTCGCCACGAATTACATCAATTTGACCGCCACGTACCAGCCGGCTGTCGCTCGCCGTCAGTTCTCCAAGGCGCGTGAAATGCTCAAGGAACCGATGCTCGAACTCTTCGACAAGGAGATGATGGGAACGGAACTCAAAGCAATCGAGAACACCTCGCGTACGCAGCTCTTCTTTGCCGACCCGAGCCTGCAGACCATCACGCGTCAAGACAACTATGTGACGGTGACGATGACCGGAGAGCGCTTGAAGTTGGTCGCCGGCAAGCAGCTGCCGGTCGTAATGACCAAGTTCACGATTTTGATGACCTTAATCCCGCGCAACGATCTCAATCCTTACGGAGTCGTGATTGAGAATGCCAGCGTCGAGAATGTCATCAACTAACGAATTTGATGGAGTAAGACCATGAAGAGCGTAACACGTACTTTCGGATTCGCGCTGGCGGTAACACTTATCGCCGCGATCCCCGCCTTTGCTCGCGATGTCGAGTACAAAGCCGGCGAGGTGAACGTCTATGTGAACCCTTCGGAGCCGACTCAAATCGAGTTTCCGGGAGTGATCTCGGGCGGATTCAAACGCAAACTCTCGTCCCTATCGCTGGATCGCAAGGACAGTGACTTGGTGATTTTTGCCAGCGACGGCGTTACCGAAGCTGGAGAGGCAATTATCGTGCGGCTCCAAGATGGGCGCTCCTATTCAATCAGAGTTAAGCGAGCCAATGCCGCCAATCCGCGCGATGCCACGGTCCGCGTCGAAGATGATAGAACGGCTGTGCTTGGGGAAGACGAAGAAGATCCCGCATATAAGGAAAAGAAATTCGAATACGCTCCGCCGAGCCAGGTTTCTGGCTTGATGCGTGAGATGGTGCTCGCCGGCGAGTTCGGCAAACTTAATGTTACCGGATACCGGGTCAGTGACCGCTACAAGGGAGAGACTGTACTGAATGACGGCACCGTGAACGCCACCATCGATAAGATCTTCATTGGGCCTACCCTATGGGGCTATGTCATCGATGCGCAGAATTTGATGGAGCAGAGCCAGAAGGTGAATCCAGGATCCTTTCGCCTGGACGGCACTCGCGCGATTTCAGCCAGCAACTGGGAGCTCGCGCCGAAGCCTCTCAACATCGAACAGCAGGTCTCGGGCAAGGATAGAACCAAGATTTACATCGTGACTCGCGCGAGAAAACAAAGGTAGGAAGCCATGAAGCAGAAATTCCAAGATTTGATGCTCAAACTGCAGCGCGATCGCAAGACGCAGGCGCTGGCAATAGCCGCTGGTGTCGTGGTCATGCTGTTCTTCATCATCGACAACAAGGGCAAGAACAACCAGCCGCGCTATGTGCCGCCTCCAGTCGTCATAGATCAGAGTGCAGTGCGTCCTGGCGGAGATGAGTCGTACAACGACTTGGTGCAGCGCTTTACCAATGACCTGGGCGATATCAAGAGTGCTGTCGAGCAAAATACCAGCGACAACAAAAAGCTGCGCAAGGACCTGACAGACTACGAAACTCGCACGGCTGAAATCTTCAAGAAGGTCCTCGAGCGCATTCAGGAGACCGAGAGCACCGGTGGACGACAAGTTAACGCCAGTGGAGTTCCCGTCGAAGCGCAGGTTGATGGACAAGCGCAGGATGTTTCGCTGCAGCAGGGAGAGCCTCAAACTGATGAAATCGAGACCTTTGGCGGCGTCAATGACACACAGCCGGCTCCTCCAGCCCCACCCAAGCAAGAGCTCGTAGCTCGTGTAAGCCACGGCGACTCGGTACGGGTAAAACTTCTGGCCGGCGTGAATGCTCCAACGGACGGCACGCCGTACCCGGTCGTGTTTCAGCTCATTAGCGATGTGTATGGGCCGGACGGGTCAAGCTTGCCGCTCGGTGAGGCCCGCCTGGTCGCGGCTGCTCAGGGGTCCTTGGTCGATTCTCGCGTACTCTTTCGTCTGAGTACCTTGAGCATTCAGTTCCCGAATGGCCGCCGCAAGGAAATCGACGTCGACGGCTGGGTCGTTGGAGAGGACGGTATTCGCGGCATGGCTGGTGTAACGATAGACCCGATTAGTAAGGCCATCGGCGGAACCATCCTGGCAGGCGGTATTCAGGGAATCGGTGACGGCTTTGCCATGGCTCAGCTTACGACCACGAGCAACGTCAATGGCAATCAGCAGCTACTGACGGGTGACGTCGGAACCTATGCCGCAGGTCGCGGACTAGCCGGCGGAGCTCAGATGTGGTCCGGCATCATCCGTGAACGCCTCGGCATGCTCGTTCCGCAGGTACAGGTCATGTCAGGACGTGAAGGAACGGCAGTATTTGCCAATGCCTTTTCGGTGCGCGGACTGTTTGAGGCGCTCGGGAATGATGATGATGCCTACAATCCGCTTGATTAGATCGCAAGGAATTTGACTTGGAGAAGGTTATGAAAAGTATGACTGCAACTATCAAGGCGAGGCTAGCACTGCTACCTGTGGTGGCTCTGCTCTGCTCATGCACGACGATGAGCAATGCCATGAATCCATTCTACGAGGAACCTAAGCCTGTCGCTCTCCTTGGCGAGATGAATGACCATGCACTCAATGGCGGAAGCAACAATGCGCAAGGTGCTCGCTCCGCGCTCGAGGCTATGGCTTCGTATCGAGATGCCCAAACGCCGCAGCCGGTGAATCCTGTCCTTCAGCCGGCGGTGGTCCGCCTGATGTGGATTCCGGATCACCTCAATAAGAATGGGGATCTCGTGCCGGCGCACTACTACTATCTCAAGGTACTCAAGGATCGCTGGGCAGTGTCGGATGCATTCGAATTGGAACAGCAGCTTTCACCGAACAGCGCAGCGGCGACATCGTCGGGCGGCGCAAACGGCCTGCCGTTTGTCCCCGCGGATGAGGCCGGAAACTAGCAACAGAAAGCTTCGGGAATATTGGTTATGAAGCAGGTTTGGCAAATAACAGTTGGGTCCGTCTTGGCGATGAGCCTCGGCGCGTGTGGTGGAGTCGCTACCAAGGATTGGTCCCCGGATCGACCGAAAACTGCTTACAGTGTGGCGTATCGGAAGACTGCTCCACCTCCGGTTTATAATCGGCTGCGATGGGTGCACCTGCCTGAGACCATGCCGGAGCGCGAGACTGCCGAGTCCACGGCACCGAGTATTTTCCCCGTATTCCATCTGGACCTTAAGAACGCCAGCTTGGAGGAAGCTTCTCAGGCCTTGGCCGCCTCTGCTCGCTATGACAGCTATTGCGCGAGTGATCTCGCCCATCGAAAAATTTCCCTAAATCGACTCGGCACGCTGGATGAATTGGCGCAAGAAATTGCAAGCTCAAGCGGAATCACGGTCCAAGTTGATCACGACATGAAGACGGTAAGGTTTTTGCCGAAATTGGCACCGCAGCCCGAGTTCGCACCGGAGGGGCTAGCCGGCGGCACCGAGACAGGTTCGACTAAAGAGGTTACTGAGCATGAGCATAAATCGGATAACTAGAGAACGGCTGTTTCAGGACGAAACGGTTTTTAACAGCCTTCTCCCCTATGCAAAATATGACGATGAATTCGGAATGTTCATCCATTCCGATGCTTCGCTTTGGTCGATCTGGGAATTGCAGCCGGTTCTTATAACTAAAACTTCGGACTCGGAAGCCTTCCATCTCTGCCAGCATATGCAGGAAATGCTGGATTCATTGGATCATACGATTAGCGCCCAGTTCGTTTGGATTACGACTTTCGACGTTGACGATCTGCTCAAAGACAACATCAACCGCTATCCCACCCGCGGCCCCGCCGGTTGGATGGCCCGCCGCTGGACCCGCTCTATTCGCAGCACTGCTCAGTCGGATGTCTTTCAGAGACGGCCGCGCAAACTGCGTTTGCTCGTTTGCTTCCGTTACGATCCCCCGTGGAAGGCAAGCGGGGCCATGCAGCAGTTCATGCGTACGGTTCAGATGCTCTTTGCCGGAAGAGTAGGAGTCACCGCTCAGCAGCGCCGCACTGAATTTTTGACTTACGCCAACCGATTCAAGGGAATTATCGACGGTACGGCTTCCAAGCTATCGGACCTCGGCTTGCGTCCGCGCCGTGTTGATGGCCAGGGAATCATTAATATACTTTATCCCCTACTTAATCGCCGCAGCGTCAAGGCTGGCAAGTTCCGTCGCGGACGCAATACTGCTACTCCAGTTCCAGTGTTCGATCCTAAGGATTTTCTGTCCAATCAGATTTCGGAGACACACGTCGAGCATCCTGAAAACGGCATTATCAAGAAGGACGGCAAAGTCTATCGTTCAGTCTCCATGGTCAAGCCGCCAAAGAATTGTCTGCCGCTTATGATCGCGCCGATGTTGGCATCGCCGTACGAAAATATCTTGAGCGTCTGTTTCTCCAAGGATCCCTCGGAAAAGCAGCTCAA
>JAYRHW010000151.1:0-13845 GCA_041907145.1 Bdellovibrionota bacterium
CAGCTGCAAATGGTGTTAAATATTCTCCGGGCACTGCGGAGTATAATGTCTTCTATGGCAACCGCGACGAGTGGAAGCTTGACGGGAACGGCGACTTCCTCAAATGGGGCTGGGGTGTGGAGCTAGGATATTTGCAGAATGCCAACTTCCGCTTCAACCTCTTCACGCATGCTACGCGAGGACGCTATCCAGTTGGGATTCGCATAGCTGAAGCTATTCACGGGCTGGAGCTGACGAAGAATCTCGTGTACAAGTGGGCAGTTTCGAGCGGCGAGGATGACTCAGCCTTGCTGCTGGACCTTCCGCCTAATAACCAAACAGATTATAGCGGTACCTTGAATGTGAGCGACAATGACTTCCAGATGCCGATCATAGGAAAATGCATCTCCGATGAAATTCCGAGCTTCCCTCTTTCAGCCAACCGCTACTACTGCCCACAATACACTAATTCTTGGCGCGGGGGGACCTACACACAAATGTCGTATCCCGACCCAGAACGAAGCCCCGCACGCTATAATGCCGAGGTTCTGGGTGGTACCGCTACGCTCGAGGGGTTTGTGGCTAATCTGCTAACACAGGAGCGCGGCAACTGGGACGTACGAAAAACCGCTCGCGAGGTGAATAAGTACCTACGCGCTGGATTCGGAATGCCGCAACCAGCTCAATAGGAGCTATTTGATTCTTAGTTCGGTGATAGTTCGAGCAGGAGTGCCTGGAGTAAAGCGCTGTAGCAATGGGAGAAGCCTCCGCTTGCCAAGCCGGCGATCTGCAGCGATTAGAATTTCACTCAGGCCAAAGGCGTCTGGCTCGGCCGCAAGCAGCAATTCAGGGGAAGACTCAATGTAGCTTCTCAAGATACTCGTAATTATTGGTGCCGCATCATCCCCTCTTCCTTCGACGATAAGCGGAGCTACGCGTCTAGGGCATTCCCAAACAATCTCCCTCTTAAGCGTAATCCAATGGCGACCTATGGAGGGGCCCGATTCCGAGCGATGCACGGTACAGAAGATTTGCAATTCGAGTGTCGGATCGAAGAGATCCTCAACAAGGCCTTTTAGCTGACTCCAGCGCACGGGGCCCCGCCTAACTAAGCGTATCCCAGCGATATCCGCCATTTTTGGTGATTGAGTCGGCCAGCTTCTTCATCACTTCATCCTCATTAGAAATGAGGCGACGGATATTCTGGTTCATGCGCCGCTTGGCCTGTTGAGTGAAAATCTCGGCGATCGCCATTTCATCGGAACAGCGATCCACTCCGCGCTCGGTGAGGCTGGAAGAAATGCGCGACAGTGTCGCTAACCCCACGAAAATATCGATTGCCACTTCGGCGACACGCTTAGTGGGAAATTGTTTGCCGATAATTTCCTTGCCGTACTCCCGAAGCAGAGCCTCGCTGGCCTTGGATAGTCTTTGGGTATACTCCTCGAATACGGCAGCGTGCACGCCAAGGGCCGGATGCAGTCCTTCGATCCTGTCACGCCCGATATTCGAAATCTCGGACACTCGCTTGGAGGCGTAGCGAGACAAAACACCGAACCCCTTAATGGGATCATCAAAAATTTTGCCGACACTACTCTTGATTTCCCTGAGATACTCTCCGGCATCCTTGAGTCCTGAAAGGCCAACATACAATCTTAGTATTTCGTTGGTACCTTCAAATATGAGATTAATACGGGAGTCGCGAACAATCCTCTCGTAGGGGTATTCGCGCATAAATCCGTTACCGCCGGCTACTTGCAAGGCTTCGAATGCAACATTCCAAAGCGCCTCACTGGCAAAGATTTTGCTGATGGCCGCCTCAACGGAAAAGTCTTCGACACCGGAATCTATATAGTGGGCCACCATGCTGACGGTAGACTCCGCCGCATAACAGCTGACCGCCATTTGCGCCAACTTCTCCTTGATAAGACCAAATTCGTTAATGCTCTTCCCGAATTGCCTGCGCTCCGCTGCTTGCTTCGTAGCAAGCTCGATTAGCCGCTTCATGGCGCCAACGCAGCCTCCTCCTAAACCTGTACGTCCGTTATTCAGGATGCCCATGGCAAGCTTAAAACCCTTCCCTGGCTCTCCTAGCACACAGCTCGCCGGAACCTTAGTATTCTCGAAGCGAACTGTTGAGGTTGCCGATGCGCGGATGCCCATCTTGTCCTCCTTTGCCCCGTGCGAGACCCCGCCGAAAGAACGCTCCACGATAAAGGCCGAAAGTTTCCCCTGTTCGCCTTCGGTGCGTGCGAAGACGGTAAAAAAGTCGGCCAACGGTCCGTTGGTTATCCAAATCTTCTCACCGCTCAGCGACCAACTCCCGTCGGGGTTCTTAGTAGCATTCGTTTTTATCGATCCGGCGTCTGAGCCAGAACCAGGCTCGGTAAGGCAAAATGCCGCGATCATTTCTCCGCTTGCGAGCTTAGGCAGGTATTTTTTCTTCTGCTCGGGCGTACCGTACAACAGCAGTCCCTTCATTCCTATGGAGCTATGGGCCCCTATCGTAAGCGAAGTGGAGGCGTCCAGACGACTGGTCTGCTGAAGCACACGGGAATACCCGGTGTTTGAAAGCCCGAGCCCGCCGTACTCCTCCGGAATGATTAGCCCAAATAGTCCTAGCTCTCGTAACGCCTCGAGATATTCCTCTGGCTGCGCCCCTTCGCGGTCAAAGCGGCGATAGTCCTCGAGGTGTCCGGACATAAACTTGTCGACTGATTCCAAAATGAGGCGCAGAGTCTCGGAGTCTGCGGCGCTAACCTTTGGAAAGGGAATGAGGTTTTGGCTGAGAATGTTTCCCAGAAACAGGAGTTTTGCGGGACTAGCATCAAGCCTCATGCTCGACGGCTTTTCAGAGGAAGAAGCGCCCATAATCAGCTCCAATTAAAACCTATTGGTTGGTATCGGCCTACCCGGGCCTGACCATAAGGCATTGTACCTGCCCACATTATTGCGAACAATCGGCTGTTAATACCCCTTTTAAGCGGGTTGGCACCGGCTCAGTGGAATGGCAAGCTACTTACTGTTGGTTCAATTGTAGGGTGCACCGTGTCCCAGGTCTCAAAATCTATTCTCTGCGCGTTTTATTCAGCAGCGTTTCTCTCTCAGGTCTGGATAGCCCCGTTAGTCCTGGCCGATGGTCCATCCCCGAAGCCGGCACAGATCTCCTACGTGGCCTTTAATGGCAAAGTTGTCGCCTCGATAGAAGTGCGAGTGCGTGAGATCTTCGACGATCCCGATATCTCCTCGCTCTATCGGACGGCGAATAAAGTGAAGATAAACACTCGCGAAGAAGTCGTGCGTCGAGAGCTTCTCCTTCACGAGGGAGATAAATTTGATGACTTCTTGCTCAAAGAGAGCGAGCGTAACCTGCGGCAACTTGGCTTCCTTCGGCAGGTTAGTATCGTCCCGACTTCGAAGGGCGACCAGATCCAACTCCTCGTCGATGTCCAGGATACCTGGACCTTCATTCCTCAGTTCAACTACTCGAGTGGCACAGGAAGGAATAAAAAGTCTGCGGGCTTAGCCGAGAGTAACCTTCTGGGCCTGGGTAAACGTGCCGAATTTGCATACGAGCAAGATGATAATCGATCGTCTACGCAGGCGGTTTACGAGGATGATCGAGTCTGGGGGAGCTTGAACCGCTTCCTAGGCGCTCGATTGGAGAGGTCGGACGGGCATCAAACCTTGCTCTACTTTGGGCGCCCCTTTCGCAGTCTTGTTGAACGCCGTGGTTGGAATACAACATTAGACAGCTCCAACACGGTCGGACGACTATTCGAGCATGGCAACGAACGTTACATTTTCCGTCAAGAGCATTCTGATGTTGGGTTTCAATACACGATGGCGCATGGCGACCCCAAAATTTCGGTCGGTCGTTATAGCCTCGGCTATCGTTATCTTGAGGACCGCTTCAACGAGGCTCGCCCGCAGGATTACGAGGATCTCAATGTCGATCCGGACACGGTAAGCCACGATCCTAGTATGCTCGCTGATAATAGGCGCTTTTCCGGTCCAACCTTGGGTTATACTGACATTGTTCCCGACTATATTTCGATGAACTACATCGATCGCTTCGATCGAGTCGCCGACTATAATTTGGGCAACCAGTTTTCGCTGTACACCCAGATCGCCTTAGACACGCTCGGGTCGACACGGGACACGTTTTTGGCTACGGCGACGGAAAGTTTGGGGCATCGTTTTTCCGAGAACTCCTTCATTCGAGGGGAGATCGGCGCCGCGAGCAGATATGACGCTGAGGGATTCACCAACAGTCTCATTCGTACCGAGCTACGCTATTACAATGTCTTGGGGCTTCTTACGCTCAAAGGCCTTAATATGGGGCGCCATACCTTGGCTGCCGGCCTATCTGCAGACTACGGAATGGATCTCGATCGGGACCGCGAGTTCCTGCTAGGGGCCGATTCTGGATTGCGAGGCTACGAGGCGCGCTCGTTCACCGGAGACAAGCGGCTAGTGCTCAACCTCGAGGATAGAGTTCATTTTATCGATGATGCATACAAGCTCGTCAGCGTTGGGGCAGCCGCATTTTTGGATGCCGGAGGCACTACCGATGGAGCATTCGGGGACATTTTGGGGCACAATTTCTACTCCGACGTGGGAGTAGGATTGCGAATTGCCTTCCCCCGCTCAACCGGGAGTCGTGTGCTACGGGCCGATATAGCGTTTCCGATGCGGGCTAGGGACGATACTAATTCTTGGGAGCCTAGGTTTATTATCTCTGGCGGCCAAGTGTTTGATTCACTGCTGCGCTCAGAACTTGAGGGCCCTGAAAGAGCCAATGTAACCATCGGTTTTGACCGGTAAAGTATCGACGGCAGGCGATTACCCTACAGCATCCCGAGCATGTTAATCTCAACTGGGAAAATCAACGCGCCGATAGTTAGGCAGGGTCTATTACTCCGTTGAGTTTATGCAACTTCAGTTCATCCTCCGTCTGAGTTCGGTATTAGCCTCAGTACTGATAACTTCTACGGCAGTCGCGCTACCGACAGAGCTACGGGGATCTCTTTTAAAATTACCAGCTCTGAGCTCAGGACAAGCTGCCAGACTCTCCTTGCAGACCCCGGATGGCTTATACGAGTTGAAGCTTGGGCGAGCGTATGCGCGTCGCCCTACTGCGTACCTCCGAGCCGGGCAGTCGCTTAATAGCAGTTTCTGGGATCTGCCGCTTCTGTTCCGTGGAAGTATTAGAGCGAAGCGCGGTCAACGCTTACCCGGAAAGCTTCGCGGCGTTGCCGCCGATTTATATCATGGGCAGCTTGCCTTGCGCTTCTATGGCACTCGGTCGCTTCGACTTTACACTGCTACCTTTCCGCTTGCTGGAGATGCCAGGCGTCTGGGCCGCCTTTCTCATCTTCCATCTAACTTCCCTCTTAATTGCGCCTTCGAGCGTGGCTCCACGACCGCTTCCGTAGGAAACTTAGCCTTAGCGTCAGTAGATCGACCCAGACGCGCGCTCGATTTTGCAGCTGACCTCGACGCCGAGTACCTCGATGCGGCAGGCGGTAGCGAGGGGGCTGCTGCTGAGGTCGCTCAGAGCATGAACGTCGTCAATGGCATCTATGGAGACCAGCTTGGCGTGGAGGTAGCTCTAGTTGAGCAGAACGAATTCTCTGATGCAGGTTCTCAACCCTACCAGACCAATGAAGCGGAGGACCTCCGTGATCAGGTGGCGGCGTATCGCAATGCAAACCCGTTTTCTGCCTCATTCGACGCCGCCCAGCTATTCACCGGCAAGGAAATGTATCTGCCTGACCCTGATATTGGTACTGGCATCGTCGGAATCTCGTATTTGAGCATCCACGATGATTTCTCCGATCCGGGCACGGTCTGCCGCTACGACAATGACTATAGCTATACAGTGGTGGAGCGATACGTGCCGTCTGGGCGGAGTTTTAGCGCGACGTACCAGGGAGTGCTTACTGCTCATGAGCTAGGGCACAATCTCAGCCTATTCCATATCAATTCCGGCGTTATGTATTTTGCGCCATCCTCATCAGATTCCGCGTTTGCCTATGAAAGTATTGCCTCCGCACTGCAGTACATGCAGGTCCACGGGCAGTGTCTCGATCAGATCGGACCTGGTGTCTCAATGGACTCCCTTAGGTTCCGCCTGGGACGATTGACGGCCCGGCTTTCCCCTAACAACTACCTTGGAGAGAGCTGCAGTCTTCGACTGTATGCCGCGGGGGGCAGAGAAATCCTTCTTAGCGACACCAGGCGGCATTCGGAGGCCACGCTCATAAAGAGCGTTCCGATTTCGTCAGCCTCAGTCTCGCTAAAGGCCAATGTAGGAGACGGTCGTAGTGCCGCGAAGAACTACTACCTCTTGGCGGAGATGCTCTGTGACGGCCAAATAAGGGGTGTCAGCGGGATGCAGAGGATCTCGTCGAGATTTGCGCAGCGCTCCTCATTTTATAAGTCCTTGAGGAAGAATATACGTAGAACCTCGTAGAGCAGCGTAGGCAAGGCTCAGAAGGCGGCCCGAGATCACATAGAAAAACTAGATAAAAAATACCTCTGTGAACCACCAGATGGGGTGCACAGAGGTAGCTGTAGCTAAAAAATTCTTAGCTAATCAGGCTAGCTTACTTCCGCCGCTTCGAGGTCTTTCTCGCCTTGCGGGTAGTTTTCCTCTTGGTCGCTTTCTTCTTGGCGGCTTTTCTTTTCTTAGCCATGATTATTTTCTCCAAATGTGCGTCAAAATATTTGACGCTTAAGGTTACAAGCTCAAAAGCAAGAAATTTGCCATTTCTGGCGCATTATTTCACTTTTTCGCTCTACTAATACTGTCAACGCAAAGAAGAGAAAACACATTTGCGTGACGACGAACTTGCACTGCTCATCGCAGCTCCCCGCGCAAAATTTTCCTCGAAGAGAAAAATTACAACTTGACGCGAGTACAAAACGAGTTTGCCATCAACTTCCCACGTTGGCAAGTGATTAGTTTGATGTGATCACAGCAAGCAGCGATGCGCTTCAATCTCACGCGACGAACTTGCTTCACCAAAGCGTGATCGTCTCGACCAATCAAGCCGGATCGAGCTTCGCCCCAAAAACTCGGCGCCCTGACCGAACACTTCAGCATGAGATAAGACATTGAACCAACACAAATTTTCGATGCGATCAGCGGAGCTGCACTCCGTACTGTCAGCAGATAGATCCCGCTTCAGTCATCTACGAAATATTCCGATGTCCAGTAATGCAAGGTATTGCTACAACAGTCATTAAAGTCTGCTGTCAGAATCTAGTACACGATGAGCGAGATAAAGATCGATCAAGAGAAACAGTGGGAAGCGGCGCGCTATTTTGCGATCTCATTCGGCGAGGTTCCCAACTCCTTTAGCAGCACAATTCGCGGGTTGATAGCTGATGACGCGAAGTCTGCCGACTCATACTCGCAGGGCAGCAAGTTCATGGCAGGGAGACTGCTCAAGAGCGCTTCGATTTCTACCCCGCTTAGACTTGCGATGCAGCTCTATTTCCCCGACAAGGCTGCAGCGCTGCAGAACCCCACCCCAGAGTCGTTTTTGAGCTTCTTTAAGCCTATCGAGATGGCAGCCCTTTTGGGGGTTGTGTATGCGTTCAAGAAGGTTAAGCGGCGAGCACCAGCTGATGAATGGGAGCAGTTCTCGAAAACCCTTACCCGTTGTGTGGATATGGGCGGACTTGTCGGCCGCGCTCTTCCCAAGGTGGGATTTTCCTTAGGTCTTCTAGTCGGAGCTTTCAGCGGAATTGCCCAAGTTCCTTTCATGCTGCAGAATGCCAAGGATTTCAAGAATTATCGCCGAAAACTTGGGAAGACTGTCCCCTTCGATTTCAATCTTCAACTTGAGTCTTTCGGCTGTACTCATGCGCACGTTTGCTCGATGCTGCTTCCCAACTTGGGTTACGGCGTTGCCCTCTCGCAACTCATCGCTGAGGGTCTCATGGGCGAACTCGTCACCCCCCCGGGCCCTGAAAAGGAAATCTATCGTTCTTACATCGCCAATATCTGGATTCGTTCGCTGTTTTCCACGAGCCAAATTCCGGACATCGTTCACAAGGGCGGGTACTACCCCCTCAAAGCTGACTTGGATCGCATGCTGCAGGGTGTGGAGGCTGCCCAAAACACCCAATCCTGGTTGGAGTCGGCCAAAGTCGATGAGCTGGTCGAGGAGAGTGCCCCAGACGGCAGCTCGACTTGAGGTTCGCAGTCCTTCTCTTGTCCGAATTAATGCAAGCTACCCATGAACTTCGTGCATGCGTTCTGAAGTGCCTTGGCGCTTAGGCGCTTGGAGCGACTCTGGACTCCGGAGGAGCGAACCCTCATGCTGGCGCGTTGCCCGTTAACCGAAACCGCGAATTTTGCAAAGCGAAGCTTGGGCAGACTGGCGTTCATGCGCAGTTTGCCATCGGCAAGGTAACCTGACTTGGAGCTTCCGCAGCTTTGACCGTTAAAGGCAGCGGATACCTGAACATCTCCGTAGCCGCGGCCGAGAATCTTTACTGCCACCCTATCGCCTGGGCGAATATCTATGCCACGAGGAGAGACAACCTTGACTTTCTTTACCACGGCGGTGTCTCCCCCGCCCGAGTCACAGCGAGGGGTATACCGTATACCCAGGCCATTCCTGATGCTGCTGTCATTGACGGCGAAGGTGTCCATCATTCCAGCTGTTCCTCCGGCTATTCCGATGGTAGCCGCCTTGCGGACCGCTGACTCAAGAGCTGGGGAATCGAACTGCACGAACTCCTCAATTTGCCCGTTAGGATACAGATCGAGCCAAACCTTGACGTTCCCCTCTTTACGGTAGTCATAGGACTTAACATTCCAGAAGACCGTCACCTTGCTGCTCGAGGACTTCACGCGCACGCCATCGCTGGTTCCACCGGCCGCATAGAGATCGGTCTGAAGAGCTGCGATTGAATTCAGGGGAGCATGGGTCGTATTGTCGTAGTCCATCATCCCGTATGGCGCTCCCTGAGTATAGATTACTCCATTCGGGGACACATCAATCGCCGATACATGATCGCGGTAGTACGGAAGGCTAAAGGGCAGGTCCATCGAATAATAATTGAATTCATCCTCTTGAAGAACGATAGGCTCGCTGCCCACTGAGGTATCCGGGGAAAAGCCGATCTCCTCCATGCTGTAGTGGCAAGGGGGCGGCGTCGGGGTAGGCGGTGGGAGTGGATTAGTTTCGTTGTAGATCATGCGCGCGACATTGAGAGTACGCCCAGTCGCAACCTTTCCAGCCAAGCTATCGAGCGGCACTGCGCTATCGTAGAGGCGCTGTATTGCCTGAGCAGCGCTGAGGTTGGGTTCGCTTCCAAGCAGCAGCGCCAATGCTCCGGCGACATGCGGGGTAGCCATCGAAGTACCGGAGTAGCTGGCGTATGTGTTGTTAGGAGTCGTACTCCAAATACCCACACCTGGTGCGCCGATATCCACTCGGGAGACTCCGTAGTTTGAAAAGGTGGCCTTCTTCTGCTGCTGGTCGATAGCTGCCACGGAGACGATATTGGGCAAATCGTAGCTGGCCGGATATTCAGGGTTGATGTCGTTATTGGCTCCATCATTGCCCGCTGCAGCTACGAAGATTATTCCAGCATTCCCAGCGGCGCGGATTGCCTCATACAGCGGATCAGTTCCGCTGACACTCATAGAGCCACCCCAGGAATTGTTCGCGACGCGAATATTCACTCCCGAGTTCTTCAGCGCAACCATATAATTGATAGCCTGGATAGCTCCCCCCGTGGTACCGGAGCCTGCTCCATTGAGGAATTTGATGGGGAGAATCTTAACGTGCCAGTTGATGCCAACTACGCCTAGATTATTATTTCCGAGAGCCCCAATCGTTCCCGAGACATGCGTACCGTGATTGTTATCGTCCATGGGATTTCCGCGAGCACCGGATCCAGAGAAGTTCGCACCATGCACATCGTCGACAACTCCATCGTGGTCGTCATCGATTCCGTTGTTTGGAATCTCTCGCGGATTAGTCCAAATATTTCCTGCCAAATCTTGGTGGTTATAATCAGCGCCGGTGTCAATGACCGCCACCACTACCTCATTAGAGCCCGTCGTTGCGTCCCAAGCCCTAGGAGCATCAATTCCGGACGCCGAGCCAAGACCCCAAAGGTTGCCGAACTTGGTGTCATTAGGGATAGCACTAGCATGTACTACGAAGTTTGGTGAACAGGCGCGAACAGCGCGGGAGGCAATCAAATCTGGGCAGATGTCCTTGCCGGCATCATACGGAACGATGGAACCTTCGCCCACAGCCGCGGCCGCCAAGGGGTTCGCGTACCTGACAACCATCTGCTCGCCGCCTGGATTACGACCTAAGCGCTTGGTGATCGAAAGCTGATGCTCATCGAGAAAGCTAGTATCAGTAACTGCACTGGCCGCGATTGCGCCGCCTACTGGTGCGCTCCACGCGGAAACAACGTATTCCCCAGCTATGACTTGCTGCTCCTGGGCGATCGCCGCTTCAAAACCGGTTAGCAGCGCTATGGCCGCAAGGAAAACTGCCTTGGTACTTCTGGACAACTGCATAACTTCCACCCTTCACTGGGCCCCTTTCTTGGCCCGGGGGTAGAAATCGATGGGAAACCGCCTTCCCATAACAAATGGAGGCTAAATAGTCCCTAAAAGGGTAAGGACATTCCGTCGCCATCGTAACGAGCTATATTGGCCGGGAAATTTCTCTCACTAGTTGCCGTACAAATTTGTACGTTCGAACTTGAACGTAGCTACCCATTGCTGCACAGATTTGTGCAAGCGGAGCGGCTAAGGAGGCGCAGAGTTAGCGGTCGAACAGGGAAAGCTCCAGATGCCCGTCTCTCAGGAAACGAGCCACATTTTTAGCATTTCGCTCGCAAAAGAGCGCGGAGGGGCGGCTAGGCAAGCACTGCACAAGGTAGCGATAACCCCCGGCAGACAATCTGCGCTCAATCTCATAACGGTAGGCGTCCTGAACCCCATCCTTGGAGCGCAAGGTAGTGCCGGGGTTTGGATAATCGAAGTTCTCCTCGAATGCCCCGGCGTTCGTATATATACGAAAAAACAGATGACTCCGATCCCATACAGACTCATCGTCTTCGAGTCTCACCTGGAATTCCGTAGGCATCTGCTCCACGGCCTGAAGTGCTTGTTCTTCAATGCTGACCACCTCATATTCATACCGTGGCGCTGGAGTTGGCTGACCAGCGCAGGCCGTGAGTACCGAGAGAAATATGGGGAAGATGGAACTGCTCCTCATGCCAAGCATCTATAGCATGCCGAAGCGCAGCACCGATACAAGCATGTTGCCTGCCAGATGGAGCAATTGCGCCTATAAATCAGGTCAATCTTAACTAACAGCCCAAGTAGGCCTTAGCTGAAGGAACTCCCACAGCCGCAGGTACGCTTGGCATTTGGGTTATTGAATTTGAAGCCGGTACCCTGTAAGCCAGATACGAAATCAATCGTTGTCCCTTTGAGATATCCGGCACTGACCGGATCTAGGTAAATGGTGACGCCATTGAAATCAAGAGTCACATCTCCCATGCGCTCTTCCTTCTCGAAATCGAGATTATACTGATACCCAGAACATCCGCCGCCAACTACGGAGACCCGCAGTCCGTCACCAGGCTTGCCCTCTTCCTTGATAGCATTCTTCACTGCGTCCACAGCACTCGCGGTAAGCTGAATGGGGCGCTCATCACTTGCGACAAATCCCTCCTCGCCGCCGGCATTTTTGTTTGAGCCTCCACAGCAGCCTGAAGTTGAATCATGTGACATAGAGCACCTCTAAAATGGCCAGATTAATGAAATTTCAATAGGTTAGCCGAGAGCGATAACCTAAGTACCTTTAGTTATTACTGTAAGCACTGAAGGCTTCATTGTCAAACCCGCGTAGAGGGTAGACGCAGAGCAGTTCTTAATACCTCAGCCCTTAAATACTGAAATTACCTGCTTCAAAAGTTTGACGCCATCAGAACGGCTGCGCTGAAAGGCATTTCTACCCATGATGCTACCGAAGGCGCCGCCATCTCTTAACTGCTTCACCTCCTCAAGCACCTCGGCATCCCCCTTGGCTTCCCCACCGGAGAATATCACAATCCGCCTTCCGCCCATGCAGCTCTTAACAACATGTGCGGCACGCTCTGATAGAGTGCCGATCTTTATCCCCTGCTTTTCATACACCTTGCGAGCAGCATCCTGCTCTATGTGCGCCGAGGGCGGCTTCACTTTTACGATATGGGCGCCCAGCTGACAGGCTATATGCGCGGCATATGCCACAACATCAATCGCGGTCTCTCCTTCCTTGCTCAAACTCTCTCCACGGGGATACGACCAAATAACAACCGGCAGACCCACAGATCGAGCCTCCTCGCTGAGTTCGCGAATCTCCTCGTACATCTCCTTGCGAAACGTCGAGCCGGGATAGATGGTGAAGCCAATAGCCGAGGCTCCGAGTAGCAGCGCATCCTTTACAGAACAGGTCACCGCCGGCACCGGATTTTTCTGGCCCAGCAGTGAATCACTGTTGTTGACCTTCACGATGATCGGAATCTCGCCCACGAACTCGCCGGCTGATGCGGCTAGCTGACCGTAGGGCGCCGCATAGGCGTTACATCCGGCTTCCAATGCCAATTCGAAGTGGTAGCGTGGATCATATCCCTCAGGGTTGGGAGCGAAACTGCGAGCTGGGCCATGCTCGAATCCTTGATCGACCGGCAAGATAACGAACCGTCCGGTGCCCGCTAATGCTCCAGAGCTCATGAGGCGGGCTAAATTGGTGAGTACTCCATTGTTGTCGGTCTTGTACCAGGAGAGAATTTCCTTCACTCGCGGAGTCAGGCGCGTCGTCATTCTTCAGATCTCCTTAATGTTTTTACGAGTTTCCGCCGATTTCCAATAGTGCGCGGGGCTGGAGCTATTTCCAGCGCAGTATCCATGATTACCTGCGGTAAGTAAAGTAAGAGTTTCGCACCCTTATGCGAGAACTGACACTCAGAGCGCAATTAAGTCGCCTTCTAAATGCGGGATTGAGAGTCTCCGCTTTCGCATCCCTCCTGTCGCTTTATGTGCCCTCTGTCAGCGCAGAACAGCCGCGCGAAATTAAGGCTAGTCTTTCTTCCGAGGGCACCGGATCGCTTCGCAAGGTTGCCTTTGCGCCCATGAGCCTGCGAGGCGGCAGTACCCTTACCCTGATCTCGCCCCAGGCATGGGCGCCGCTAGCAGAAAAAATTCGTGCGGTTCTCGAAAGTACTCATGACAACTACGCCAATCTACTCGGCGAAGTACCGGCTTTCACCACCGCGGTACGTCTGATGGACGAGGATACATTTTTCGCTGCGACAGGCGCTCCTCGCTGGACAAACGCCATGTACTACAAAAGCCAAATTATTATTCCACTTGCTGCCAACACCCAGATCGACATGGACGGACTCACCAGGGCCATAAAGCATGAATATACCCATGCTATCATTCACGCACTCTCCGGCGGACGCTGTCCTGGTTGGCTCGATGAAGGTCTCGCTCAGTGGGCAGAGGGTTCAGAGAACCCGGCACTGCGCCCGGCGCTAAAGATATGGGTACGCGAGCGTGGAGCGGTGCCGCTGGCACTGCTACAGGGCGGGTTCACTCGACTAGAGCAGAAGATGGTGCCGGCAGCCTACGCCCAGTCCCTGTATGCAGCCTACGTCGTGCTAGACTCGTTTGGGTTTTCGACGCTACGCAATTTCTTCGATGGCCTGCGCGACGGACGGACTAAATCGGAGGCATTTGAGCGAAGCTTTGGGGTGAGCGAGATTAGCTTCGAGACGCAGCTTCAGGCCAGTCTCAAGAAGTGGTCAGCGAGCTAAGCCCAG
>JAYRHW010000152.1:0-8750 GCA_041907145.1 Bdellovibrionota bacterium
CGGCTCCATATCAATTAATACTGTGAGTTCTCCAAAAGCTGAGATGTTCTATTGGCTAACCATCATGTTCTCTCAAACGCTTGGAACGGCACTCGGCGATTGGACCGCCGATACACAGGGCATTGGCTATTTAGGGAGTGCAGCTATCTTTACTACACTGCTCGCTCTTGTGGTTGTTGCGTACTATCGCACAAAGGTTTCGCATACGATCCTTTTTTGGATTGCCTTTGTTGTTACCCGACCGCTTGGGGCGGTAGTCGGTGATTTTTTAGATAAACCTACTGCGTCAGGTGGGCTTGCGCTCAGTCGCTACTCAGCTTCCGCAGCTCTTTTCGTATTCATGGTGGCTTGTATTTTAGTCTTCTCCCAAAGGGCAGCTAAAAAGGGACATTGATCTACTGTGATTTGATCGTCAATGATATTTTGAATTTCAAGAAATTTCAGAACATTTCCAAATTGTTCAAAAGTACGATGCAAAAAAGCTGCAATAGTAAGAAAAGCCATTTGAAATCAACTATTTAACCCCCTTAAGATACTACACCCCACCGACTTCTCTCCCGTTCGCTGCAGTCCTCGTCCGTTTGCCACATCTCTCCTGTGGCCAAAATCTTCAAGGCATTCAGCGGAGCAAAATTGAGAGTATTTTGAGCATTTTAAATTATAATTTAGATAAGATTTAAAAGTACCCTAATCTTTGTGTGAGCTTCAATCGGGTGTCGAAGCTGCTTATTTAGTTCGAAGGTGTAGCGATTCTTTCTGCCGACACGTTCTCTTTTTAAATATCCCTCAGTCTCCAGGTCAGTAATGATTCTATGGACTGCTCGCTCGGTAATCCCTACCCGAACAGCAATTTCCTTGAGCGGCAAATCTGGCTCAGAGTGTAGGCACAGTAGAACATGGCCGTGATTGCTAAGAAAAGTCCAGTCAGGCTTTTCGGCAATTTCACTTTGTCGTTTTTTCATTACTTAATAGTACCATAAATACATGCACGACAATACATGCTTTACAAAGCATGACACAAATGTCATGTATGGGCTATGAATGAAATATTACGAACAAACCTTCTAAGCCCGATAACTTTATGTTTTATCTTAGGGATTATAGCAAAGCTGATACGCAGTGAGTTTGCTCTCCCCAAAGATATTTACATGGGATTATCGATATATCTCCTTTTAGCATTGGGACTTAAGGGAGGGGTCGAACTTGCCGAGGCCTCACTAAGCTCGATCTTGGGTCCAGTTATCGTCACTCTGGCCATAGGCTGTATTACACCTATTTCCTCCTACCTGATATTACGAAAGCTTGGCCGCTTCTCGATTTCCAATGCTGCCGCTATAGCCGCTCATTATGGGTCTGTGTCAGCCGTCACGTTCATAGCCGCACAATCCTTTGTGCAGGCAATGACTGTTAAAGACCCTTCATTGCCTCCGCTAGAGGGATTTATGCCGACTCTCTTAACCTTGCTCGAAAGTCCTGGTATTCACATAGCTCTTGCTATAGGTGCAGTGAAAACTGCCAGCAATGGGCAAAATATTGCAAAAGTTCTGCATGAGGTCCTCACTGCACGAACTATGGTCCTGCTTGTTGGAGGACTCATTGTCGGGTATTTCATCGGACACAAAAACTGGGAGGTAATTGCCCCCTTCTATGACACCAAGGGAGGGGTATTTCGCGGCTTGCTGTGCATCTTCCTCCTAGAGATGGGGATAGTGGCTGGTTCACGAATGAGCGACCTAAAGAAAGCCGGAATATTTCTATTCGGGTTCGGAACTATTGTTCCAGTTCTCCATGGGACATTAGCAATTCTACTTGGGTCTTGGGCTGGACTATCAATCGGTGGATGCACGGTACTTGCTGCAATGGCTGCAAGTGCTTCATACATAGCTGCCCCTCCGGCGGTGCGTGTCACCTTACCGGATGCAAATCCTTCTTATTACCTAACCGCAGCTCTGGCTATAACGTTTCCGTTCAACGTTGTACTGGGGATTCCGCTCTATTTTGAAATTTCAAGACTTTTGCACTGATTTATTGAGAGGTCCTTATATGAAACTTACTAACTTAAAACTTGTAACGATAATCGCTGAGGCTGTTCTTGAAGAAAAAATAATCACTAGCCTCAAGGAAGCAGGTTCTAAGGGATACACCGTAGTTGGCTCACATGGCGAGGGATCTCGTGGAATGCGTACAGGAGAAATTCCTGGTGAAAATATCCGCATTGAGACTCTGGTTAGTTCCGCTGTCGCCGAGAAAATTATGGAACATATCTCAACCCACTATTTTCAGAACTACGCGGTCATCTGTTATCTGACTGAGGCCAGTGTATTAAGGGGGGAGAAATACGTTTAAGTGAGTTCGATTTATGACGGGCAATACATAGCGTTCACCACTAAGCACCACAAGGAAGATGTGGTGCTTCCAAATTTCAGAAAATATCTAGGGGCAACTCTGATTGTACCCTGGATTGACACGGATAAACTTGGGACTTTTTCGGGAGAGATGGAACGCCCTGGTAATGCATTGGAGGTAGCAGATAAGAAGGCTAAACTTGGAATGGAAGCAACTGGATTGCCATTTGGCCTGGCAAGCGAAGGTAGTTTTAGACCTCATCCATACATTCCTTTTCTTCCCAGCGACCAAGAGATAATGCTCTTCATCGATAACGAGAGAGGGTTCAAGCTTCACGAAGTAATTGTTAGTGAAAAGACAAACTTTGCTCAGTTAGCTGTTTCAAATTTGGATGAGGCTGACCAGTTCCTACATAGTGCTCATTTTCCAACCCATGGGATAATTGTGCGGCCAAACATTTGGGAGGATAAATCAGTAATTTTCAAAGGCATAAGAAATATGGGGGAATTGGAAGCGGCATTTAATAAATGCCTTCATGTGTCTGCTGATTCGAAGGTTTGGCTTGAAACCGATATGAGAGCAAATGTTAATCCCAGCAGAATGGGCGTAATTGGAGAATTAGCTGAACGACTCGCAAAACGGCTTTCCTCTGAATGTCCACGATGTTCTGCTCCTGGCTGGGGATGTGTGAAAGTTGAAAGGGGTTTGCCCTGCGAATATTGTGGGCAACCTACAGAAATGGTGGCTAGTCAGGTTTTTGGGTGCGTGTTATGCGACCATTTGCTGACTCTTCCAGGAGCAGACGGAATTACAAAGGCCGAACAAGTGTACTGCGGCTGGTGCAACCCATAGGAGAGCGACTGCTGGCTCGATGAAGGGGCGTCACGTATCTTCTACCGATATTTCTACGTATTTCTCCACAACGTGGATGTCTCTTGGTGCATTTTATTATTCGCAGAATCGATCACTTAGATTGTTTCCGATAATTCACCCCATTCCCGAAATGGCATGCAATGTCGTGAAATAAAATTCTTCTGACATCGCCTTTTCAGCGGCGCGTTTATTTTCCCGCCGACTTTTGCATATCTGTTCTTAGTATGCATTCGGCAAGTCTCTTGTTGGTCAACGCAATTTTCGGGTTTTTAGTTGCGAGTGCCATTGCAACCGTACCAACAACTAAAGTCATCAACTGCAAGAGTGCTGCTTCGACCTTAGAAGGCTTGAGAATTTTCGTCAGTCTCTCCTTGAAAAATAAGCTCCATTGAGAAAAGTGAGTCTCAACTTGAGTACAAATGAGAGGATCTCGTTCTAGGTTGAAGTCAGTGAGCCCTCGAACAAATGGACAACCATTAAAATCTGGTTCCTCGAACCATTCATGCAACGCATCAAATACACCAAGAATCTGCTTGAAAGGATCAGCGCTTTTATCTTCCGTATGCTTCTTTAGGTTCGAAAACCTCGCTTCATGCTTGATCTGGAGATAGGCAATAATGAGATCGGTCTTAGAGGGGAAGTGTTTGTAGAAGGTCATTTTAGCGACATCAGACTCAGCAATGATGCGATCTATGCCGGTTGTATGAACGCCATGCTCATTAAAGAGGATTATTGCAGTACGAAGAATTTTCTCTTTAGCCGAGAGGCTACTAGGATCTTCTGTGCGTAAGTCCCTGTAATTACTAGTTAGCTGCTCCATGTTCAGCCTTCCTCCTTAAGATCTTCTAGTAGCATATTATCAAAAACATACAGGTCTGTCTATTCGCTCCTTGACAATAGACAGACTTGTATGTATATTTCGAGGGTAGGCAATTGAGCCATTGAGATATACAGGAAAGATATGACACGGATTCAACCTAATTTAACTCCCGATACTAAATCACAAGAGCTGCTTGCAGGCGTAAAGAAAATGCTTGGTGGAACACCAAACTTGTTTACGACCTTGGCGCACTCTCCTGCGGCGCTTGGCGTATTTGTTGGTGCTCTTGGGGCACTTAGTAACAGCAAATTGAGCAGTGGACTACGAGAGCAGATAGCACTAGCAGTTGCCGGAGCTAACGGCTGCGATTATTGCGCCTCTGCCCATACTGCACTTGGTAAGATGAATAAGATTTCTGAAGGTGAGCTTGCTCAGAACTTACAAGCAAAGTCGGGCGATGCCAAGACGCAGGCAGCGCTGGTCTTTGCTCGAAAAATCGTTGAAGTTCGTGGTCATGTATCTGACGCTGATGTGCAGACGGTGCGTACTGCCGGTTATGGCGAGAGTGAAATTGTGGATATGGTAGCGGTGACCTGCATCAATATCTTTACTAACTACTTTAACCATATTGCCGGAACGGAGATTGATTTCCCGTTAGTTAGCACGCAAGGTTTGGCAAAAGCAGCATGACGCTATTTGGGGGTGGGGTAGCGCCCACCCCGATTAATTTCGGCGTCCCAAATGGCAATGGATAATGTATCTCAGGACGTTTCACGGAATTCCTAAATTACGCCAAAGTGGGCGCAAAATAGGTGCATGACTTCACAAAGCCTGCATTTTTAGCCGGTTTCAAAAAGTTTAGATACTCCACCCCATTCGATTTCTCTCCCATTACCCGCAGTTCTATGACTTCGTTTGTACGATTCCATTATCTCTAAGCCAAATTCGACAGCCTTCGGCTGCTGAATCATTTTATTCGAGTACAAGGACTAGCCTTTAGCCCTTCTTGACATGCAACCATATGGTTGCATATAATGAATATATGGCAAATGGAGCTGATGACAAAGTCTTCAAAGCTCTTGCCGACGCGAGTCGCAGGGAGCTGCTCGATCGTCTTCGGAAACATAGCGGCCTGACTCTTGGGCAACTGTGTGAGCAGCATGACATGAGTCGTCAGGCCGTTACCAAGCACCTTGCAATACTGGAGGCGGCCGGCCTAGTCGCGACAGTAAAGAAGGGACGCGAAAAGTTGCACTTTCTAAATCCAGTACCAATTAATGAAATTTATATGCGCTGGATCGGGAAGTTTGAAAAGGCGCGTTTGGCCGCACTATACAATCTTAAACAGGCTTTGGAGGAGAAATAGTCATGAGCAATATCAATTTGGTTTACACCACCTATATTCGAAGTACAGTGGAAAAGGTCTGGGCCGCAATCACAACTCCGGAGTTTACCCGTCAGTATTGGGGGCAACATGAGAACATATCAGACTGGCGAAAGGGATCTAAATGGCAACACGTAGATGGGGCTGAAAAGTCAGTCAGAATTACGGGCGAGGTAATAGAATGCACCCCTCCCCAGCGGCTCGTGTTCACATGGGCAGAGCCGAGTAATCCCACCGACGTTTCCAAGGTTACCTTTGAACTCGAGACGATAGAAGACATGGTGTGTCTGAAGGTTACCCATAGCGAACTGGCTTCCGATTCGATCATGGCGAATAAAGTTTCTGGAGGATGGCCGCGAGTATTGTCGAGTCTGAAATCATTTCTCGAAACCGGTACTGGGCTAAATATTCGGGCTGGCAAGTCTAGCTGCAGCAAGTAGACGCAACGCAGGATAGGGAAGTGTTGCCATTACTCGTAAGAGTAGTGGCAACAAACTCGACTTTCGCCTCTGCATTTGCTACCGAGCGACAGTCGCATTCGCTGCCGGCTCGTCAAAGACAGTGAACATGGCGGCGAAATCTCCAGATGTTTGCTCTCGCTGAAGATCCAGTGCATACATCCCTGAAATTACTCCATCCAGGTACAAGGCCGACCGGCATCCAAGTCCGTCTCTAAAGAGAGCGGCGAATTCGTAGAAGCTTACGGGTTCATTCGAAATCGCGAACAAAACTTCCGATTTCCCGCGAACACCAACCCCGCTTCGCACCAGTCGATTCTTGGAGTTAGGGTCAAACGCAGAATTGATGGAACCAGCAATGACCAGAAGGGGGCCAGACTGAGTAGCATAGTCAAGGTTCAAGCCTGCATTGTAGGCATCGGTGCCGAGTATGAAGCCCTCCCTCCCATGAAGAGCAAAAACTCCGTTGGGCTTCAGATAGAAGTTACCTGGGCCACTTTTTGTGTTTAGTGGCACGACTTCCCTGCGTTTTTCAACGTAAAGTCCAAGCGGAGTGAACCACTGATCGAAAATTCCTGCGTTAGTCGCAAAGATTAGACGCTTGCTCAGTGCTGCAGCAAAGGCTTTGATTTCACCAGCATTTCGAAGGCGGGCGCCCGTGTTGTCCCTGGACCAAAGTTCTAGCTGCTGACGCTCCAAATCAACTCTGTAGACCGCATAGGATTTTCCCTCGAATATTTTGGAAATCCCCTCGGCGCGGCAGCTATCGACGATGCCTCCAGAAACGTGACAGAAGGCGACGAGGATAAGAGTGAGCGATACCTTGAAGCACCTCCGCCAATTCGATGATAAAATGCTTGGAAGAATTCTCGAGAGCATGGGTACTGCACAGGATTCAGAAGCGATCCAAGTTCATGACCTTGTCCCACGCCCGCACGAAATCCTGAATGAATTTCGGTTGGGCATCGCTGCAACCGTAGACTTCGGAGATGGCGCGAAGCTGCGAATTGGAGCCGAAGATCAGATCGACGCGCGAAGCGGTCCATTTTGTCTCGCCGGTCTTTCGGTCACGACCTTCGAATACATCGGTATCATGCGGGGCCGCCTTCCATGCTGTGTTCATGTCCAGGAGATTTAAAAAGAAGTCGTTACTTAGGGCCTCGGGACGTTTGGTGAAAACGCCATGCTGAGAGCCGCCGTAGTTGATGTTGAGCACCCGCAATCCGCCAATGAGCACCGTCACTTCAGGCGCCGTCAATGTCAGCAGTTGTGCTTTGTCAAGCAAGAGCTCCTCGGACGAAACTGCAAAGGGGGCCTTTTGGAAGTTTCTGAATCCGTCGGCTAGAGGCTCGAGTACCTTGAACGACTCGGAGTCGGTTTGCTCCTGCGTAGCGTCCATGCGGCCGGGAGTGAAGGGGACCTTAACTTCCTGCCCCGCATTCTTCGCGGCCCGCTCAACGCCGGCACAGCCTGCAAGCACTATGAGATCGGCGAGCGAAATTCGCTTGCCGCCCGGCTGCGCGCTATTGAAATCCTTCTGCAAGCGCTCCAATGTGGAGAGCACCTTGGAAAGCCGCTGTGGCTCATTGACCGCCCAGTCCTTCTGCGGTGAGAGGCGTATGCGGGCGCCATTTGCGCCGCCGCGCTTGTCCGAGCCTCGGAAGGTACTGGCAGAAGCCCAGGCAGTAGAGACAAGCTCGGAGACTGATAGTCCCGAGGCCAAGATCTTCGTTTTCAATGCTGCACTGTCTTTCTCGTCGATGAGCGGATGATTCACAGCGGGAATGGGATCCTGCCAGGTAAGTTCTTCGGCTGGCACCTCTGACCCGAGATAGCGGGAACGCGGCCCTAAATCGCGGTGAGTCAGCTTGAACCAGGCCCGCGCGAATGCATCGGCAAATTCATCGGGATGATCCATAAAGCGCCGAGAGATCTTTTCGTAGGCCGGATCGAATCGCAGCGATAAATCGGTCGTGAGCATCGATGGAGCTATCCGCTTCGAGGAGTCATGGGCCGAGGGCACCGTTCCGGCTGCCGTGCCGCCCTTTGGTTTCCACTGAAAGGCGCCGGCCGGGCTCTTGGTCAGTTCCCATTCATAACCAAAGAGATGCTTGAAAAAGTCATGGCTCCACTTGATCGGAGTCGTGGTCCAAGTCACTTCCAGGCCGCTGGTGATGGTGTCACCGCCAGTGCCGCTTCCGTACGCATTGCTCCACCCAATGCCTTGAGCTTCTACTCCTGCCTTCTCCGGATCTACCGAGAGATGAGACGCGGCTGCGGCTCCATGCGCCTTACCGAAGGTATGGCCTCCGGCGATGAGCGCTACCGTTTCTTCGTCGTTCATTGCCATTCTGGCGAATGTTTCGCGAATATCCCTGGCGGCTGCCACTGGATCGGGCTTGCCGTCGGGGCCCTCAGGGTTTACATAGATGAGCCCCATCTGCACCGCAGCGAGGGGATTTTCAAGGTTGCGCCCTGGTGGGTTGCCGCTGGTTGAGGCCGCGCTGCTGGCATAGCGGACATCGCCGCCGAGCCAGGTTTTTTCGCTACCCCAGTAAACATCCATATCGGGTTCCCATACATCCTCACGCCCCCCGGCGAAGCCGAATGTCTTGAAGCCCATGGTTTCCAAAGCCACGTTCCCCGCCAAAATCATGAGGTCGGCCCATGAGATTTTACGGCCATACTTTTGCTTGATCGGCCAAAGCAGTCGGCGAGCCTTGTCGAGGTTCACGTTGTCGGGCCAGCTATTCAGCGGAGCAAAACGCTGCTGACCTCGCCCACCACCGCCTCTGCCGTCGCCGATACGATAGGTGCCGGCACTATGCCATGCCATGCGAACGAATAGGGGACCATAGTGACCATAGTC